>NZ_MJUY01000030.1:0-23704 GCF_002237635.1 Acetobacterium sp. MES1
GCACATTCCCTGTTGTCCAAACGATCCGTCACTTCCCATGAAATCTGAAGGGCGGGCCAAACGAAAGAACGGCCTGGTTCGGTTTAAATTCACCTGTCCCAAAACAAAATGGATCAAACAGGAAGCCGGGAAAGCTAAACGTCAGTGTTTCTGTGAAAATCCCTGTACTTCGTCTTCCTGTGGTCGGATGTTTTACATCTATCCTGAAAAGAATCTCCGGGCCTACCCCGGTACCCTTCGCGGAACACTCGAATGGGCTCGGATCTATAAAATCCGGGGTGTTGTTGAACAATCCATTAATCATTTCAAAGACAGTTTCTGTCTGGCCAACCGTAAAACTCAGAATGCCAAAACACTTCACGCCGACTTGCTGTTGGCCGGAATTACCCAGCTGATTACTGCAATTCTTTCCGATAATATTCATCAGCATCAGTACTTACGCAGTCTTAAACCACTCGTTGCCTAGTTGGACTTTTTATCTTCTTTGTCCAGCTTTTGTTTTTGCGCCTTTTTTTCATCTTCTGCAACATTTTCTTCGCTTTGTTGTTCGTTTCCCTTCTGACTTCATGAAGTCTGTCTGTTTCTTACCGCCGAATTCTCTGAGCTCTAAATCTTTTTCATTTCGCAATTACCTAAAATATTATATTTTAACTTTATATTTGTAAATGTTTTCAGGTAACAATAATAATTCATTATTACTATATTAAAAAAACAGCCCCAAATTAAAATCGTAAAACAATGTCTATTCGAAACAATAAATACTCTTAATATTTGTGGTATCGATACAAATTTTGAATATCGACACAATATGATGAAAATGTTTATTTTTTGATTTTTCAATATTTATGATATCTTTTAAATAGGGTTTTAGATATAATTAAAGATATCTTGGAAAGGAGCTGATTAAATGCTTGACAAGTTTTTCTCTGAACGATTCATCGAAAATGCACGAAGTTATACACATTATAATTTTATTGTTATGAATCTAGATGGTATGATCATCGCAGCAACTGAAACAGAAAGAGTCGGAGGTTTTCATGAAGCTTCTTATCGAATGATGCAAGAAGGCCGTGACATAATTTTTGTAACCCCTGAAGATGTTAAAAAATATTTTGGCGTAAAGCCGGGTATTGATGTACCCATTGTGTATAAAAATAAAATGATGGGGGCAATAGGTATTACCGGGATTCCACACGAAGTACGTCCCGCTATTGTCATTGCAAAAATGGCTTTTGAAACAATGTTAGAATATGACGACTATCAACATAATATTATTAAAAAAAGCAGTGAACGAGAGCTTTTCAGAGATTACCTTTTATATTCTGAAACCAAACACACCGATGAATTAAGAGCATTGGCACAACGTTTGAAATATAATATCAATCTATTCAGAGTTCCTATACTTTTTGAGTTAAGCAACAGAATTTACTCCGATGATAAGCTTTTTCTTTTAGAGTTACATAACCTGTGTCATGAAAATGATATGATATTCACTACGCATGAAGGCAACATTTTAATTTATAAATATGTACAAATAAATCAGGACGAAATTATCCTCCGCATCAATCACGAACTTGAAAATTTTATTGATACTGTTAGCAATGTATTTGATAAAAGGGAGATTTTTTATAAATATTACAGAGGATCGCTCCAAAATAATTTTGATAATTATTCTTCTGGTTTTAAACATTGTCGCTGGATGCAGCGCAATAATTATGCTGGCGAGGATTTTTTTAATTATTTGGAAGAATACTTTACTTCACTGATACCTATTTTGGAACAAAACAATATTTATAGTGCCATTGCTGATTTGATGGATCAGCAACTTCGAGAAGTCTTAATTGATAATTTTAACACTCTTAAAACAAGTAATTTCAATTTAAGTATTGCCAGTCAAGATCTTTTCATTCATAAAAACACTCTAATATTCAGACTAAATAAAATCAAGAATTTTTTTGGCATCGATCCATTGCATAATAATAGTGATCAATTCTTTTTAAGCCTACTCCATAGTTTTTTAAAAAGATCAGATAAAATAAAATCTGAAGAGGTTTAAAATGCAGATTTTAAACTTATAGGCACATGGTCAGAACCTTGGGGGATTAAAAACGTTTTTTTAAACTGTTGCAGAATGTCTTTTTTATACCATTCTGCAACAATAAATCCTCAATAAAGACAATGGTTTGACGTTATCAGCAGGTTAAGGTTAAATATTAGCTCCTTTAAATAGCGCCTCTGGCAGCCCAAAAACTGCCAAAGGCTTTGTTTGTTCGTGCCAATACTATTTTCATATCGTGGCACTGTGGCTGATAAAACGCAATATTACAGAAATTTATAAGTGGCGGCATCTAATCCAAACACAAAAACTGAGCAGATTTTTTATCGTGCTTCAAGTATTTGCTGTATTTGAACGAACAGCTCCTTTACCCTTTTTATACTCGACTTGTTTAATTCCATTTCCATTTCACTGGCTAAGATTTGTAATTCCGGCTCTTTACTTTCCTCGAATACCTCTATCAACTGGGGGGTATAACGTGTCATCCAATAATCATCGGAGTTTTCATAGTTCGATGATCCTTCTTCATGATAACCTAAATAATCCTCTTCCATTTCTTTTAAAACACTTCGTAAATATTCATCTGACTCCTGCTGCCATTTTTCTTTAATAATCTTCACCGCATCTTTTTTCAAAAGAACGGGTTCACTGATTATTACACCTGTTGATGAAATAAATCCGAACCTTCCGCTCTTTTTTAAAATCATATAGGGATGTTCCTGTTCCCGATGAAATGCATAATCTTCTCTATCCTTAACCTTCAAATTGCGACAAAATACCGGTCGACGATCCAGTTCAACGGGTACAATCAAATTAAAATCTTGGCCATAAATGCCATACTTTCTCGTACTCATCGGAGCTATACCGGCATCATTTTTCGAGTAAGCATCAAACCTTTTTTCATTACCCGATGGGAATGAAGGAATAGCTTCATCTTTACCCACTACATATATTAGTTTCCCGATATCGAATCCAATACAATCGGCAAAAGAATCATAATAGTCATCACCAGGAAAAGGATAATCTCTATAACACATATCACTCTCACCATCTTCGTTATAAGTAAAAAATTCGTCCCATTGAATCGGAATAATTACTTCATTTTGTAGATTAATCAGGCCCTTCTTTTTATCTTTTGACACTATAAAGTAATGTTCTTTGCACGATTTAGCTATTTTATAACTGATGCGTTTTATATCATCATAAATCAGTGGAATCACCATTTCATTTTGACCGTTAATCACGCCTTTCTTTTTATCTTTTGATACGATAAAAAAAAGATCTTCAGAATTTATGCTGATGGCACCCATCTCTTCATAAATTAATGGAATGATCACTTCATTTTGTCTGTTCAGCAAACCCTTCTTTCCATTTTTTATTACCATAAAGTACTGATCATCGAAAAAAATCAATTTATCATAAACCGGTGAAATGACGATGTTATTGCAACGATCGATAACGCCATGTTTTCCTTCCGGTAAAGGCAATTCCATTTTATCATTTAGATGCATCGTATTTTCAGAGTCACTGATAACACGGGTATATGTACCGTCGAAATCATCCATATAATCCCAGGTAGGTTCGATGATGATTCTACCGGTATACAAACTGAAACACCCCCATTTCCCATTTACTTCCATCTGAACCAATTGGTCTGAATCCGGATCTAAAAAGACGTCAACTTTACTCCTTTTAAACGCTCCATGCTTAATTTGAGGCTCTACCAAGCCGAGACTCTTTGAGTTTTTATTGAAATCATAAACCTTGTTATTATAGATCACTCCTTCCCCATACTTCATGCCGTCATCTGTGTTAACGGCATGAAGGCCCATATTATTATAGATCTTTCCTTCCTCAAGCTCCAACCGATAAGAATAAATACGATAATTACATTTGATTTTGTTCTTTAGCTCTAAAGCTCCATGGATCATCATTTTTTCATATAAAATATAGGATTTCGGCACGTCGCTTAAACCCCTGGTATTATCCGAAGGATGTTTTATCATTTTATGTTCCAAGCTAATATTTGATTCGGGTACATCTCTGATAATATCGGTGTAAGCAGGCACAGCCCGGAGATTTCCAGTATTGATATACGCGGTTTTGCCACCCTGGGTTTTAAAACTGATACCATAAAAATCCAGGACATATTCAACACAGCAACCGGATACTACCCTGGCCACGCCCCGATAAAAATCATCAGCATAATCCCAGATAGGATTAATTTTGATTTCGCCTGTCTCACTATCAGCAAACCCGAATTTACCGTCCACTTCAAAGCGGATTAGACCGCTTTCGTATGGAATAAAAGCTTCAACTGCCTTTTTCTGGTTTTTAAGAGGTTGTAAATCTGAAGTAGAGCCACGCCACCATCTTTGAAACAGATCTGGAATCCTCTCGTGTTTGGTCCAATATAAATCCTTGACTTGTAATTCTTTTTCTTCCTTTGGATCTGTAAATGAACCTACAAATTTTTCAGGGGTTTCTTTATCCTCGACCCATAAACTCCAAAAATCCTCTTGATATGTAGGAAGCAGGCTTTTCTCATCGCCATAATCAAGAAACCGATAATAGATACGGTTCTCTTTTATGACACCTTCATAATAATCATTTCCATGTCTGAGGGAATCCTCTGATACAAAAGAAATAGGAAATATTTTGCATTTTTTCATAGTAACCTCCGGATAGTGTATTCTTCATTTTTGTTAGGGTTGTTCTATATAATTCAGTTGGCGATCAATGATTGCTCCAACTGATTGCAGAGGCTTTCAATATATTCTTTTTTCTGAATGGCTGACAGCCATTCTCTGGGAATACTGTCATAGCCGTAATAGAGTCCGGCCAGACTTCCTGCCACCGCGGCAACTGTGTCCGTATCCCGGCCCAGATTCACAGCCAATAAAACACAGTCCTTATAACTCTTGGTGTTTAGCAAACACCACAACGCCGCCTCAAGGGTATCGACCACATAGCCGGTGCTTTTAATTTCATCCACATTGAGGCTGCCAAAGCCTTCTTCCCTTAGGCGCTTGAAATACTGGAGTTGCCTGGTGAATTCATGATGCGCCGAGTAATAGTCAAAGGCTTTGCCTATGCCCTGTTCAATACCTGATTGCAGGCTGTCGCTGTCTGTGATCATGGCCGCCACCGAAATATAGATGCCGCAGCCAATGAAACTGCGTTTGTGGGCATGGGTCAGCGCTGAGACATTGTGCAGAATGTTCATGGCATCGACATGTTTGGTTAAATCTTTCCCATAAATGGATTGCAGATAGTACAACATCGGCAATATCCGCATCAGGGACCCATTGCCGTTGTTGCTTCCAGCGGTGCCGCCGCAGTCCAGGGCCGGGGTGCCATGTTTAAACCGCATAATGGCTTCTTCGGTGCCATTGCCCACATCAAAAGCGTCGCCAAAGGGCGAATAGGCACCGGTTTCCAGCCAGCTTAAAAACTTAATCATGATATCATTGTAATCAAGGCCCTGGGCCAGACTGTCGATTAGGCAAAGTGTCAGGCTGGTGTCGTCGGACCAGGTACCGGCCGGTTGCCGATGCGAACCATAAGAGCGCATATCAACCACCGGATCAGCCATTAATTCTTCTCTGCTTTTGAATTCAGCCGGAACCCCCAGCGCATCTCCGACACATAATCCAAAAATTCCATCCATGATATTATTTTCCATGCTTTCACCGCTTTCATTTATTTAATGAATCCATATTAAACGGATCGATTTTTTCTTTTGGCGAAGCTAATGACAGCTTCCGTA
Source organism: Acetobacterium sp. MES1 (assembly GCF_002237635.1). Classification (NCBI taxonomy): domain Bacteria; kingdom Bacillati; phylum Bacillota; class Clostridia; order Eubacteriales; family Eubacteriaceae; genus Acetobacterium; species Acetobacterium sp. MES1. The sequence continues at coordinate 5,826 of NZ_MJUY01000030.1, forward strand.
AAAGCTGTCATTGCACCGACTCGTTTTGATAGGCCGATAAGAGAATATTTTCCAGCTCCGGCAATAATTCTGAAAAATCAGCATAGACCAAGAATTTTTCTTTCAAGGCTTCCGGCAACGTAATATCTCTGATAAATACCAAGGTCTCCGAAATTTCATCGATTGAAAACAATAAATAGAAATCCATGACATCATTAAACTCGTCATCATTCATGGCCTCGGGGTTAATGATAAATAAAAAGCCGGGATAGGCAATAAGGTCTACCGAAATTTCGGCCTTCTGCACCGTGAAATTTTCTGGCGCGATGAGATTGGCAAGGCACATATTTTCATGCTGGTCCAGACCAAATGTTATGACTTTTTTCATTTCATTACCTCACAGCTCATCATATAGATTCACTATCTTTTTGACTTTATCCAATAATTTTGTTCGAACACTATCCGGGGTTATGACTTTAACATTGTCGGCATGCTGCAGCAGCCAATAATAAAGACCTTCGCCATCATTCACTTCCACCCTGACATCAAAAAAATCATGCTCTCTTTTTTCAAATTTAATCGTCTCGCCAAAGTAATCCAGAATCTCATCCACCATGGCTGCTTTTACGCGCAATACTAGATGAATTTTCGCCCCGACAAAATTGTACAGGCTGTGTGCTACTAAATCTTCAATTTTCTGGGACGGATTAGCCCCCACTATGTCTTCGGCTGGTTTTATTGGCATGTCCGTGATGGCCAAATTACTGATCCGCTCAAGCCGGTAGAACGATACGTTGCTGTATTTTTCATAATTTCCGACAAGATAATAGTGGTCCGTGCGCCATACCAGCGAATAAGGGTTGACCAAATATTCCAAGCCGTCGTATTTAGTCTGTTTAGCCATGTTTGTATCCGTAAATTCATACTGGAACTTTATTTTCCGGCCTTTACGAATGGCTGACAGGAGCATATCAATATGCTCGGTAATCATAAAATTGTTTGATTTTATGTACGATTTAACCGGGGTTACATTCTGCAATACTTTTCGGCTTTCCGCGCTTGCCAATAAACCCAATCGATAGGCCAGGGATTTTGAATTCTTGTGGGTCAGGAATTTTGCCTGCCACACCGCATCGATTAAAATTTTCAACTCCCAATCCTCAAAGTCTCGGCTACACATGTAGTAGCCCTGCTTATTATCATTGGAGAGCATAATGTCGTACCCAAAATCATTTTCATTATTGTAGTATTCCATGAGGGCATTAATATCCCTGCAGACCGACTTTCTTTCGGCAGCGATGCCATAGGCTTTCAGTGCCTGACATATTTCATTGGCCGTCATCGGATGCTTTTCATCGGTTTCCTTGAGGATGTCCAGTACATACAGCAATTTTATTTTTTATTTTCCACCGTGATCCTACGCTTTCATCGCAAAATTTTCACAGGCTGCCAATGCCTGGTCGGTAGCATTTTTAACCATTGGGGATTCAGTTTCCGTTTCGGCCAGCCTTTTCAAATGGGGAATGGAATCCTTGCTTGGAATGATTGACAGGGCTTCGGCCATTGACAAGCGAATGGTGGGACAACAATCGAATAATAGCTCATGGATCCCGGCAAGGGTTTCATCGGGGACCACCGACTCTAATTCCCGCACTTTTCTAAGAATATCATCACCACAGCGAATGCGCTTCATTCGAACATTCAGCGCCAGCGGATGTCCGGGGTTTTTGGCGGCAAACTCAAAATCATCCGCCATGACCGGTTTTTTAACCAGCTCACCGGATCCGATCTTTTTATTGTATTCATCCACACTGCAAAAATGATATGTTTTTAGCTCAATCACCAGTGCATCGATTTCTTTGAAAATGGGAACATTTGCATTAATCTGTATATTCATTTTGGCCTCCTTGTTTCAATAATTTTAATCTTATCACATTAACTGTGATCGATGATATGGGTTGACTTTTTTTATGACGTGCTGTTTTTGAACATTAAATGATAATAAATCCGGCTTCACCTTTTGGCTCCAGTGCTTGGTGTCACTTGCCGATGTAGATACCATTTTCAAAAATCCCTTCCTCCTGTGAGCCATCATCATAAGTGCATGTACCTTGACCGTGACTGACACTATCTTTAAATTCACCGTCATATACCGAACCCTTCACCTTAATATCCGGTCCGCGGCCGTTATAGCGATAGCCGGCGTATTGGGTTAATGTCCCGTGACCATCTATCACGCCATTTTTAAACTCCCCTACATAGGTTTCAACATTTGCAAAAGCATAGGTGCCTTGCCCGTGTAACTTGTCGTTTTTCCATTCACCTTCATACGTTAACCCTTCGCTTATTCCATACCCGGTTAACGTCCCTTGACCATTTTTCATTTCATTTATAATTTCACCGACATACTTTGAACCATCTGCATACTCAATTGTTTTTATCATCTAAAAGTTCTCCTGTTTTTTTATTTTAAGCTCACGAATCATTTTTACGGCATCTTTTTTGTATAGGATTGGTTCGCTGATGAGCTGGCCATCGCCGCAGCCGTTGCTGTGAGACTGACCGTCAAAAGAAATGAATTCTATTGGATAGATTTTGCATTTTTGCATAGAGATCTCCAAAAAATAGTTTGATTGGGAAAAGAATTTTGGGAAATGTCTTAAATTTCGACTATTCAATTTTCAATGATCAGGTTTTTATTTCATTTTTTATTGGTATAAAAATATTATAACAAAAGGGGTGTGACGAATATGGGATGGGTGGATTGTTTTTTTATTAACTAAAAAAACAGCATGCTATGATTTTATTAAATCGTAACATACTGTTAAAAAAATATTTTTGAAGATTCGGCTTTTATTTATGACTTCAATCTATTCAATAACGATGCCATTCGCTAAAAAATCTGCTAAATCAATCATTTGCGATATATAAAGACCATAACCCATATAAGAAGAGGTTGCTATTTTTATTGATACCTTTTCTTCTATGTCCGGACATTTTTTTATTGCTTCCCGAAGCTCACGGTGTAAAATAGTCGAAGCAGCTTTATGATTTGCCAGCAGCAGGATAAATTCAGGTTTGATTTCAGTATTGATTAAAATTTGTTTATTTACGTTATTAATTAGACCCAACTCTACTAACTGATTAAACTTAGTTTGAGTGTCCACCATTAGTGCGCTGATTTTACCAGACTTGGCAAATTTTTCAATATCTTCGAAATGTTTGATAATGCCGGCTGACCCTGCATGTGCACCATCACCATATTTCATTTCCATTAAAACAAGTGAAATATCCTTCGCTGTTCTCCTAGCTGGTCCAGTTGAGGCCCATTTGATACCAATTAAGTCAAATCTACTCCCGTTATCAGTGTTTGAACTTTCAATGTCGGCAATATAATAATCAGTATCATTTGAAATACTACTGTTATTGTTTTCTCTTAACACAATTTGTTGATATTCTCTTTCAAGCTTATTATTCTCATAAAAATACAGATCCATTTCTCTTTTTAACAACGGTATTGATTGAATGTATTCTTCTATTGTTCCATTTTTATTAAAGTTTGTCGCAAAATTCGATTGAACTGTTTGTTTATGATTGAAATAATTTATATCAAAAAATATTTTGTATCCATTTCCTTGAGAAGCTATTTTAAATAAATTTCCGCCTCTGTAATAAATGTTAATGTAATTCTCTCGTATTGCCAAACAAAGGTTATCATCCATTTTTACTTCTTCTAGTAAATTTTTCAATACTCCTTGCTGCAAATCTTTTATAAATTTATCTGATAAAGCACACATTGATTTTCCTCCTGAAAATTTAATTAATGTCCACAAATTCTTAACACAACAGCACTTCCCTCACTTTAAAAAGGACTAAACTATACCGGTAAACAAAAAACTGTTTGCAATTCTATTCACCTGAATTCTTATTTTTTTTAAATAAATGAAGACATAAAAGCGTATAGACCCTTTCAAAATAGAAAAACTAAATCCTAAAACGACAACCCCTCTCAACATCATTCAATTTTTCACATCATACCACATTAAATCCTATTTGTTTACTTCAAAATAACTTATTTAATTTCACTTGTAAGTTCTATATATAACTCTGCCATTCGCCCTCTAGCCTACGCTCAACTGTCTTTCACCTTCTTATAAAAGTTGATTAGTCTGGCTGAAAGCATCAGAATGCTAATTCAATTACAAATCACTCCACAAGCAACCGCCCCAAACCCAACCTAGACAGCGTATTTCTCACCATCATTCAAGTGGATGATGGGATAGGCTAATGCCAAACCATCCAGAATCTCCGGCTTTTCGCTATGTATTGGAATAATGCCGATTTTTGGAGCAGAGATGTTACAGACATCAATAATGGCTTGTCTCGTTGCATGGCCGCTGGTATGAAGGTACTCAACATTTTTAAAACCTTTTAACATGGCTCCCAAGGGGTTGTTTTTCTGTTTGAGGTATCCTTCCCACATGGAATAAATGACCAAGGTCTCATCCGGATGGTTTTCTTTGTAATACGCCATTGTTTTTTTGAATTTAACGCCACTTCTGACCAGCATACAAAAGCCTCTTTTTTCCATGGATGATTTCAAATTATTCCCCAGGGACATGGCTTTCTCAAATTGATACAGTGAACTGTGCACCCCGGCATACTTCCTGGCCGTCTTGATGACGTCAAGCTGATAATGATCACACAGAAAATACCGGCCTCTTGGGGTTGCCGCATAAAATGCGGCGATCCGATCAATGTTGGTGGACGAACAACTGACAAAGACATATTTATAATCCTTGAGCAATTTTTTTGCTTTTAATTGAAGCGCCTGCTCGGTCATGGTGCCAAACGGATTTCTGGATAACTGTGTGCCCTCGGTTATTAAAACATCAACCTGTCCGACATAATGTTTAAGCATTGGCAGCAGCCCCTTCCCTCTAAACCCGTGATTGCGAAAATCACCGGTATGAAGAATGCGCTTTCCATCAGCTTCAATTAAAAACATATACGCATCATAAGCCGAATGATCGACCCAGTACGGGGTAATACAGATATCGTTAATCACAATCTTTTCCCCGGCAGTAAAGGTGTTAACCGCCTCAACCTGCTCTGGATTTCCATTGCGAAGCTGGTTTTGCAGGATCAGATAGATTGCTTTGGCTGCTTCTCCCATATAAAGCGGCACACCATCAAAAATATCCGATAATCCGCCAATGTGATCGCCATGATAATGGGTGAAGAAGACCGCATCACAAGCTCTCTCACCCTGGGTTACACCATCAACCAGAAAGGTTTCCTCTTGTTGATCCCCGTTCTCATCGGGCAACTCAGAACCCATATCGATAAAAATGCGCGTCTTGTCCGTGGATATTTCGGTAATGCATCCGCCAATTTGATGGGTGCCTCGATGGATAACAATATTCATTATTTCAACCCCACTCTTTCTTCGATTTAAAAAAGCATGTCATTTCGGATTATTTATTCCATTTCATTGCCTTATCCAATAAATTTATACCAAGCCAGAAATATTTTAATTTATCTGGCTATTCATATCGATATTGACCACCTTGTTTTAATAAAACTAATCCTATCACATGGGCTATTCCAAATATGGTACAGGTCGACTATTTTTTTAACTTACTATTTTTTATTATTGATACAAAAATAGCGCCTTCACCTTCCGGATCCAGCGCCTGGAGTTACGTGATAAATCAGGAACGAAAAAAGCCTCTGGCATTAAGCCGGAGGCCTGGGCAGAGGTCCTTGGTTGACTACCTATGATATTCTACCTGTTATTTTGATGGTCTAAAATTATAAGAACAAGTAAAACTACGAGATGAAATCATCAAACTTTCACAAACCGACAAGCTGACTCAACTCTATAACCGGTCAAAATTGGATGATCTTCTAGAAAATGAATACCGACGATCCAACCGGACAGATCTTCCCTTTGCTGTGATTCTTCTGGATGTTGATCAGTTCAAGTGGGTCAATGATCATTTCGACCACCAGGCTGGCGATGCCATTCTCGTTGAACTGGCCAAAATTTTACGCAGCAGCATCCGAGCCACTGACAGTGTCGGACGTTGGGGCGGCGAAGAATTCCTTATCATCCTACCGGACACCGATGAAACTGGCGCCATGAACTTTGCTGAAAAACTCAGAATGCGGATCTGTGAAGCTCATTTTGAAAAACCGGAACACATTACCGCCAGTTTGGGGGTAACTGTCTATCGCGGGGATTGTCAGTTGGAAACCATCATTACCCGGGCTGATCATGCCATGTATGCCGCCAAGAAAGCGGGCCGAAACCAGGTTCATCGGATTTGAGGTTTAAGTTAGGCCCGCTACCGAGAATACCTTCAAAAAATATTAAAGAATCATGCTGATTATGTGACCCGATCACATTAAAAAAAGCCGCCCCGTGCTATACTAATCATATAAGATCTGGCCAGGTATCAGAATTGATTAGTTTTACCCCTCAGATCGGCGGCAAGGTTAAACCGCGCGATAAATCGCGACGAAGTGGAGGTGTCTGAGATGAAAAAAACAACCCTTGTGATCCTCGGGGTCAGCCTTGGTGCGGTCCTGCTGCTCCTGATCGGGATGATGACCTACATTATCTATTTGCTGTCCGGCAACAATACGCAACCCAACTTTCAAAACATGTCCGGCGGCATGATGGGCGCCGGGATGATGGATACGGAAATGATGGATGAGGGGATGATGCATGCGACGATCGAAAGCGAGCATGATTATCTGGTCCATATGATTGCCCATCACGAGGAAGCGGTGGCCTCAGCCACGGTCCTCAAAGCCAATACCGACCGGCCCGAAATGAAGCAATTCGCCGACACGATCATCACCACCCAGACGGCCGAAATTAACCAGATGAAAAGCTGGCTGGACAGCTGGTATCCCAACATTGATCATCAGGTTGATTACCAGCCGATGATGCGGGATCTGACCAATCTCAAAGGCGACGCCGTCGATCAGGCCTTCCTGCAGGATATGATTTTCCACCATATGGATGCCGTGATGATGTCCCAACAACTGATCACCAGCGACTACGCCGACCATCAGGAAATAATTCCATTTGCCCAGACCATCCGCGACACTCAGCGTGACGAAATTCATATGATGCGCAACTGGCTGGCCGAATGGTTTTAGACTCTGATCAGGATTATGAACACGCCCCGCCGGCAAAAACGGAAATAACCCCGGCCGGGGCGGCCAACGCCAAAGCGGGCCGGTTTCACCATAAGCGGTGGAACCAGCCCGCTTTTTTGCGGTCGTCAGCTTAAAGGTCAAATGCCTCGAGATCATCCGGCACCAGCAGGTTGCCGTCGAAAAACGGCGCCCCCTCGGCGGTGTACAGGGCCTTGCGCTGGGCCAGATTGCGATCTTCGGTATGATAGAGCAGCAGGTTGGCCACGGCCAGCCGGGCCCCGATTACACAGGCATCCTTCACCGTGGTATGGGCCTTTTCATAGGGCTTGAAGCGCTCCCGCTCGGCATAGAGACAGAAGGCCTCATGGAGCAGCCAGTCGGTTCCAAAGGCGTAGGGGTACTCGTGCTCCTGATAGGGCTCATCGCCCAGAAAGGTCAGCCGCCGCCCCGATGACAGCGTCATTGCAAAGCCGAACTGCTTGGCCTTGTCGGACTGGATATCAAAAAACGTCACCTTGTTGCCGAGAATTTTCTTGCTCTGTCCGTCTTTGACCACCTTAAACACGACCCGATCGCCAATCAGCTTGACAAATTTCTCCGGCAGCATCAGCTTGACAATCGTCAGCGCCGTTTTCTTCAGCTCGGCGTGACAGTAAATGGTCAGCCGGCCCTGATAGTGGCCGCTTTTGATCGCGGCGATGATCATCCGGATCAGCCAGATCAGTCCCAGCAGATGATCGGTATGGCCATGACTGATAAAGACCTCATGGATCTGCGTCAGACTGATGTCGGACCGCTCCAGCTGGGTCAGAATGCCGTTGCCGCCACCGGCATCGACCAGAAAATAGTCCTCGCCCTGCTGGATCGCAAAGCAGGTATTATAACACCGGGTCACCGCCGCATTGCCGGTCCCGAGAATAATTAAGCGTTCGTTCACGTTGTTCCTCCCGTCATTGTGTCATTTATCGTTTCTTGCTTGATTATACTAAAAAAGCCGCGCTTTTTCCAGTCCCAACCGCGCCGGGGCGGCTATTCGCGATTTTTCAGCGCCGCTGCCAGGGGGATCTGGTTGATCCGCCGCAGTTGCAGAAAATTGATGCCGAGGTAGGAAGCCAACCCGATCGCGACAATCAGCGGATAAAGATACAGCGGCAGATAGACCGGCAGATAACCGCTGAGTTTCAGCTGGACCAGGTAAAAGCTGCCCTGAATCCCCAGCTTGACCAGCGGCAGCGACAAAATCAGCGATCCCAGCACCACCGTGGTTGTCGCTCTTAGATAAAGCTTGCTGATTTCCGCGGTCTCATAACCAAAGACCTTTAAATAGGAAATATAGAGGGCGTTTTTGTCGATCACCAGTTTGGTCAGCACCACCATCAGCACCAGATAAATGACCACCGCCGCAAACAAACACAGCGGCGCCAGCTGATTAAAAGAGGACAGCATCTGATCCCCGAATTTGGCCATCTCCGCCGGGGTGATCACCGTCGCCACCACGTTTCTATCGGCAAAGGTCAATTCCTGATCGGAAAAATAGCCGTTAAAATAGTCCGCCTCGCGATCAAGCAGGGCGTTGAGCTGGGCCTGACTGAGAAAGACCGTCAGCCCCCCGGGATAGTCGACGATGCCCAACACCGTGACGGTATCTTCCTGATTGGTATAGGGATTGACAAAATCCAGCCGCGCGCCGGCGGTGGCGCCCAGCTTTTTAGCCAGCCCGTCGGACAGATAGACCCCGGTTTCGTCCGCCGCCAGGGGCAATTCGGGAAAATAGCGGGAATCCTCCCGGAGCCCCCAGAAGGCCACTTCGATGTTTTTAGCGGCCGGCGGGTACCAGGTTTCCAGCCCCGCCACCGTCATTTTTTCGGCCGACCCGGGGTTTTGCGGTTCGGCCGGGGCTTTTAACAGATACTGATAGTCCGACACCGCCGCGGCTTCAATGCTGTCCACATAATGGCTGATCATCGGCGTGATCGCCAGCCCGAACATCAGGATAAAACTGGCCAGAAAGATCCCGATAAACAGGGTCAGATAACTGGCCTTGTTCTGCAAGATCACCCGCAGCCGAAAACGCGAAAAGAAGGAGATCCGCGGCAGTTTGACGGCCCGGCGGTGGCGGTTCTGGTGCAGTTCTTTCCGTAAAAACTGCAGCGGTGACAGCGCCAGTTTCCGCGCCAGGGTCACAAAATTGATCACCACCATCAGCACCAGCGGCACGACCGTGGTCAGCAGCAGCGCTTCGCGGTTGACCGTAATCGTCATCGGCGGCAGGCTGTAGCTGCTGTCGTACATCACCTTAAAGAAATCCGGCATCACCAGATAACCGATCAGATTGCCCAGCAGCGCGCTGATCAGGGTCACCGCCACCGGCATACTCAGATAATGGCGCAGCAGTTCCGCTTTGGTATAGCCCGAGGCCAGCAGCGTCCCGATCATCGCCGCTTCCGCGTCGATGGTGCTGCTGATCACAATCGCAAAAACAAAGGCCATGATCAGAATAATCAGCGACAGCAGCACCTTCATCATCGGCACATCCGAACCCATATCATCGTCGATAAAGGTGATGCTCTGGTTGTTCTCGGCGCTGACAAAGCCGGTCAGCAGCACCCCGCTGGCGATCAGCTGATCCTTGATTGCGGTGGCCAGCTGCCGCTGGGCGGTGATGCTCAAATCGCGATTGTCAAAGCGATAGCCATAGCCGTTGACGATGTCAGTGGCCGGCCAGCCCGCAAAGGTGGCTGGGGTGACGACACCGACCCCGAAATGAAAGGAATCCATCATCAGATCGGCATTGTTTTTAAACAGCGAGCTGTAATCCGGCAGGCTGATGGTGCCGGTGATCGTCAGCGGGACCCCATCGACGGTCACGGTGTCGCCGATGGCCAGCCCATAGCTCGCGGCAAACAGCCGGTCCAGGGCCATTTCGTCAGCGGCCGCGGGGCGGCGCCCGGTGATCATCGTGACCAGATTAATATCCGCCCGCTCCGGGTAGATCCGCAGGGTGGCATCATCTGACAAGGGCAGCTCGCGATAATCATTCTGGTAAATCGTCACGCCCCGTTTTTCGGCGGCGGCCCGGGCGGCACTGCTTAATGCCCCGGCGGTGGTAAAGGAGCCATCCTCGATCTTGGCATCGGCCCGGTTCTGATCTAACACCGTCTGGGCGCCATCGGCCACCGCCAAAAACCCCGACATGATCGCAATGGTCACCGTCAGCATCGCAAAGATCGCCAGATAGCGGCCGCGGTTGCTGATCAAATCGCGTTTGAAACGCTTGCGCAAAGGATTTTTCATGACCACGCCCCCCTTACCACTGCAGCTCGCTGGCGGCAATCGGGTGGTCGTTGACCTCGTCGGTGACAATCCGGCCGTCATGCAGTTTTAACACCCGATGAGCCATCTGCTTGATCGGTTCGTTGTGGGTGACAATAATAATGGTATTATGGTAGGTTTGATTGATGGTTTCGAGCAGGGCCAGAATTTCCTTGGCGGTCTGATAATCCAGGGCTCCCGTGAGCTCATCACAGAGCAGCAGGGCAGGATTCTTGATCAGCGCCCGGCCGATGGCGCAGCGCTGCTGCTGGCCCCCGGAGAGCTGATTGGGGAACTTGTCGCGATGCTCCCAGAGCCCCAGGGTATGCAGCAGCGCGTCCATTTCCAGTGGCTTTTGGCTGAGATATTGACCGACCTCAATGTTTTCTTTAACCGTCAGATTGGGGATCAGGTTGTAAAACTGAAACACAAAGCCCAGTTTATCACGGCGATAACGGCCCAGACTGGCGGGGTCCAGCCGCGAAATATCCTGCCCGTCAATGATGATGCGGCCGCCATCAATCCGTTCCAGACCGCCGACGGCATTTAAAAAGGTCGATTTACCGCTGCCTGACGGTCCCAGAATAACGCAGATCTGCCCCGCCGCCAGGCTCGTTGTCACCCCGTCAAGAACCTTGACCCGGGCCGCGCCGCTGCCATAACTTTTGTCCAGTTGGGAGACGCTCAGAAACACCGGTTGGTTGGCGTTGCTGGTTTCTTTCTTCGTGCCGTTGCTGGTTTCGTTGTTCGTACCATTCTTTTTTTCCATGATCTTGCCTCCAATAGTGAGATTTTTTCACTCCACCACAGCCGCAATTCCCATGCCTTGTCTCTTTTGTGCCATCAAAAAAACACCTGTGAAACAATAGCAAGTAAACTACTGTCCCACAGATGTCAAATATACGCATCTGCTGTCACCTTGTGACCCGGCCCCACAAATTTTAAACGCTCCCGCCTTTAAAATTTATCGCCTGCTCAGTTTGTACTGTCGAAAAATATGCAGTGCAAAGAGTCTTTTTACGATAATATGATATTTTGCGCAGTTTGTCAAGGGTTATCGTCCTAAAAACCGCAGATGGATTGATTAAAATGTTTTGAATTCATTCAATCCCACCGCAGCAACCAGCACCCCCAAGCGTTAAGCTTTTTTCTTTTGATTGTACGCCAAAACTGCCGATTTATCTATCGGTTGTTTTTTTTGTTGAGTTAATCAAATAATCCTGTTAAACTGAAACGGACAACGACGGAAAAACACCCGCTGCGACTACACTTAAATTGAAGGAGACCATCATGTTAAACGATACAACCAATAATTATTTAAAAGCCTGTGCTGACTGGCGTCAAAAATTTCTGGCGATGGACCAGTCACAGCTACTAAAAGCATTGCCTGAAATCACGATTCAGGGGGACTATCTGACCCTGACCCTCTTTGGCCGCAAATTCGGCATCCATTCCCAGACCGGTTACATTGTCACCCTGGCCGATCTTCAGCCGGCGGAAGTCGTCAGCCAGCTCAATATCTACACCCTGTTCGGCTTTGTCTCGCCACAGGCTCATTTTCGCGACAAATGGGTGCCCTTCCGCGAACTCAGCGGCGCCTCTCCGTTTGCCCCCGCTTTTGAAAAGAATGTTCTCGTTCCCTTTGCGCTGACCTTTTCCGGCCAGCCTGACAAGCTGGCCAGGGCCTGTGAACGCCTCGGCGGCGTCAACCTTGCCCACGCCGATGTCGGTTATCGCATCAATTCCTTTGACTGCCTGCCGATCAAATTTCTGTTCTGGGATGGCGATGATGAATTCCCGGCCCAGGGCAATCTGCTCTTCGATGCCAGCGCCACCGATTTTATCCATGTCGAAAGCACCGTCAGCCTGGCCATCGAGGGAATTCAGCGACTGGCCGAAGCCGCCGAACTTGAGATCAAAGGACCCTTGTTTCAGATGTAGCCGCCCGATGCGCCCCAACTACGCCAAAAAAATCCCATCCGCAAAATACTTGCGAATGGGATTAAAATGCGTTTTATGTCCTGCCCTGAGGGATTCGAACCCCCGACCTCTCGGAATTAAAAACGTGTTTTAAACTGTTTCAGAATGGCTTGATTATGCCATTCTTGAACAATGAACTCACAAGCAAGCCAATGGTTTTCGTTGGCAGTTGGCTAAAAGTTGGCTAATTTTTTCACCTTTATAACTCAACCTAAAAAGTCTAATAACATCAATTGGTTAAACTGTTAAATGTTTTAATTAATTTTCAGAACTTGAAATACTATTTTAATTATCTTTATCCAACTATTGTTTTCAAACCATAACTATGGAAAATTTTTGCATATTCTTCCGCCTGAATATCACTCATAGGTTCAAGCTCACCTAAAGTGTAATCTTTACCGATCCTCTCATATTTTACAGTTCCTAATCTATGGTAAGGCAAAAGTTGTATCACAGTTACAGCATCACCCAGATCCCTACAAAACGATGCCGTTGCTACCAGGTTTTCTTTCTGATCATTCAAAGTTGGTATTATGGGATAACGGATTTGAATTTTTTTACCAATTTTCGCAAGTCTTTTCGCATTTTCCAGTATCAATTCATTTGGTACACCGACTAGTTCTTCCGATCGATCTGAAGACATGCATTTCAGGTCAAATAAAAACAAATCAACATAATCAATCACCTTTTCGTACTCACTCCATGAAACAAAACCAGTCGTATCTAATGCAGTATGCAAACAAAGGGATTTACATTCTTTAAGAATCGCGGCAGTGAAATCCGATTGGACCATTGGTTCACCACCAGATAAAGTTACCCCACCGTTTGTAGTGTGATAATATCGCATATCCTTTTTGATGATTTCCATTATTTCATCGACACTCATTTGTCGACAAGTTAAATAAAAAGCTTTAGGATAACATACTTTAGCACAGTCTCCACAGGTATTGCATTTTTTCCGATCAAGTTTTGGTATGTGCAAAGTTGTCTTGGTAAGTTTAGAGTAAATTTCACCACCCTGTTCAATAGCGCCATTAGGACAACTGGAAGTGCAAGTTCCACATTTCTCAATTCCAACACATAACATTGGAAACCAGGCAAGATCTCCATTATAAGATTGTGAATCAGGGCTATGGCACCAGGGACATTTCAAATCACATCCTTGAAGAAATATTTCTGTTCTGATTCCAGGTCCATCGTTTAATGTATATCGCTGAATATCAAAAACATTACCAGTTAGTATTTGTTTCATTAAATAATCCTTCCTAATTTTTTATCCGGATTCACCGTAAGGTAAATCCGGATAAAAATTTTAAAACTTAAGCGATACTTTAAGCCATTTCCACAAATTCTGTTCTAGTAATAACATCTTCTTGTATAACAGGATGCAAGCCTACAAAAAGGGCACTATAACCAGCGACTCTCACAACAAGATCTCTATATTTGGCTGGATTACGTTGTGCATCTCGTAATTTTTCCGAACTAACAACATTGTATTGCACATGAAGACCTTTAGAAAAGAAATAGCCTTTTATAAGTGCTTCAAGAGAGCTTTCACCTTTTTCGCCTTTGACAGCTGAGGGATGAAATTTCATATTAAGAAGTGTTCCATTTGAATTGATGAAATGATCGAGCTTGGCTGCAGAATTTAGCAAGGCAGTGGGTCCATTAGTATCTCTTCCATGTACCGGTGATATTCCATCAGCCAATGGTTCCCTTGCTTTTCTTCCATCAGCAGAAGCTGCTAAAACAGCACCCATCAGTACGTGAGCAGTAACAGGATATAATCCGGGACTATATGGGCCTTTACAACTCATTGATTTTTCTGTCATTTCGCAATATCGTTTAGCTACCCAGCTGGCCATATTATCTGCGTCGTCGTCATCATTGCCATAATGTTCAACTTCCGCGAGTATACGATTACGCAGTATTTCCTGGCCTTCCCAATTATTTTTCAGTATTTCTAAAAACTCAGTCTTTTCAATGATTCCTTCATCAAATACAAACTTCTTTAAAGCCATAAGAGAATCGCCAGCATTACTAACCCCAACTCCTGCTGTCCCAATTGTATTGTATTTAGCCCCCCCTGCATTTACTTCGATTCCTCTTTCGACACAAGGTTCCATTCCACAGGAAAGGAAAGGTAAAGGTGTGAATTCTTGATGCACTAAATCCGCAGCATTTGTAATAACCGTAAAATGATCAATAAAATATTGCACTTGGGTATCATAGGCATTTTGTAATTCTTCAAATGTTTCAAAATCTGATAGCAAGCCTGTTTTTGGACCAGTTTGAGCTCCCGTCAACATATTTTTACCATCATTCAAGGCATACTCAAGGCACGCTGGCATACTGAAATATGGAGCATCGCCAGTTCCTCCACACCAACCATATTCATATCCTTGTACGCCTGGTTCAACACAACCAATAATGGCGTAATCTCTTGCATCTTCAACTGATTTTCCTCGATTTAACATACCTGGAATAATAACTTCATCGTTGTACAAAGCGGGCATACCAATTCCCGTTTTAATAACCTGAATAACTTTTTTCCAGAATTCCTCTGGCGTAAAGTTCCAGATTCTTGCAGATATGGAAGGCTGATGTAATCCTATATTTTTGGAAGCATCCAAACAAAGATACGATAAATCATTTGTTGCATCCTGTCCTTCCCTTGTCTGACCTCCCACACAAAGATTCTGAAACAAGGGCCAACCGCCACTTGTTTTGGTAACACCGACTATTCCAACTTTATTAATTTCAGCAAGTTTCACCCACAAGCATTCCAGAATTTCAAGAGCTTGTTCCTGGTTTAGTTTAGCTGATTCAATGTCAGCCTTATAATAAGGATACATATATTGATCAAATCGACCGGGTGAAATTGAGTGTCCGCTGGATTCTAGCTGAAGAACCAACTGAAAGAAGTAAAAGGATTGGCATGCTTCATGGAAAGAAGAAGCGGGAAAAGCTGGTACTCGCTCACAAACTACTGCGATTTCTTCAAGTTCTTTTTTCCGAATATCATTTGTTTCTTCATTTGCCATTTTTTTAGCAAGTTCAGAGTAACGCTTTGCGAAAGCAATAACCGCTTCGCAACAGATAATCACAGATCTCCAAAAATTGTGTTTATCTAAATCTCGCCCATTAGCTGGAATACCCATTGATTGGATATTGTTTTCAGCGTCTTTTTTTATTTGGAGAAAACCTTTTGTAAGAATCGTTTTATAATTAGGCGAATAATGACCTATTCCGGAGCAAATTACAACGTCAGGCCCAAATGTATAAACAGCAGAAGTTTTTATTGCTTCAAAAGTTTCTTCTGGAAGTCGTGCCGTTACCCGGTCGTTAACCGTCTTACCTTTCCAATACTCTTGTATTGAACGCAAGTCATTTTTAGTTTCTTCATCTATATCGAATCTATCTGCACTACGTAATTCAAACGGTTCATTGTCAAGTTCATCAATAATCCAGTCAAAAGAAAATTCTGGGAAAATCGGAGCATAACGTGGCTTTTTTGCCTGATTCCCTACAATTAGCTCATTATCTGCAATCCAAATACTAACATTTTCCAATACACGTTTAAGTGTTTTAGCCTGTCGTATAACTGCTGGATCTGCAATAAAATCCTTATGTGCCTGCGTTACAATTTTAGCTCTTTCTGAGCATATTCCTGGATTATTTGCGAAAAATTGTTCCTTGAGCTTGTTTCCTCTTTCAGAGATACTAAAATTAATCATAAGAATATCCTTTCTTTTTTCAATATTGTTTCAATTTTTAAACCGATCATTTGTTTAAATCTTCTTATTTTATTGAGCAGCACAAAACTAACAGTCATTAACTGAATTTGTAAGAAAATTTAATGATAATAAAGTATTTACAAGAACCTCCTATATAAATATTATATTTATAATGTACACGCTTGTCAAGACACGAAATCAGAAATATTTAGATAAATCTCCTTTCGCATTTTGATCAGGCAGCCAATGCCATATTTTCATAGAATACAGCTGCCGGTGTTTTGTAATCGAATCGTTGGTGACCACGCTTGTGGTTATATTTAGCGATGTATTCCTTTGTCATAGCTTTCACTTCAGTAACGGTTTCCGGGTACAGCAAATACAGGCGTTCCCATTTATATGATCGGAAAAACCGTTCAATGGCAATATTGTCGGTAGCACGGCCTTTACCATCCATGCTGATTTTAGTCGTTTTGAAGCTTTTAATCAGGTCAATATAGGCATTTGACGTAAACTGACTGCCCTGGTCACTGTTAATAATCTCAGGTGCGCCATAGTTTTCAACGGCATTTTTTATAACACGGGTGACCATATCGGTTTGCAGGGTGTTGCTGATGGTGTATCCCACAATATAGCGGGAATACCAGTCAATGATAGCGGTTAAATACACAAATCCATTTGGAGTTCCAATATAAGTAATATCAATGGACCACACCTGATTCGGTCGGTCAATTTCCAGATTTCTCAGCAGGTAGGGATAGGTTTTTGCAGCTTTGGCCCGCTTACTCAGATTAGGACCGGGATAGAAACAGACAATATCCATTTCCATCATATAACGTCTGACAAGACGTCTGCCCACGTTATGAAAACCCTGTTTATGCAGTTCATTCCGGATTCGTCTGACGCCAAAGGCAGGTTCCTCGTAATGAATACGATCAATGGCATTTTTAATATTGATTTCATCCCTGGATGGCGAAACATCTACAGGTACATGATAAGCTGTCGATCGCGATAGCATCAGAAGTTGACACTGTTTTTTTATGGTTAAGGAAGGGTGCTTCCAATCAATTAACGCTCTTTTTTCTTCATTTGAGAGATTTGAATTTGTTTTTTTTTTAGCCAATCGACATCCAGTGTTAATTCGCCTATTTTCTTTACGAGCAGCTCCTTTTCATCTTCATGCTCCTGTTTGAGTTTGTCCACATCTTCATTTTTCTTATTGAAGACGGCTGACATATTGGCGATAAATTCGGTTTTCCAACGGCTTAACAATTGCTGAGATACTTCATGCTTTTTTGCGATCTCAGCTAACGTATTTTCTTCTCTGAGGATTTCCAGTACGATGGTTGCTTTTTCCTCAGGGGTCCAGGTTCGTCGTTTTTTACTCATGTGTATAGTTTATCTTATTTTCTGGATTTTGTGTCCAACTATTTGTGAACATTATAATTAGGCGTTTGCAAAACGCCACAGCCCGCATAATAACGGGATATTTCTGACATAAAAAAATATAACTCCTCACCAGATTGTGATAAAATTGAGTTGCTAAAAAATAAATCTATCAACCTGAAAGGAGTTATATCATGACTATTTTATCACAAAAACAGCTTTCTTTGGCTGAAATTTATTCTGATTGCACTCATTTTTTTGAAAGTGACAAACATCACTTTCTTTCGCTACTGGAAGAGAATCTGAACCTTA
>NZ_MJUY01000031.1:0-21776 GCF_002237635.1 Acetobacterium sp. MES1
GGGGCAAGCAAAAGTGGCAAAGGCCATAGAGCCTGAACGAAGTGAAGGCCAGCGTCTTGAGGCGCCGGCCGGTAACAGAGGCTTATAGCCTCAGAGCAAACCACCCGTTAGACGGGTGGTGCTGATTTTGAAACTGCGCCGAAAAACGGGGATCAGGACAAAGCGGCTCTTGATCCCCATCAGGCCGAAATTACCGGGATTGCCCTGGCGGTGCTGCCGGAAAAACCGCCCATCACCGCCGTCTACCTGCCCCTGCGCCATCGGGTCGGGGTCAATGCCGATCCGGCAGCGGTGCTGGCGCTGCTCAAAGCGACTGTTTTTGAAAACCCGGATTGTCTTAAAATTGCCCACAATCTGTGCTTTGAAAGCAAGTTTCTGCTGGCCGAGGGAATTGTGCTTAAGCCCCCGGTTTTTGATACCATCGCCGGGGCCCAGCTGATCTTAAAGGACACCAGCCATTTTCGACGGCTGAACGAGGCCGGTCTGAAGCGGCTGGTACGGGAGTGGCTGGGGGTGGAATTGCCCAGTTTTTTAGCGACGGTGGGAGACGGGAACTTTTGTAATCTGGATCCCCAAGCTGAAAAAACGGCGGCCTATGCTGGTGCCGATGCGGCTTTTGCCTTAAAACTGTGGCAGTTTGAGCAGGCCTGGTTCTTAAAATACCTCCCTAGTCATGGACAGCTGTTAAAAACCATGGAGTCGCCGGTGGCGATTTATACCGCCATGATGGAGTACGCCGGGGTATATATCGATATGCCGCTGTTATCAGCCAGTCAGGCAACCATCAAAAAAAACCAGGCGGTGCTTAAGCATACGCTTGAGCAGTCCGGGCAGCGGCGAGTGAACGTCGGAGCCAACGCCGCCACCAATGATTTTAAAACCTATTTATACAACGAACTGTCCCTCCCAGTATTAAAGACAACCGCCACCGGCAAGCCCTCGGTGGATAACGAAGCCCTGGATGCTCTGATGGATTATGCCCGGGAAAACAAGCCGGAAGTGCTTGGCTATCTGGAGTTGGTGGGCGATTTCCGCCGCCTGGGCAAACTTTTTAAAACCTACCTGATTGGGCTGCGCGATGCCAAAAATCCCGTCACCGGGGCGATTCATACCCGCTTTTTTCCGCTGGGCACCGAAACCGGGCGGTTTTCCAGCCAGCAGCCCAATTGTCAGAATTTGCCGACTGGATCAATCGGCGGCGTCAACGTCCGCGATCTGTTTGTGGCCCGGCCCGGCAAAATCCTGGTGGCCTGTGATTACAGCCAGATCGAGCTACGCATCGGGGCTTGGCTGACGGGGGATCGGGCCATGCGGGCGGTCTATCAAAACGGCGGCGACATCCATGCCAGTACCACCGCCGGAGTTTACGGCATCAGCCTGGCTGAAGCTTTAGACAAAGAGCATCCGCTTTATAAAGAGCGCCGCACTGTTGCCAAGAATATTAATTTCGGGATTTTCTACGGTCTTTATCCCAAAGGCCTTAAGCGGATTTTAAAGCTCAAGGCCGGTTTAAACCTCAGCCTTTCGGCCTGTGAGGCAATGATTTTTAACATTCATCGGGCTTATCCGGGGCTTAGGCCATGGCAGCAGGCGGTAATCCGTCAGGCCAGTTATGACCAGCAGATCGGCACCGCGCTGGGGCGCAAACGCTGTCTACCGGGGCTTAGTGACCCCGATGAGGCGACCGTCAGCCACGCCCGCCGGGCGGCACTAAACCACCCGATTCAGGGCACCGCCGCCGATATTTTAAAGCTGGCAATGGTTCGGCTGCTGCCGCTGCTGGCTGGAAATCCGGGGATCACGCCGCTTTTGACGGTTCACGATGAACTGGTTTTTGAGGTTGCTAACGAGGTGCTGGACTTAAGCATTGCCAGTCTCAAGCAGATCATGGAGGCGCAGCCATTCCCGGGCTTTGATCTGCCACTGGTGGTGGAAGTCAGTGTCGGCCACCGCTACGGCAGCCTGAAGCCGTATGCTGTTGACGAAGGCTTTGAGGCAGCGGCGGCCTGATCGGTTTCGGCGATTACGGGCGATCCCCGGACATTGTATGTTTCAAAATAGGTAATTGCGAAATGAAAAACATCGAACAATGGTTGCTTTGTGGACAGTTTCCACAAACAATTTTGTAATGTGTAGGCGAACAGTTCATCGAACTGTCCGCCGTACAGTGTAAAAATTGTTTCGTGCGAAACTGGGCGCAAAGCTCACGGCAGTTTCGCAATTACCTAATATTTCAAAATTCAAGGAGGTTCTTATGAATACCAACACCAACCTGGCGGCGGCCAGCCCGATTACCGTAACACCCGCCGAATTTCTGGCCGCCTTTCACCCCGGCCCCTACCATTTGCGCAGCTTTTCTGATCATGGCAAAGGTGGCGGCAAAAATTATCAGGTCAGCGCTGCCGAGCTGGCAACGGAGGATTTTCTGGCCGGGCTGCATCTGGCCAACCAGGCCCACCGTGCTGGCATCTTTTTTGTGGTCAATCCCGGCGGCCACCGGGATGACGAAATCACCACCGTAGCGGCGCATTTTGTGGAAGCCGACGATCTGTCGCTTGCGCAGCAGTATGATAATCTGCTGGCCTTTCCGCTGGAACCGTCGCTGATTGTTAAAACCCGGAAATCCCTTCATGGCTACTGGCTACTGAAAAATAGAGCAGAAATGGGTGAATACCCCAATGATCTGACTTGTAATGGCAGGGTTTTAAATGAAAGTAGTGGTAATAATCAAGTATTGTTTAAAGAATGCGATAATTCCGCAGAAAATTTGGAGAAACCATCGTTGACGGCCGCCGCCAACCTCCCGGATACCTCAGCGATTGACGGTATCGATTTGAATCATCCCGTCGGGGCGGTCTGTGACAGCCCGGACACGTCAGTGCCAGCGCTGTCGTCAAAGGGTGTAACGGCAGAATCCGTGTTCAATCAAGAATTAGCCACCGACCGTCGCCAGTTTCGTCCCATCCAGAAAGCACTGGCGGCTGTTTTTCAGGGCGATCCGGTGATTTCCAATCTTAGCCGGGTGATGCGGCTGCCGGGCTTTTTCCACAATAAGCAGGAGCCGGTGCTGGTGACCTGCATCAAATTCGACCCCCAGCTGCGCTATACCCAAGCCGAGATCACAGCGGCGCTTGCAGCCGTCACCGGAACCATGGTGCCCGCCATTGCTGCCGCCAAACCATCCACCGGAACCGCCAGCATCCCCGGCTTTTTTGCGGACACGGAGATGCCAGACCCCCAGCGGATGATTACGAGCTGTGCCTTTTTAAGCCATGCCCGGGATAACGCCGCCACCCTAAGTGAACCGCTGTGGTACGCCATGATCACCCAGCTGGCCACATTACCCGGCGGGGTGGCGGCCATCCATGGGCTGTCCCGGGATTATCCCGACTATACGGCGGCGGCTACCGAGAAAAAAATCGCCCAGTTTAAAAACACCGGCGCCGGCCCGATGACTTGCGAAACCCTAAAGGGCTGGGGCTATGCCTGCCCCCGGCGGAGCAGCTGTCCGGCCAAAGCTCCCTGGGAGCTGGGGAAGACCCCGCTGCCCAGCTGGTATCGTAAAAAAGCCAACGGCTATCGGCTGATGCCGGGGATTCTGGCCAACGAGCTGGCCAAACACAAACGGATTTTTTACGCTGGGGAGGCCTATTATCAATATCTGGGCGGGGTCTACAAAATGGTGGACGACCGTCACTGTCAGAAAATTGTTCGCAAGTATCTGCGTCCGGAGCTCGTTTCGATGGCTCAAATCAACGATGTACTGAGCCAATGGACGGTGGAAATCAGCCGCAGCGCCCAGGGACTCAACCGGGACAAGGGCACTATCAATTTAAAAAATGGCCGCTACGATCTGGCCACTGGGCAGCTAAAGCTCCATGATCCCAACATTTTATCAACCATCCAGTTGCAGGCCGGTTTTGAAAAAACTGCGGTTGCCCCGATTTTTATGGCTTTTCTGGCCGACTGTCTGGATGCCGACAGCCAGCTGCTGCTTCAGGAGATTTTTGGCTATCTGCTGATCCCCGAAACCTGCGCCCAGAAGGCCTTTGTTTTTGTGGGGGCGGGCGGCGCCGGAAAATCGACGCTGCTGGCGGTGGCTCAGGATGTGCTGCTGGGGGCGGTCAATGTCGCCAATATCCCCTGGCAGAATCTCGGGGATCGCTTTAAAACAGCCGAGTTGTTCGGGATGCTGGCCAATATTTTTGCCGATTTGCCGTCCAAATCACTTGAGGATAACGGCCTCTTTAAAAGCATCACTGGGGAGGATTTTATCACCGCCGAGCGCAAAAACAAAGACCCGTTTTCCTTTAAAGCCACCGCCCGGCTGGTGTTTTCCTGCAACAGCCTGCCCAAAAATCTGGGCGACCGTTCCGAAGCCTTTTACCGCCGCCTGATCATCGTTCCCTTTCTGCCGCCTAAACCACCGGCCCAGCGGGATCTTTATCTCAAGGACAAATTAAAAAACGAGGCCGCCGGGATTTTAAACTGGGCGCTGGCAGGACTGGCCCGGCTTTCGGCCAACCATTATTGTTTTTCCCAGTCGGCCAAGAGTGTCGCCGCCCTGGATGCCTACCGGATTGCTGGCAGCTCGGTGCGCTCCTTTGTAGATGAGCGCTGCGCTCTGAAGCGCAGTAACCAGGCCCCGGCCACCCAGCTTTTTATTGCCTATCAGCATTATTGCCAGGAGTCGGGCCTGCACCCGGTCAGTCAGAAACGCTTCTGGATGGAGTTAAAAGAAGCTTTTCCGGAGCTTGAAAAAATGAGGGATACGGTCTCTCGGCGGGCCCTCTACACCGGGATTACGCTGTTGGATCTTGAGGAGGTTGCCTGAAAAACCCCAGGCAGCTAAAAAAAATCACTTTTATGTTGGGATGATGGCAAAATTATTAAAAAGTCGGAGGGATTTCTTGGCTGATTAATGCGATTCGAAGGGATCGGAGAGGTTATTGTCATTATGGCAGAAATTATTTTATAAACAAAAAAACATTAGGGGAGAATTTCCGAGGTCAAACCCCTCCACCCCTCCGAAAATGTCCATCCCGAATGATTGCAGAATATTGCCTCACGGTAGAAAATATCGTTTGTTGGGGCGAGGGTCGGCCCTTTGGTGTCGTAATCGCCCGTCCCGGCAAACCTGTCCACTTTGACCGTAACGCTGATGGGGCGCAACTACTTAAAATCAAAACATTAAACCCCAATACAGGAGGACACGATGAAAACCTTAAAACACCAGATTACCCAGCTCGACGGCCAGATTTTTAGAAACACCCAGTACCGCCGCCACTACCAGAATCGGCTGGCCCAAATTGATGGCGACACCGAGGCCACCGCCCGCCGCTGCCAAAACCGGATTGACCGCCTGACCGACCAGATCGAAGCCGACCAGCATCAGGTTGAGCGTCTCCAGGCCCGGATGATCGACCTGATTGAAGGCCTGGGCGATCGCCGGATTCAGGAAATTCTGACGCGCCGCTATGTTGGCAATGAGTCCTTTGAAACCATTGCCGCCGCCATGCATTATGATCTCCGCTGGGTCTATCGGCTCCATCAGCAGGGGCTTCGGCTGATTAATCCGCTGGAAGCGGCGTGATCGGGAGGAGAACACCCCTCTGTTTGTGATCAGATCACATACAGGGGGAACAAGCATCCGGATCTTTTTTTAGTGCGGCAAAATCAAAGCATTTGAAATAAAAGGGGGAACAGCGTATAATAAAATCAGTTTATATGTGAGAGGATAACAAGATGACCGAAATCGAGAAACGTGACGCCGCCCGGGCCTTTGTGGCCGAGTGGCAGGATAAAGGCTATGAAAAAGGACACAGCCAGCCCTTCTGGCTGGCGCTGCTTAGGGATGTCTACGGGGTGGACAAACCCGAGCAGGTGATCCGCTTTGAGGATCAGGTGATGCTCGATCACACCAGCTTTATTGACGGCTATATTCCTGAGACCCATGTCTTAATTGAGCAGAAGGGCCAGGATCGGGATCTGCGCAAGGCCATTAAACAGTCCGACGGTAGCCTGCTGACCCCCTTTGCCCAGGCCAAGCGCTACTCCGCCAACCTGCCCTATTCCCAGCGGCCCCGCTGGATTGTCACCTGTAATTTCAAGGAATTTCTCGTTTACGACATGGAAAACCCCAACGGCGAGCCCGAAGAAATAAAACTTTGTGATCTGCCCGAGGAAACCTACCGCCTGGAATTTCTGGTCGATGCCCAAAATACCGAAGTCATCCGGGAAATGGAAATTTCCATCAAGGCCGGGGAAATCGTCGGCAAGCTTTATGATGCCCTGCTTAGGCAGTATCGCGACCCGACTAATCCCGAGTCACTTAAATCCTTGAATATGCTCTGTGTCCGCCTGGTTTTCTGCCTCTATGCCGAGGACGCCGGGATTTTTGGCAGACACGGGATCTTTAAGGATTATCTCAAGCGCCCCCCCGAACCCGCCGATGTTCGTAAAGCCTTAATTGAGCTCTTTGCCGTCCTCAATCAGCCCGTCGACCAGCGCGACCCCTATATGGATGCGGCGCTTATGGCCTTTCCCTATGTCAACGGCGGCCTCTTTGAAGCCGAAGGCATCGAAATCCCCGGCTTCTCCCCGGAAATTGTTGAACTTTTGATTCACGATGCTTCCGAGGATTTTGACTGGCAGGAAATCAGCCCGACCATTTTTGGTGCCGTTTTTGAGAGCACCTTAAACCCCGAGACAAGGCGGAGTGGCGGGATGCACTATACCTCCATCGAGAACATCCACAAGGTCATCGACCCCTTGTTTCTGGACGATTTAAAAGACGAATTTGACCGGCTTAAAAGCGATCCCGTGGAAAAGACCCGAAACCGCAATCTCTCGGCCTTTCAGGACAAACTGGCGGGGCTTAATTTTCTGGACCCGGCCTGTGGCTCGGGCAATTTTTTAACCGAGTCCTATCTCGCCCTGCGCCGCCTGGAAAACGACCTGTTGAAGGTGCTCCTCGGCGACCAAATCCGCTTTGGCAGCGAGCTGCATACCCCGATTAAAGTCTCAATCCACCAGTTTTACGGCATCGAGATCAATGATTTTGCCGTATCCGTCGGCAAGACCGCCCTGTGGATTGCCGAAGCCCAGATGATGAAACAAACCGAGGACATCATCCACAGCCACCTGGACTTTCTGCCCCTGAAATCCTACGCCAATATTGCCTGGGGCAATGCCCTGAGTCTGGATTGGGAAGGGGTGGTGGCCAAAGCGGAACTGGATTTTGTGATGGGGAACCCGCCGTTTTCCGGGGCCCGAATGATGGGAAAAGAACAAAAGACCGATATGGAAAGGATTTTTGCACACTTAAAGGGTCTTGGAAATTTGGACTATGTCTCGGCCTGGTTTGAAAAAGCCGCCCGGTATATTGATGAAACCTCGATTCGGGTCGCCTTTGTGTCCACCAACTCCATTACCCAGGGGGAACAACCGGCGATTCTCTGGAAAAATCTGATGGAACAGCAAGGCATTCACATTGATTTTGCCTACCGCACTTTTAAGTGGGAGAGTGAAGCCAAGGATAAAGCCGCCGTCCATTGCGTCATCGTCGGCTTCAGTCAAGTTCAGAATGAAAAAGAAAGACGGCTTTACCAGAGCGACAGCATCGTTCAGATCGCCCACAATATTAATGGGTATCTTGTGGATGCGCCAAACATCTTCGTGGAAAGTCGCTCAAAACCCCTTAGTGATGTGCCAGAAATTGGTATTGGTAATCAACCGATTGATGGGGGATTCTTTCTGTTTACCGAAGACGAAAAAAATGAGTTTATCAGCAAAGAACCCCAGGCTGAAAAATGGTTTAAAAAATGGTATGGGGCTAAAGAATTTATCAATCAGAAACCCCGGTACTGTCTCTGGTTGGGTGACTGTCCGCCCAATGAACTGCGAAAAATGCCGGAATGCATGAAAAGAGTAACATTGGTTAAAGATTTTCGCATGGAAAGCAAACGTACGGCGACATTAAAGCTTGCTGAAACCCCTACACGATTTCAGGTTGAGAACATGCCAAAAGGTGATTACGTAGTCATACCAGAAGTATCATCTGAACGACGTAGATATATACCCATGGGGTTTATGCAACCAGATATTCTGTGTAGTAACAAAGTTCGTCTAATGCCAGATGTAAATATCTACCATTTTGGTATTTTAAATTCAAATGTCCATATGGCCTGGATGCGGGCAATTTGCTGCCGGTTAAAAAGTGATTACAGCTACTCCATTAACATTGTCTATAACAACTTCCCCTGGCCCAGCCCCAGTCCCGCCCAGCAGGTCCAAATCGAAACCACCGCCGGGGCCATCCTGGCCGCCCGGGCCCTCTACCCGGATTGTAGCCTGGCCGATCTCTATGATGAGATCACCATGCCAAAAGAGCTGCGTCGGGCCCACCAGGCCAACGACAAGGCGGTGCTGGCGGCTTACGGTTTTGACAAAAACATCCGCGAATCCCAATGCGTTGCCGAATTGATGCGGCGTTATCAGGAGCTGACAGGGAAGTAAGTTTTAAATTGATAAAAATCTAGTAAACTGTTAAATTAAAACCATAATCGACATATTTTATTCCATTTAATATTTCAATTGCATAAAATAGACGTTATGTTATAATGAATAAAAAAAGTGGAAGGTGATCAAATGAATACCATCGTACGTATGCAAAGTATGACGATTAAAAATATAAAAAATGTGAAATCGGGGGTTGCCGATTTTCCATCCTATAAAAATGAGACATATTTTGATGGAAATTCAGAAATACTCGGTCTTTATGGGCAAAACGGTTCTGGAAAAACCACCCTGATTAATATGGCAGGGATTCTCAAACGCATTCTATCAGGGGATGCACTCCCTGACAATACCATCGAGCTGATGGATTGTAATGAACAGGAGAGTGGTTTAGACTGCGTTTTTTATATCGAAAAAAATAAAACTGACCGCCACCTGGTCTATTATCAGCTGGCGCTTCAAAAAACGATTGATTCTCAAGTGAAGATTATTGAGGAAAGACTTTCTTATAAAAAACTGAATGAAATTGAAGGCAAGCGGAAAACACGTAAATTAATTGTCGGCTTTGATTGTAAGAAAGCCATTACCGTCAAACCAAAAGATAAATTCAAGGATCTTGAAAACCGCAACATGACCCGCTCACTTAGCTTTAAAATTGCCATGGCATTGGGAGCCGAGCGAAAAACTTCGTATGTCTTCAGCCCGGAAATATCAAAAAAGTACAGCAGCTATTTAAAAGATGACACTGAAGCGATGATTATTGAAGACCTAAAAACATTTGGTCATCGCAGTCTTTGTGTTATTGAAAATGAACGGTTAGGGTCAATCCTGATGAATATCCTGATCCCCTTCAGCTTTCGGATTGACACAAAATACGGGTCAGCCCAGGGCGAGTATCCCATTGCGTTAACCGGTGACACACTGATCCGTGAAGAAGAATATGCGCTCACAAAAAAAATTATCCAGCAGATCAATGTGGTTTTGTCAAAAATTGTCCCTGAACTGCAGCTGGAGGTTCTGGAAAAATCATCAGAGTACAGTAAAAATGGTGAGAAAAAAATACGGGTTGAACTCGTCACGGTGCGCAATGGCAGAAAGGTTTCTTTAAAAAACGAGTCGGATGGCATTGTCAAGATCATTTCGATTCTCAGCAGCTTAATTGCAGTTTATAATCGGCCATCCTATTGCATGTTTGTCGATGAACTGGATTCAGGTATTTTTGAGTTTTTGCTGGGCGAAATTCTAAAAGTAATGAGCGAGGGTGGCAAAGGACAGCTTATTTTTACCTCTCACAATTTACGCCCGCTGGAAGTGCTTAACGCCAATAATATTCTTTTTACTACGTCAAATCCCGAAAAACGTTATGTTTATTTGTCGAACATCAAAAAAACAAACAACCTGAGGGATGTCTACTTAAGAACAATTTACATGGGTGGCAACGACGAACAGCTCTATATTGAAACCGATGCGGCGGCGATGCGAAAAGCCTTTAGAAAAGCGGATGGTCTATTCAAAGATGAGTAGACAGAAAATAATTCTATTTATCGTTGAAGGCACTACCGATGAGGATGCACTGAGCGGCATTCTCAAAAAACTGTTCCAGAACAACCTGATCAAATTTGCCATCGTCCGATCGGATATCACCATCGCACCTGGCATCAGTACGAAAAACTGCAAAGAAAAAATAAATGAAGTGGTTAAACGGTATATCAATACATATAAGGTTAATAAAAATGATATTTGTGAAATTGTCCATCTGGTGGATACCGATGGTTGTTACATCGATAAGTCGTGTGTGTTTAAGAGTCCCGATGCTGAGAAATCTTATCAACTAAACGGTATCTATGCCCTCGATCCTGAAAAAATGATTCAGCGCAATCAACTTAAATCAAGAATATTAAACAGTATTTTGGGCATCAGGGAATTGACATTTGATAATAATAAGGTCAAGATACCGTATTCGCTTTTCTATTTTGCATGTAATCTGGAGCATGTTCTCCATGATCAGCCGAATGCACTGCGAGAAGATAAGGAAGCTCTAGCTGATGCTTTTAGCGATAGCTATGAAGGACGGGAAGCGGATTTTCTGGAGTTTATCACGAACTCAGATTTTGCTGTATCAGGCAATTATCGTGAAACTTGGGACTTTATCCAAAATGATCTACATTCATTGGAACGACATACAAATTTTGGCGTTTATTTCAGGCGTAATGACAAAGTCTGTAAAGAATAAGGACGCTATCGGTTCAAAATAGAATACACCTGATCAAAATAAGCCGTGTTTAATTTAAACTTAAACCGGCTTTTTTTTATACAAAAAATCTGCCGCCGCCCCCTTGCTTAGCCATTTAAAGCCAGTCACCGGGCATGCTAAAATGGGTTCAAATAAGAGGAAAGGAGGACGACCAATGGCATTGACTAGCGATTTTCTTACCAAAAAAGTGCAGATCCGCTCCAACCACGGCATTGTCGATGGCAAGGAAAAAATCACCACCCGCACCTACGGCGACATCGTTGCCACCGCCACCGATCAGGCAATTTATGACACGGCCCTGATCATTGACGGCTTGCAGCAACCGATGATGGAAGAAGTCATCAAACACGATCTGTCCCTGCTGACGATGATCTAGGGCGATCTGTGATCACCCGTCGACCCTCTTAAAAACAAATGAGGGACAATCTCAGGGTTTACTGGCAAATCGCCGCCAACCCGCAAAATTTTAGCAGAGAGGAGGTAACAAAATGGCAGCAAACACCGTACTGCAACTGACCTTTAAACGGGCCGACTTAAAAACCACCACCATGACCATCACCGATCCCAAGGTGGGGCTCACCGTTGACGAAGTCAACACCGCCATGGCCGGGATGATTCAACAAGCGATTTTCGCACCTGATGGACAAGTCTTGACCGCCAAGGTCAAAGCCGAACTGGTCATCACTGACAAATCCGCCTTTACCATGAGCTAGGATAGCGGTTACCATGCTGGTGCCGTTTCGTAGGGGCGATCCCTGATCGCCCGCCCCTTTGGGGCAATCCAATGTCAATAAGAATGGACACCTCCGGGCGAACACGGTTCACCCCTACAAACTAATAATTGACAGCTTAGTGTAGCTATCACACGAACACCGTGAATCATCCTGTAGGGGCGATCCCTGATCGCCCGCCCCCTTCCGGGGCAATCCCATTAAGAAAGGAAAACAAAATGAACGCCTTTATCAAAAAAATTCAAACCGCCCTTAACGACCGAGGCTACGGCCCGTTAAAAATCGACGGCCGGGATGGGCCCAAAACCAAAAAGGCAATTACTGCCTTTCAGAAGGACACTGGTCTTGATCCTGATGGTCTGGTGGGGCCACTCACCGAAAACCGGCTGTTTTTGGAACAGTTGTCGGTCATTTCACTGGATGGCGATGGTTCCACCGCCCATTTTGCCCGGGCAGAATTTGCCTGCGACTGCCAGGGGGTCGATTGCGACGGCTATCCCGGCACCATGGATTGGGGCCTGCTGTTAAAACTCGAAGCGCTGCGCAACGCCCTTAATAATCCGGTGGTAATCACCTCCGGGCTGCGCTGTCAAACCAGAAACAATGAAGTCGGCGGAATTCCGGGATCTAAACACCTTAGTGGCCAGGCCGCTGATCTTTATGCCCCGGGTATTTCGATTGACCGGGTCGCCAGCATTGCCGAAAGCCTGGGTCTGTCCACCATCATCTACACCGAGCAGGGCTTTGTCCACTGCGAAGTCTGATCATTGACAGAAACGGATGGCATTATTTTGTCGCGTGAAACGGGAGGGTATGAAAAGGGGACGTTACGAATGTCAGCCCGCCGGGTCAAAAGGCGAAATGTCCCCTTGTCAAACCCGGGCAACCTGGTAATTTTTAGGGCATGACATGTGCCTAAATAAGACACAAACGTAAAATCAATAAAACGTTAAAAATCGAATCAGAAAGGTTGTGAACCCATGAAAATCAGTGACATCTCCCTGGTCTTTGCCCTGGCTGGCGGGGTGCTGGGCCAAATGCTCGGCGGCTTTGACGGCTTTTTACAGTGTCTCATCGCCTTTGTGGTGATGGACTACTTAACCGGGGTACTCTGTGCCCTCCAGAAAAAGCAGCTTTCGAGTGCTCAGGGCTTCCGGGGAATCCTCAAAAAAATCCTCATCTTCATGGTGGTCGGGATAGGCCACTTGTTGGACATCACCCTCCTTGGCGGTGCCGGGGCGCCGCTCCGGGTGGCGATGATCGGCTTTTATCTCTCCAACGAAGGCCTGAGTATTCTCGAAAATCTCGGACGTCTGGGGGTGCCCCTGCCCAGTCGTCTGGCAACTGTGATTAAGGAGTTGGGGGAGGAGGAAGAGCAGCATCAAGACTAACAATTTCGTCCGGATCACATGTTAGACAAACGCACTGGTATTAAGCTGGTGGGTTTGTTTTTTTGATCGGAATTCTGATATAATCTTTCCCACAGCGCCATTAAATGATACAATAGTTCCGTTGTAAGCGATTATACGAATGATTTGCAAAAGTTATTACACTTAAAAGATTGAGGTACTTATTGACTGGTAGTGTGAAATTTCTGAAAACTGGTATGCCAGAGAAAAAGTTACTGAAAATAGAAGAAAAGATTTTTCCAGTTAGTTAGTAAAGTAAGCTTTGGTGTTATTTACACGTTTGGTCAGATGAAATGATCTCAATGCCAAGTAAAAAATTTATAAGCATAAGGTGATATATTGAAATGAACAAAATAACTTTCCCACCACCATTTCTAAATTATGTATCAAATAGTCCGAGCTACTTTTCAATGCAACGATCAATGTATGAAAAAGCTATTGAAAATCTATGTAAAGCTGAGTTCCAGGAGAGGGGCGATGTTTATAATAATATTTTACGTTATACTAACAGTGATGAATACTTAAATTCGGCTAGAATGATTGAAACGCTGAGTGAGTTGCCGGAATTGTCTTTCTGTGATGTTGAAAAAATGCTCGAAGATGAAAAAAAAGATCAAGAGACGATTCAATTTCTTGTAGATCATGAAAATTTGTCAACTCTAAAACCAGAAGAATTGTCTTTTATCTACACTGCGTTGGGTCTTAGTCCAGAAAAAAACAAAAGAACTTTAAATAACTGGCTTGTAAATTTTGATAGTTTAACAGATCAGGAAATAAGAAATATTGAAGATACTAAAAATAATAAAAGAGGGCCAATTGGTGAATTAGTTGATTTTTTTCGTACTGGATTTTTAGTTGATTACGGTGATAGCACAAGTTTTATCGATTTAATTAGACAAGGTCGCCAACGCTATTATTATCGTGGTGAAAACGCATTTTATGGTTCCAGTAAGGCTAATTACTTTCGGAATTTTGTTGGGAAAACGGATAAAGATCGTATGAGAATTATCATTAGCCAATTACAATTGTTTAATTTTATTCGTTTTCTTGAGAAATTTGACATATGCAAAAAATGGACATATGGTCAAATTTTTCCATATGCGATTGCACAGCATTATGGGTTTCCAACAAATCTGATGGATGTTACGAGTAATTTAGATGTAGCTCTATTTTTCGCTTGCTGTAAATATGACAATGATTCAAAAAAATGGCGACCCTTAGAACGAACTGATTTTGAAAAAGTTGATTCAAGAAAAAATGTTGCTAATATGGGGGGAGATTCCCGTTATGCTGTTATTCACAGAGCTTTATCTGAAATTGTTGATTGGGCATATTATGTTGAAAGAAAAGGGATCAAACTAACGAAAGTTATGCCAATTGGTTACCAACCATTCATGCGTTGTAATTATCAATATGGATATCTCATTCGTACGAATAGCAAATATGATATGTATAAAGATCCGACATTTGAAAAATTTAAAATTCCACTCTCAGAAAAACTCTGCGAAATGGTATATGAAAAAATGGAGCATGGGAAAAAAATATATCCAAATGACGGTTTAAATGAATGTGAGGATATAATTGAAAGTATTAAAAAATCAAAATCCTTTTATCTCTGTGATTTAGAACCAACTGCCAAAGAGTTTTGGCCAAACGTACCCATACCTTATGTCAGAGATAGGCTTGAAGATAATGGATGTTCATTTCATGAATACGAAAAAGAATTGAGCCCTAGACGTATTAAACGTATTGCCAAATTAAACAAAAAGTGGAGAGGTTTCGATTTTGAAGAACACTACGGTTTTTCAGTTAAAATGAGACCCATGATAACAATCGGTAGAGATACTTTATAGAGGTAAGATATGAAAATTGAAGTTGGCGAATCGTTAATGTTATCATGGCTGCGGCATGTAGATGTTTCATCTTCAAGAATAATTTCTAAAGAAATGGTAAAAATTGAAAATACAGATATTGATGGACTCAAAGAAATGAAAATTGGTGTAATTGTAAGAACAGTATTGCGGGGGATACTTGAAGATG
Organism: Acetobacterium sp. MES1; assembly: GCF_002237635.1. Lineage (NCBI taxonomy): Bacteria > Bacillati > Bacillota > Clostridia > Eubacteriales > Eubacteriaceae > Acetobacterium > Acetobacterium sp. MES1. Next base: position 14,952 of record NZ_MJUY01000031.1, read on the forward strand.
GAGATGTTTTACCTGAAGAAGTAGAAAAAATGCAGACAAATGAATATTCTAAGGAGACCTTTGGTATTCAATTTCCATTACTATTAAAAGTGAAAACAACTGGTGGGGTAAAACCAGTCAGGTATTATGCAAATCCTGTAAGAGTTCATGGTAGAGAATATTTCCTCTGTTCAGAATGGTACGAAGTTCCGACAAACAATGATCGGCCATATTTAATGAAGTGGCTCATTTTGCATAAAAAACGGACTGGGTGCATTGAATCTCATAGCTAGTAATATTGCTAAAGAAAGAAAACACAGAAGCGGTGGTTTTGTCTAATTAGAAGAAGATTTTGATTGATTGGTTCCAAGCACACGTAACTTATGTTAGGCATAATAGATTATTTTTGAGAAAAAATAACAGGATGGGGTATACAACGAGCAAGCCGGTTGGCCTTGTCGCAGCATCAAAACTGGGGCTCGTTTAGGATAACATGGAGGAAGAAAGATGGAGATTGTAATGGTACACGGATACTTTTTACGAGGTACCGGCAGTAACCTCTTTGTCGCAAATACCTGTCGGGAATTGTGTAAGCTGGGGCATCAGGTAAAGTTGTTCTGTCAGGAAGAAAAGCCCCAGTTGTTTGACTTTATCGAAACCGCCTGGGACTTTGATCGCCACAACCACAATATTACAATAGTTTATCAACAAGCGACCCCCTATCCGGGGAAATGTCAGTTGTATCGACCCAATCTGAATGGTTTTTTACCAGTCTATGTTTATGACAATTACCCGGGTTATGTGGTAAAAACCTATTCTGACTGTACCCCAGCAGAAATTGAAGCCTATATTGAAGATAACCGTCGAGCGCTGGATGCTGTCGTCGACCCGGGGCGCACCGCTCTGGTCTTAAGCAACCATAGCATTATGCAGCCGGTTTATGTAGCCCGGAGTCGACTGGGCCACTGCCGCCACGTGATGACCGTTCACGGTAGCTGTTTGAATTTTTCGGTGCGCCACAGTCTCTTGTTAAAGGAATACGCCCGGGAAGCTCTGGCCAATGCCGAGTGGGTAGTTTTTATCAGTCAGTATTCCAGACTGGAGTTTCTGGCGTTTTTTGACAATGACCCAAGTCTTTACGCAAAATCGCTGGTGATTCCGGGCGGGGTGGATCTGAAGAATTTTATCAGTTTAAATGGTAGCAGTGAGAAACAGGCCGAGATCGATGGTCTGCTGGCCAGGCTGGCAGCGCCCCCCTTGATCGCTGGACAGCCCTCAGCTGCGACGGCGCTCTGGCAGACCGATGAAGACGTCGTTCGTAAGCTGGGTCGGATTGACTTTACGGATGAAAAAATCATCTTATATTATGGCAAGTATTTGTGGACAAAAGGGGTACAGTTACTGATTGCGGCAGCGCCGCTGATGCTGATGAAAAATCACCGACTGCGAATCATTCTGGTAGGCTTTGGGTCATCCCGGGATTATTTTGAAACTCTGATAAAGGCTCTGGATCAGGGGGATCTGGCACCTTTATCACACTAATCAGGAAACCGGACAGTGTCGATGCCACCATTGCTGCCGATGCTTCCGTTTATTTTGAAGCATTGTTAAATAAATTGAATGACCCGGATTTTGCCAGCGCTTATCTAGCAGCCGCCACCGGAGCCATCCGGGAAGCGATTGTTTTCACCGGCTATCTTGATCATCAACATTTAAAAAGCCTGATTGCCTGTTGCGAAATTACCGTAGCTCCATCAATTTTTCCCGAGGCATTTGGGTTGGTGGCCGTTGAAGCACTGGCATCAGGGATCATCCCGGTGCTGACCAACCACAGTGGTTTTGCCGAAGTGATCAGCATCTATCGCCAGATTTTTGGAGACATTTTTGACCAGGGCGAAGCCGATGGGGCTTTTAGGCCGCCAGCACTTGATAGTGAGCTGGTTTTTGACCTAGCAGGGTCGCTAAATTATCTGCTTAACTATTATGCGGGGCTCAGCAACAGTGCCCGACAGGAAGTCCGCAACCGGGCCCGGAAAATTTGTGTTGACAACTACACCTGGGAAGCCGTGGTGCAGCGCTACCTTCGTTGTAGTAACGGAGGTAGCGCTGTTGATCTCGGCCAGAATTGGATGCCGCCAAAAGGAGAATGTGATGGAACAAAACACAATCAATGACAAGATCATGATGGTCAATGCCCAGGGGATTGTCCTGGGTGCCAGCGCCGCCTGTGCCGAATTTCTTGAGCAGAAGCTTGAGCAACTAAACGGCATTTATATTTTAGATCTGAATTTCGGCCTAACCTTAACCCAATTTTTGGCATATTTTGAAAAGATAAAAAAGGACCATCACTTTGCTTTCAAAACTTATTTTACCAATCAGGCTAACCACATGATTCATATCGACGTGCGGGGAATTTATGTGGATTCTCAGGAGTTGGTGCTACTAAACATCAGTACAGGTGTTCCGGAAGAAACAAAAAATTATTTCAGCGATCCCAAAAAGCTGCTGATGGAATTCCCGACTACCGCTGTTGAATTGAGTCTGGGTGATGTGATGGACGCCACCCTGTTCCAGAATATCATGGACTATTTTTACGAACTGACCGGGATCCCGGTGGGGATTATTGATATGAATGGCAATATCATTGTCAAAGAAGGATGGCAGGATATCTGTGTCAACTTTCATCGGCTTAATCCGGCTTCCTGTAAAAACTGCCTGGAAAGTGATTTTGAAATAACCAAAGGAATCGAAGTGGGTGAATACCGGAGCTATAAGTGTAAAAATAACCTTTGGGACATTGCTACCCCGATTTATCTGGGAAATCAGCGGATGGGGCATATTTACCTGGGTCAGTTTTTTTACACTGATGAATCCATCGATTACGACTATTTTCAAAATCAAGCCAGAGAATTTGGATTTGATGAGGAAGCTTATATGGCGGCATTGGAGCGGGTTCCACGCTTTAGTCATCGACAGGTGGAAACCGCTATGAAGTTTTATACCAAGATGGCCAGTTACATCTCGCAATTGAGTTTTACCAACATCAAGATCCATCAAACCATGATTGAACTGTATAATGTCATGAATTTTCAAAATGCTCTGATGGATGCGGTACCTTCACCGATTTTTACAAGAATAAAGATCTGGTCTATCTTGGTGGCAACAAAACCTTCGAAGAGGCGATTGGTTTGGCGCCATCGGATTATATCGGTAAAACGGTGGTTCTTCCGCAAAAACCCGTTATCCAGACTTTGAATGTGGATCGTACATCAATTTAGCCGTCAGTAATTTTTGACCGCATCGACCATACATGGTTCGTTTTATCATTTTGAGTTTGTTGTTAAACCCTTCCACAAATCCGTTTGACAAATCACTCATAACCGCGTTTTCAACCGCTTCAAGATCTTTTTCCAGACCGGTTGCAAATATTGCCAGCGGCTTCAGCTCAGATTCTTTGTATCGATCAATGAACAGATACAGCTGGGGCAGACTTTTTTCTTTGAAAACCCGGCGGAATTCCTTGACGCATTTGTAGAGCTCCCAGATAATTGGATAATTTACCATCAGATAGTCACGGTGTTTGGGTAAAATATCTTCATTCATCCAGAGAAACCGGAAGATTTCTCTCCGGGATAGATGATCAAATTTATTTAACTGTTTCTTACGTTCGATGGCTTCAATTGATGAGCTTCTGTAAACAGCGATTTCAATGCCCTGGTTTTGAATCAGTTTGTTCATGTAATCATAGGCTGCAGTCATTTTTCCCGGATAGCCCTGTTTTATGATCTCACGATAAATGTCCTTACGGATCATCCCGGCAATCAATGATCTTACAATGTAATCATGATAGCGATCCGCACAGCTCTGTGGTTCCCGACAACATAATGCGTCAAAATCTCCGCTCATATAATTACGAACAGTTTTGCGACTGCACTGGAGGAACTTTGCCATTTGGCTGATGCTGAAACCGGCACTGGTATACTCTTTGACTGCGTTATACAGTTGAATGCGCTTTTCATCATATCTGAGTGGTTTTTCATAACAATCATTTTTTTTTAGACTCCTCCTTTGCTGTTTGATTTTCTTCCGGTGATTGAAAATCCGCCGGGATCTGATCAATCGGTATTTTTATATCCGCCGGCACAGCTGATTTGAGTGCATTCTGAATGGCCTCCAGCAGATTCTGATGCAGATGGAACCGGTCTGCAATCTGCATGGCGTCAGGGAGGATTTCCCCAATGGCGGAAGCATATGCCCCGGCCCTGTCTCTGGTGATGCGCTTGACCTGCTTGTTCTGCTGCAGCCAGGCCTTGAGCGTATTGCTGTCACGTCCATTAAGAATGGCAACCGGTTTGTGAGTGGCTTCGTCAACGATCACTGTACCATAGCGGTTTCTTTTCTTGAAAGCAAAATCGTCGATGCCGATTGTCTCGCCACAAACTGGAACCGGCTGAGCTTCATAACGTTCTGTAAGAAAGCGAATCACACTGTCGCCACTGATATGCAGATTCATCGCCTGGCAGATCCGTGCACACCCTTCACAGCTCGTTTCCATTGCCAGCATACAGATGAAATCTTCACATCGTTGAGTCATCCGCCTGTTTGCGTTGAGAAAGCCATTAAATGTTTCTGCAACGGTTATCACCGGGCAAGCTGCATTTTTACATAGATACTCATGGGCTTTAATTCTGAGCTGGACATTTTTCCCAAGTATGGGCAGATCCTGAACTTTTCTTATATAGGTGCCGTGAGAATGCTCAAGTGTCTGATGACATTTGGGACAGATGCAGAATCTACTCACTGATTTCATATGGATAACAATTTTTTCGGTTTCAATTACTTCGGTGATCTTTAAAACATCGGTTGGAAAGAAATGATCCAAAATCAGTGTATTTGGAGAATCCATTTTTACACACTTCCTTTCTATTTGATGCTTCTATTATATCACTTCAGCTTTAATAAACGGTTTAGTTAACGGCTTTTTGCGGAAGAACCAAAACGGTGTTTGATATTTCGTCCCGGGAATTGGCAGAGGCTTATCATCAGGCCGATGTCGAACTGTTGAAGACTAAAAAACCTCAGGTTTATGATTTCCAAATCGTGTCCTCGACTGGCAAAAATAAAAGTGTTATTTTTAACAAAGCTATCTTTACTGACCAGGCTGGTGAAGTGGCGGGGATCATCGGTGTTATTCAGGACATTACCGAGATGAAACAGGCTCAGGAATATCTACAGAAGGTGAATGAAGAAATAATTGATACCCAGAAAGAAGTCATTTATACTCTGGGTGAGATCATCGAGACCCGTTCTCAGGAGGCTGCCAAGCATGTGGTGCGGGTAGCGGAATACTCACATCTGATCGGGCTTAAGTATGGCTTGAATCAGGAAGACGCTATGCTGTTAAAAATCGCAGCACCGATGCATGACATTGGCAAAATCGGGATACCGGATCATATTCTCAACAAACCGGGCCCCTTGACCCGGGAAGAGTTCGATTGTATTAAAACCCACACGACCATCGGCTATAATATTATGAAAAAATCAAGCCACAAAATTTTAAAAATAGCTGGGATCATTGCCTTAAGCCATCATGAACGCTGGGATGGCACCGGTTATCCCCAGGGAATAGCCGGGGAGCAGATCAATGTGTTCAGTCGCATCGTATCGGTAGCCGATGTTTTTGATGCCGTTTCTCACAAGCGCTGCTATAAGGAGGCCTGGCCGTTGCATCAGGTAAGACACTATCTGGTGGAGCAATGCGGGAAGATGTTTGATCCTCGGGTAATCACCTTGTTTCTTGACAACTGGGAAGAAATTTTAATGATACGTTCCGAGTATTCCGATGCAAGTAGCTAGAATTACACATTAACTTTTGCGTTGATAAAGCATCCGGGAAAACCGGAAACTGATGACATTGGCAAAAATGGCAAGGATCAACACGGCAATCCAAAGACTGCTCTGCAGCACGTTATATAAAAGCAACATCAGGCCCATCGCCGGGAATAGCGCTAACACCCCGATAATATCGGATTTTTGGGCCTCGAACAGATAAAAAATCAGAAACTCGAGGGGTAAAAACAGTGCTACAAACAATAACCCATCAGGGACAATAGCGGTTTGCACAATCGCAAAGATGTCCGGTTTGATGGCGTGGTTGATGTTAGAAAACAAAATGATCAGCGGTGTGGCAACCAGACAAAAGAGATAAAGGATGATGCCCCGGGCTCCGATAATGATTGTCGGGGTAACCGGGAGGAGGCAAAATAGAAACTTCGTTTTATATTTGGCGTCGTTAAAAGCAAAATTCCGCAAAAGCAAATAGGATAGCATCAAAAGTCCCACTGCAAAAACAATGACATTGGCACGATCATTGTTTATGTTAATCTGATTAAAATACATTGGGTACAACACAATACAGAGCAGCTGCAACCAGACAATTTGACTGAATGTCGAAATCTGCATTTTGGTGAAATTGCATTTTGGTGAAATGAAGAAAGTTTGACTTTAGCATGATGGCCTCCTGGCATAGTAGTTTAAAATATCCTCAATTGAGGGAACTTCATAGACGGTTTGGCTGGGCAGAACTTTTTTGAGGGCGGCTTTATTATCGGTTAGCCCCTCAAAGCCGTAGCTGGATTTATTCAGGCCGACAAAGTGATCGGCGTGATCGGGCAGTAACAGGGCAGGATCGCCTTTAACAATGGCGTGCTGATCTTTTATTTAGACTTTAGTCTGTTGAGCACGCAAAACGTGCGAAATAATAAACCACCTGCTATGCGGGTGGTGGGCAAAAGGGTTATACCCAAAAATCACCTTTCCATGTAAGATAGAGATGTTCAGGCTCTA
>NZ_MJUY01000032.1:0-19682 GCF_002237635.1 Acetobacterium sp. MES1
AAAATTCGGATGTTCTTCCAGTAAGCCGTGAAATCACGGTTGACCAGGCGATTGCCTTAGCAAAATCTCAAGGTTATCAGATCCTCTCCGACGCCTGATCTTTCCATCACTATACTTTTTTACACCATCTCTTGATGGTTTGTTTGCTATGCACTAAATCAGACTTACCTGATACTTAGGATGTTTCAGACTTTCCTTCTTCAATCATCAGGTTAACGTTTAACCGTGGTGATTTCTTCCTGTTATCTCTAATTTTATGAAAAGGTATGCTTTTGCGCAGAATATTTTACGATAATTAAATATTATATCAGTTTTACATTATGATCTGTTTAAAGAAATGGTTTTTCTTAATTATTTTTCGATTTTTGACGCAATCCAATCAGTTCTAGTATGCCATTTTTAGGCAATGATCGTCAATAGAATTAATAAAAATCAAGTTACCTAAACGCTGGTTTATCTACCTCAGACAACTAAAGACAAAAAACAGCTGCCGTTTCTTTAACAGCACCTGTTTTGTATTAATAATTATTGATTTATCCAATCATTCGTGGTATCATCTAATGAACGAACACAAATAACCCATTTTATTATTTCACAAATAAATATTACCATATCTTGTCAGCTTTGTCAATAGGTAATTTATTTTTTGTGTAAGCCCGGGAGGTAACCATATGTCGTTTGAACTGATGCTGTTTGATAATTTTCTGATTGAAAAACAGGCCGTTTCGGAAGTGTTGCTATGCAATAAAATTACGGCCGACTATTCACTGGTCTTGTCTGAAGAGCAGGCGCTGGAACTGGTTGAAACCCGCTCCTATTCGCTGAAGAATGTTGGCCGGGTCGAATTTGGCGGCGGAATTATTGAAAAAGTCATTCTGACCTTTGCCGACAGCCCATATATCGCCCAATATCGCTATGCAGAAATCATAAACGAGCTGGTTGAAATCTTTTATTATTTCAAGAATGAAACCCTGGATTTAATGAGCGATGATGATCTGATTGGCTATATGAAAAAGTACTTTGATGGGGTCTGTCAGGGTTCTTTGGATCAACTTAAATATCGGGAACTGGAACGAATGGCTAAAAATGTCCGGCTGGGACTTGATCCTGATTATAACGATCTTTATGATAGTGAAAAATTGATGGAAGATGAGGATGAGGATGAAGATGAAGAATAAGATCAAAAAACCGTCTATGATCGATGGCGACAAGCTCAGTGGCGAATTTTATTTTCAGTCTCTGCTCCAGGAAGCCTATGTCAAGGGTGTCCTAAGTTCTAAAGAATCCGAACGTATTCAACTGGAGTGTCTTAAACTGCTGGCCGACAATACTGAGCGGTTTACCCGGGGCCAAAGCAGCTCGATCCGGGTTGAAATCGCCCAGGGCATTATGGCTTCCAACCTCTTTACCATCGGCATCTACCTTAAATCACTGCCCGATCTAGACACCGCCATCTTTCATATCCAAAATGAACCGCTTGAAAAACTCTATGAATATGGTTTAGCGGTACTGAAGCGAAAAATAAATGTGGCCCATTATTTTTATAACCGGGTTTGCAAAAGCAAGCTAAAAACCGCAAATCAAGCCTACAATCTCACCATTGACCAAGGTTTTAAGCCCTTTTTTGAAAGCTATGAAATCAATTTTCATGCCCATGAAATCCCCAGTGACATCGACTATCAACTGATCCATCCGGTCACGGATCTGGCCGGGGTTGAGTTCGTCATCAAGTATCTGGAAAGCCTCTATTATGAAAATCTATTTTGTTCCTATTTTGATGCCGATACTATCCATGAAGTGATGAGCGGTTATGATCCGTCCTACAAATATCTCCTCGATAATATCTGTGCCCAGGTTTTGCAAAATGCCCTGGGTTGTCAGTTATTGACTGCGCCCCCAGACCGGCTGGATTTCAGCCCGGCCGATCTCAATGCGCTGGATAAAAAATTAAAAAATCACAGTCAGGCTGAGCTCCAAACGCAGTTGGAAACAGCGGCCCGGGAACTTATTACCGATCTGAAACTAACCAATCGGTCTCTGAAAAAGTACCTGCTAACCAGCCTCCCGAAAATCACCCCCACTGTTTTTCAGGGTCTGGCCACCCACTCTCTTAATAAGGTTTTTGTGCCCCGGTATAATCCTAATATCAAGTCCATTGTCCATTACAATATGGGCATTAAAATGGATGACAAGGCTTATCGGGAAATGATTATGGAGTTTTTGTCCTGCCGTTTTTTCGACGACAAGCTGGCCATCATTAAAGAACAGATTAAAACCCTGGCCGATATGGAAGACCTGCTCATCGCCGGCGAACTGGAGCCCACCGAAGCAGCCATGATCTTTGATCTGCTGGAGGACATTGAGCTGGCGGTGCTGACCAAACGTCATCCCCTCCATCCGGCCATTGACGCCATTGATTTTTCCGCTTCCGAAATCCGGATGCAGCAAAATCTGGATGCCTATCTTAGGACACTGCCCCGGGAGCGGTTGGCTAAAATTCTCAGTATGACCACCACCATTGAGGTCGTCTAAATTTAAAAGGGCTTCGTCCCACTTAACCAGCCCTGGGCTTCCCAGTGGTTGCGATCGGTGGGATTCCAGTCGTTCTTTTTCATCATATCTTTCATCATCACAAACATGATTTTTCGAAACAGGGGCGCAGCGCTGTGTTCGATATTAGCCACCGCTGCGGTGGCTTTTTGGGCCAACTGGGCCATGTCTTTTTCAATTTGACTACGCTTTTTGTCGGATATCTCACGCCAATTCATGGCGGCCACTGCCTGCTTACTGGCAAACCGTTTTTTTACCCCCCAGAATTTCAGACTGTTCTGCATCGTTTTGGTGGTGTGGGAAAGACCCGCACCGGCCGTGGTGGCAAAACTGATACCCACCTTATTAAACATCTTCGGATTGGGTCGGTGGCTGAGCCACATAAAGCAGAGATGATCCAGTAAAGCTTTTAACTGACCGCTAACATCCAATCCATAAACCGAAGAGGTCAGAATCACCAGATCGGCCTCTTCCAAAGCGGTAACAATGGGCCGGATCTGATCGGCGTGGGGGCAGGTGTCTTCCCCCTTTAAGAAGCAGGAAAAACAACCGCTGCAAAAATTGGACATGTCTTTGGGCAGATAAAACTCCGTTATCTCAGTAACTACCTGTTTTGAAATATTCTGAACCAGCAACTCTTTACAATTCCAGGTGCTGCCATGACGCATGGTGCCATTGATTACGGTTATTTTCATCTTCTTTTCCTTTCCTGAACTTAGCTTAGCTTCAAATTTTCGAACCGGGTATTAGTTTTTGCTAAAGCCGGTAGCCGTGAATTTGGCAACCAGCACCGCATTGTCTTCATCAAAAATATCCACTGTATAGTTGCAAAGACTTCGGCCAGAAGATGTTTGGCTGGCTTTAGCCAGCAGTGTTTTCCCTTTGGCCGGTTTGAAATAGTTAATATTGGCATTAATGCCGACGGTTACTTTTCCGCTAGCATTGGCTGCCGCCGCAAAGGCAAAATCAGCCAGGGTAAAGATGGCACCGCCCTGGACAATCCCAACCCCATTAAGGTGCTTTTCCTGAATCGCCATTCTGACTTCGGCATAGCCCAGTTCCACTTTGACCAGTTCCAGCCCGACCAGTTTGGCAAACTGGTCGTTTTCGATGATCACAATTTTCTCTTTATCCATCTTTTTTCCTTTCTGATGTCTTAACTGTTAGGTAATTACATAACTGCCGTGAGTATTGTGTTCATTTTACAATTACCTGGTCTTCACTGTTCTTCACTGTTCTTCACCAGCACCAGGCCATAGAAATTTTCAGTGAAAGACTGGGTTTTCTGGCAATAAAAGCCAATTTCTTCCAGCATCGCAATGACGTCATCTTTGTCAATGCGGTGATCAATCGGTGGTCCCATTTCGGTTTGGGCTTTTTCCCAATCAATAATCGCCAGCTTACCACCAGGTTTTAAAATCCGGCTAATTTCTTCCAGAAACTGATTCTTATCAACAATTTCGTGGATCACATTGACCAGTAGTGCAAAAGAGACCGCTTCATCAGGAATCAGCAGATCCAGTTCTGCGGTTTTGACGGTCTTGATATTGTTCAAGCCCGCTGTCTTGCTGCGAAGTTCAACCTCTGCCAGCATTTCCGGCAAGGTATCCAAGGCATAGGCGATATTGTTCCCAATCAGTTCGGCGGCTGGAATCGTAAAATAACCAATTCCACAGCCAATATCCGCAAAAACATCAGTAACCTGCAAACCCAATTTTTCCAGGGTTTCAACCGGGGGCAGGTTTTCCCTGCGCCACTCATTATCCAGTTTCTTTATATTGATAGGGTTAAATTTATGTGCCATCTGTTTCTCCTGTTCACGATCTAATCTCAATGAATTCTAATTTGAGTCATTATACCATAAAGGCAGCGTCGGATAACAGCAGAAATTTCCAATAAAAAACCGACTGCCTTTTATGACAATCGGTTTTTAAAATCTTCATAGCCAAATTGTTTCACCATCCGGATCGTCTTTTCCTCTTTAAAGATGGCAATGGCTGGTAAATTCATGCCGTTAAAGGTGTTATTTTTAACCATCGAATAAATAGCCATATCACAGAACACCAGGCGGTCACCAATTTTTAGCGGTTCATCAAAAGCGTAATCACCGATAATATCGCCAGCCAGACAGGTCGGACCACCCAGCCGATAGGTAAAGGGTTTTTGATCCGGTAGGGCGGCCCCGATAATGTTGGGCCGATAGGGCATTTCCAGCACATCCGGCATATGACAGGCAGCCGAAGTATCGAGGATGGCATTGTGAATACCGTTGTCAACGAGATCCAATACCGTCGCCACCAGAAACCCGGTGTTAAGAGCTACAGCTTCGCCGGGCTCCAGATAGACCTTTAGCCCATATCTTTCCTGAATCCGCTTGATACAGGCAATCAGTTTTTCCACATCGTAATCATCCCGGGTGATGTGATGACCGCCGCCAAAGTTGAGCCATTTCAGCTGCGGTAAAAATTCACCGAAGTTTTCTTCCACCGCTTTCAGAGTCTCCTCCAGCGCATCGGCATTCTGCTCGCAGAGGGTGTGAAAATGAAAACCACTGATGCCTGCCAGCAATTCTGGTTGGAACTGAGCCCGGGTGACCCCCATCCTTGATCCTGGTGAACAGGGATCATAGATGGCGTGATCCTGGGTGGAGCATTCCGGATTAATCCGGATCCCACATTCTCTGCCGACACTAAGGGCTTTGTCCTTAAATTTCTGCCACTGATTGAAGGAATTAAATACGATATGGTCGCAGAGCCCGACGATTTCGTCAAACTCATCATCCCGGTAGGCGGTGGCAAAGACATGGGTTTCCCCGCCCATTTCCTGATGGCCCAGCCGGGCTTCAAAGAGCCCGCTGGCGGTGGTGCCGGCCAGATAGCGGCCGATCAGGGGGTAGAGCGCAAACATCGAAAAAGCCTTTTGAGCCAGCAGAATCCGACACCCGGTGGCTTGCTGGACCCGGTCCAGAATTTCCAAGTTTTTAATCAGCAGGCTTTCATCGACCAGATAACAGGGCGTCGGCAGTTCTTTGAAAGCATCCGTCAATTCCATTTGTGCCATGCTTAATCAACCAGCTCCGGTTCAAAACTTTCCTGCCAGGGCAGGCCCCATTTGTTCAGGGCATCCATAAAGGGATCGGGATCGAACTCTTCGATATTGTAAACCCCGGGTTTTTGCCACTGGCCAGTCATTACCAGCATTGCGCCGATCATCGCCGGTACCCCGGTGGTATAGGAGATCGCCTGGGAACCGACTTCTTTGTAGCATTCTTCGTGATCACAGACGTTGTAGAGGTAGTAGGTTTTATCCTGGCCGTCTTTTTTGCCCTGGAAGATGCAACCGATATTGGTTTTTCCTTTGGTGCTGGGGCCGAGGGTTGACGGATCTGGTAAGACAGCAGCTAAAAACTGTAGCGGAACGATCATCTTACCCTCATATTCAATCGGTTCAATCGAGGTCATGCCGACGTTTTCCAAACATTTCAGGTGGGTCAGATAGCTTTGTCCAAAGGTCATAAAGAAGCGAATCCGTTTGATGCCCTTGATATTTTGACCCAACGATTCCAGCTCTTCGTGATGCAACAGATACATATCTTTGGGCCCAATTTCCGGAAAATTGTATACCCGCTTGATTTCCATCGGCTCGGTTTCGACCCACTGACCGTCTTCCCAGTAGCTGCCGTTGGCGGTGACTTCACGAATATTAATTTCGGGATTGAAGTTGGTGGCAAAGGGATAACCGTGGTCGCCAGCGTTGGCATCGAGAATATCGATGTAATTGATCTCATCAAACTGGTGCTTCATGGCGTAGGCTGAAAATACACCAGTCACACCGGGGTCAAAGCCGCTGCCTAACAGGGCGGTAATCCCAGCTTTTTCAAACCGTTCCCGATATTCCCACTGCCATTTATATTCAAATTTGGCGGTATCTTCCGGCTCGTAATTGGCCGTATCAACGTAATGGGTTTTGGTGGCCAGACAGGCGTCCATAATGGTCAGATCCTGATACGGCAAGGCCAGGTTCAAGACGACGTCCGGCTTTTCCTTTTCAATCAGCGCAATCAACTCATCGACATTGTCGGCATTGACCTGAGCGGTGGTGATTTTGGTGGCTCCGCCATCCAGTTTTTCTTTTAAGGCATCGCACTTGCTTTTGGTTCGGCTGGCAATGCAGATTTCGGTAAACACGTCGCTGTTTTGACAGCATTTATGAATGGCCACACTGGCAACACCGCCGCAACCGATAATTAATGCTTTTCCCATAATTTGTTCCTCCTGTTTTCTATCATTTAACACATCATAACAAGGTTCGGGCGATCACGGATCGCCCCTACAATTCGTTTATGCCATTGCCAATAAGAGTTCCCGCAGCACCTTGCAGGCGACGGCGGTGGAAGCGCCGCTCTGGTCATAGACTGGTGATAACTCATTGATGTCGCAGCCGACCAGATTCAGCTGACTGACTTGTTGGATTGCTTCAAGCAGCTCTATAAAGCTGACACCACCGGGTTCCGGGGTGCCGGTGCCGGGGAAAACGGATGGGTCCAACACATCCAGATCCAGGGTGAAATAGACCGGTTTGCCCTGCAGTTTTTCAACCACTTCAGCCAGACCCTTAAAATTAAATTTCTGAGTGGTGACGTGATCTTTACCCCACTGGAACTCACTGCGTTCGCCGGAGCGGATCCCGAATTGATAGATCCGGCCGTCGCCAATGATATCCCAAACCCGGTGCAGCACCGTGGCATGGGACAAGGGGGCCCCCAGATAGTCATCCCGCAAATCGGCATGGGCATCAAAATGTACCACATGAAGCTCCGGATACTTTCGGGCCACCGCCCGGACCGCCCCCAGGGTCACCAGATGCTCGCCGCCAATCATCACCGGCCGCTTATTATCTCTTAATACTCGGGTGGTATAGCTTTCTATCGCTGCCAGGGCCTTTTCGGTATCGCCAAAACAAAGTTCGAGATCGCCGCCATCAAAAATGGAATAATCCTCCAGGTCTTTATCCTGGTAGGGGCTGTAGGTTTCCAGTCCGTAGGATTCCCCCCGCATGGTGCGACTGGCAAAGCGGGTGCCGGGACGAAAGGAGGTGGTGGAGTCAAAGGGTGCCCCAAAGACGACGATGTCCGATTCCCCATATTCGTTATCACAACCTAAAAAGGTCTCAATATTTTTATTCAACATCTTTTAACAACTCCTCCACATAGTTTGGCAGCGCAAAGGCGCCAACATGCAATTGGGTATTATAGTAGCGGGTTTTAAAACCCAGCGCATTCCATTTCACCGCCTTTAAATCCTCAATCGGATGGTATTTCTTGGAAGCAAAGCCAAACAACCAGTGTCCCGAGGGATAGGTGGGGATATGGGCCTGATAGACCCGGCTGATCGGGAAGGACTCGACAATCCGCTTATGGGCCCGTTGCATCGCCACGGCATCATCCAGATAAAAAGCACTTTCATGCTGATTGACCATAATTCCGTCTTCTTTCAAGGCCTTATAGCAATTGCCGTAAAACTCTTTGGTGAACAGGCCTTCGCCGGGGCCAAAGGGATCGGTGGAATCGACAATGATCAGATCGTATTCATTTTCGCAACGGCGAATAAATTTCAGACCATCCTGATAGTGGACGGTGACCCGCTCATCAGCAAAACAGCAGGCCGTTTGGGGCAGATGCTTTTTACAGACTTCCACCACCAGCTCATCAATTTCAACCAGGTCAATCTGTTCAACCAGCGGATAGCGCACCAGCTCGCGGATGGCACCGCCATCACCGCCGCCGATAATCAATACTTTTTTAGCGGCTGGATGAACCGCCATGGGAATATGAACCATCATCTCATGGTAGATAAACTCGTCTTTTTCGGTCAGCATCATGTAACCATCCAGGGTTAAAAAACGGCCAAATTCTTTGGAATCAAAGATATCGATCCGCTGAAATTCACTTTGTCCGCAGTACAGCTGACGATCCACCTGAATGGAAAATTTGACGTTGGGGGTATGTTTTTCTGAAAACCACAATTCCATTTAATCAATCCTCCTTCAGCACGTTAAGCTTTTTGATTTCCATATCTTCGGGACCGGTTAAAAAACAGCCCTTGTCTTTGACGTATTCAATCGAATCGAGAATTTCGGCCGTAATCATTTCACCGGGAGCCAGTATCGGAATTCCCGGCGGATAGCACATCACAAATTCGCTGCAGATCCGGCCGCCGCTTTTTTCCAGGGGCAGGGCTTCCTTCTCAGCATAAAAAGCTTCCTGCGGGGCCACCGCCACTGCCGGGTTTATATATTCGTATTGCAGCATCCCGGCCTTGTCTTTTTTATAGATCCGGCGGATTTCGGCCAGTGCTGAAACCAGCCGCTCCAGATTACGCTGGCTGTCGCCCACTGAAATGTAGGCCAGAATATTGCCGACATCGCCGAACTCCACCTGAATATCATATTCGTCCCGGAGAACATTGTAGACTTCAATCCCCGCCAGTCCCACGTTCAGGGTATTAATCGACAGCTTGGTGGCATCAAAATCGTAAATGGTATCGCCATTGATCAGTTCTTTGGAATAAGCGTAATAATCGCCGATCTGATTGATTTCATCCCGGGCATACTGGGCCATTTCAGTTACCTTGGCAAATATCTCCTTACCGTTGACGGCCAGATTTTTGCGGGAAATATCGAGACTGGAAAGCAGCAAATAAGACCCGCTGGTGGTCTGTGTCAGATTGATGATCTGCCGAACATACCCGGGGTTCATCCCGGCTCCTACCAGTAAAAAAGAGCTTTGCGTCAACGATCCGCCAGATTTATGCATACTGACCGAAGCCATATCGGCACCGGCAGCCATCCCGCTGATGGGCATGTTTTCGCCAAAATAGAAATGGGTGCCGTGGGCTTCATCGACCAGTATCAGCATCCCCGCTGCATGGGCCATTTCGGTAATCGCCTTGAGATTGGAACAAACCCCATAATAGGTCGGGTTATTGACCAGAATCGCTTTGGCATCCGGGTTTTCCCGGATCGCTTCGGCAACTGCAGACAGGGTCATCCCCAAGGAAATGCCGATTTCATGGTTGGTTTCGGGATTCACATAAACCGGGATGGCTCCACCCAGGATCATCGCATTGATGACACTACGGTGGACATTCCGGGGTAAGATAATCTTCTCCCCTTTTTTACAGGCTGACAGCACCATCGTCTGCACCGCCGAAGTCGTACCGTTAACCATAAAAAAGGCCTGTTTGGCACCAAAGGCATCCGCCGCCAGTTCCTCGGCTTCTTTGATCACTGAAACCGGATGGCAAAGATTATCCAACGGCTTCATCGAATTGACGTCCAGGGTCATACAGCGTTCCCCTAAAAAATCCGTCAGCTCCGGATTCCCTTTGCCCCGTTTATGGCCGGGCACATCAAAGGGTACCAGCCGATTTCGTTTAAATTCGTTGAGTGCCGCCATAATTGGCATCCGTTGTTGATTTAATTTTGGCACGTTTTATTCCTTTCCAAATTAATACACATCATTAATAGACATTACTGCCACTGAAAATTTCGATCATTTCCCGGCGCAGGTTTTCGGTGATCTGCAGCCGGGTTCGGGGTGGCAGCTCATAGGCATCGGTATTAAACAGATAATTCTGGAGGGTAATTTCTTTTAACAACATCTTGGTATGAAAAAGATTGGATTGATAAACATTAATATCAATGGCATCATATTCCTTGAGGGTTTTGTCATCGATATAATCCTGAATCGAGGTGATTTTATGATCCATAAACAGTTTTTTGCCACTGACATCCCGGGTAAAGCCCCGAACCCGATAATCCATGGTTATAATGTCCGAATCAAAGCTGCCAATCAGAAAATCCAGGGTGCTCAGCGGCGTAATTTCGCCGCAGGTGGCCACATCGATGTCGACCCGAAAGGTGGCAATGGAAGTATCCGGATGATATTCGGGATAAGTATGAACCGTCACATGACTTTTGTCCAGATGAGCCACCACCGTATCCCCCTGAAAGTTATTCTTTTCAATATTTTCTTCCCGGTATTCCCGCAAAAATGTTTCTTCGGCAATTAAAAAGGTGACACTGGCCCCCTGAGGATCGTAATCCTGCTTGGACACATTGAGTACCCGGGCGCCGATCATCTCGGTGACATGATATAAGATGTTGGTTAAGCGATCCGAGTTATACTGCTCATCAATATAGGCAATATAGTCCCGCTGCTCCCGTTCACTCTTGGCATAGCATACATCATAAATGTTAAAACTTAACGATTTTGTTAGAT
The DNA here is from genome assembly GCF_002237635.1 of Acetobacterium sp. MES1. Taxonomy (NCBI): domain Bacteria; kingdom Bacillati; phylum Bacillota; class Clostridia; order Eubacteriales; family Eubacteriaceae; genus Acetobacterium; species Acetobacterium sp. MES1. Next base: position 10,832 of record NZ_MJUY01000032.1, read on the forward strand.
TGTTAAAGCCATTCAACTTTAATTTATTATCCATAATCCACCCCGTTTCCAATTTTATCGTGATTGTGCTCTACTTCTAAAAAACAAAAAACTCAAGTGATCCTTCAGCATCTGCTGTTCATCCACTTGAGTTTATTTCTACTGATTCGCTATTGACACGGGCAGCATACGTGCACCGTCTATCCATGATCCCAAACGTAGAAATTAGAGTCTATATAGCAAGAACTTACTTTTACTACTCTTATTGATTGTTTCACAAGTGTGATGTGCAAAACTGCACACGGTTTTAAGTAACCAACTTATAAAATTTGAGCTGCTGCTCAATCAATAAGGCAACGAAAGTTGCCAATCGGCATTTGACCTAGCTGTCCGTATGGCATTCAATTTCTTTTCCCGGGTTAAACCGATCAAGAAATGGTCAAAAGAATTCTTTGCTGCATCCATAAATCCTGCTTATGAACGCACTAAATAGACATCAATCTATTTCTATCATTCGTTTCGAATTGTACTATAAATGATTCTGAAAATCAAGAAATATTTGTAAATTTAACCGGTTTCCAACATAATCCTTAGTCACTTTAAAGGCTTTTAAAAAATTCCTGAAGTACTGCCGAAGACGATCGCAATGTCTCCAGGGCTTGCCGATAATCAAATTCATTAATCTGTCGTTCCAGTTCACCGCCAGCCTTTCCCAGCGCCAAGATTAATTGATCTTTGTGCTCTTCAAATAAGTCATAAGCCTCTGTATCGTTGTTTTCAAGCAAAACCGCCAACTGGCTCAGAATCCCATTGACCTGATCCCTATTATCAACACCTTCTTTAATCCTTTCAGGCGCATAACCTGCTTTTGGCAGAGCCTCGACAAAACTGCTTAACGCATTAACAAAGTTATCAATTTGTTTTTCGAACTGCGCTTTTCCTGATCCAATCCGGACTGCCTGCTCCAGATCAGCGGCCAGCTCCTGAATTTTGATGGCGCCCAGATTTCCGGCCACCCCCTTGATTGAGTGAACCGTCTGCAAAATACTCGGGTAGTTTTCGGCGGCATTCTGACTTACAATATAATCGGTATCGGCCTGACACTTCTGCGCAAACTGTTGGATCAGTCGCAAATAAACGGAGGCATCACCGCCAAGAATTCGCAATCCGGTTTCCACATTCAATCCATCTACCTGCCGCAGAATTTTTAACTGATTTTGTATATCCGGCGACACAATTGCTTGCCTGACCAGGTCTTTTTCCGTATGACTTCGGGGTTTATCTTTATGCTCCGATTGAACGCTTCGAACTGGTAACCACTTGATCAGACTCTTGTATAAAATCTCCGGTTCCACTGGTTTGACCAGGTGATCATTCATCCCTGCTTTGATGCATTTTTTCCGGTCTTCTTCAAAGGCATTGGCGGTCATCGCCAAAATGGGAATCGCTTCCCAACCCGGCAAACTTCTGATCTTTGTTGTTGCCGACAAACCATCCATAACCGGCATCTGAACATCCATCAGGATTAAATCAAACTTTTTCTGAGTAATCCGATCAATTGCCTCCTGGCCATTTTCAGCCAGTTCGATTTTGAAGTTAAAGGGCTCAAAAAGCTGCCTGACAATTTCCTGATTAATCTGGTTGTCTTCAACAATCAGGATATGTGCGGGTTGATAGTGCTTTAAACGCGTCTCCAGATCATTGAGGGATGAAGGTATTTGAGCATCCAGATTGTCATCCAGCAATTCCATTAATGCGTCATTGAGCGTTGAGGGTGTCATTGGTTTGACAAGAATCCGGCTGATTCCGGCCCGCCGAGCTTCTTCAGCAGAAATCTGGTTGCCATATCCGGTGATCAGATAGACCTCTGGGCGGGTCTTCAGTTCCAGTGATTGCAGCATCAGCGCCGTGTCAATCCCATCCATCTCCGGCATTTTCAAATCCATCAATACCAGACGATAGGGCACCGTCATCTGGTCAGCTTTCTTCACCGCTGCCAGCCCTTCATTTCCCGAATTAACCGCATCACACTGAATTCCAAAATCAGCAAGCATACTAATCACCAACTCCCGGGCCTCCTGCATATCATCAATTACCAGAACCCGCATTGTTTCTGAAGACGCGATATTGATTCTATTTTTAGGAAGTGCCGTTGATTTTTCAAATGGCAACTCAAACCAAAACCGGCTTCCCAACCCCAGTTCACTATGAACCCCAATGTCACCACCTAAAAAGTTCACCAACCGGGAACTGATTGCCAGTCCCAGGCCAGTTCCCCCATAGAGACGGGTCATCGATTCATCTGCCTGGACAAAATCCTGAAAAAGTTTATTGATCTGATTTTTTGACATCCCGATTCCGGTATCACAAACCTCAAAGCGCAAGCGAATTTGTTTGTGATCCTGATTAATGATTCGAGCCACAATTTTGATGCTTCCTTTTTCGGTAAACTTCACGGCATTGCTCATTAAATTAAGTAGTATTTGGCCAAAACGAACTGAATCGCCTTGTAAAACCGTCGGAATATGATCCACATCCACCAGTATATTCAGATTTTTTTTTGCCGCTTCATCCGCTAAAAGATTACAAACCCGGTCAATTTCCCGGGTGGGTTCAAAATCATGGGCGTCCAGCTGCATCTTTCCGGCTTCTATTTTCGAAAGATCCAGCACATCATTTATGATATGAAGCAAGTGATTCGCCGCTTCTGTCAGCTTATCAAGCTGTTCCTCCTGGCGCATGGTCAGTGGATCCCGTCGGATCAGATGGGAAAGACCAATGATCGCATTCATGGGGGTTCGAATTTCATGGCTCATATTGGACAAGAATGCGCTTTTGGCCTGGTTAGCGGCTTCTGCATCGAGCTTTGCTTTTTCCAAATCAGTGGTTCTGGAAATAACCATTTCCTCAAGATGCTTTTGGTAATTCTCAAGTTCTTTTAGGTAGTTCATCTTTTCAGTCACATCTGCAACGGTACCCCAACTGGCAACCGGATTTCCCTGCTGATCATGCTCAAATTCCGATCGTTCTTCCACCCAACGAATTTGATCACCAGCAACAATCCGATGAAGCACAGTAAATGGTTGACCCTCCACCGATTTTTTCGTCCAGTTCTCAATAATATTTTTGCGATCATCCGGATAAACAAACCCCATATATGATTCGAACGTTTGTGGTGTTCCTATTTCGACACCAAAAATTCGATAGGTTTCATCAGACCAGGTCAGACAATCTGTTTCAATATCAAAATGCCAATGACCTGTTTTTGAAACCTGCTGAGCCCGATTTAAAAACGCTTCATTTTTCCGCAATGCTTGGGTTATCGCCATTCGCTCCCGGTTTAAAAAGGCCGTTCCGATTTGATCGGCGATATGACAGCCGAATGTGATTTCATCACTTCCCCACTCGTGTTTTCGATTGACATACATAAATCCAATGGAGCCAATCGCCTTTCCATTACATAAAATACTGCAAACCAGTAGTGTCGTTCCCCCCAAGGGTTTCATATACGCCTGCCAATAATCCTTCTCCTGGGGTTCAACCGACTTGTTATCAATAATCATGTATCTGTTTTTAATCAGATACTCAAAGGTCAGGGGTTGATCGGCTCGATTCATGGTCATTTTTTTGCTGTGGGTTTGCTCTTTTTTTACATAAAGATCGAGACATTCCATCATTGTCATTTCATTATTATATTGCCAGATTGACACCCGATCCGCTTCCAGTCGATTGCCCAAAAGTTCCGTTATTTCTTCTGAAAAACCTTCAATATCGCCATTGATCCCTGACTCCATCTGGCTGATTTCCCTAATCAGTTCCGTATGGAGATACAATTGATCAATAATTTTCTCTCGTTGATCCAACCCGGTATTTGCTTGATCTGCCATCTGACTCCCCCCTTCTGGTTCCGCCGTACTTCTATTATTCTCTCGGCTGTCCCTGGCTCATAACCTGTATAAAAGACTCAACTTCGGCTTCAAAAGCTTCTACCACATCCGGATCAAACTGCAACCCTTTCTGTTCCAGAATATAGTCAACCACCGCATCCACACGCCAGGCTTTTTTGTATGGCCGTACCGTGGTAAGGGCATCAAAAACATCAGCCAAAGCCATAATCCGGGCAGACAGCGGGATTTCATCACCATACAATTCTTCCGGATAACCTTTGCCATCCCATCGTTCATGATGATAATTCATAATTTTTTCAGCCTCTTCCAAAAAGGATAAGGCGGTTACTTCACCCATTTTGTTTTCTGCCTGGTTACCCGACAGGGTTTTATTGATTGCCAGTCGAATGGCATTGCCGCCGATTTTACAGTGATTTTTCATCACCTCATATTCCTCATTGTTAAGCTTCCCCGGCTTTAATAAAATGGCGTCAGGAATCCCGATCTTGCCAATATCGTGGAGGGGTGCTGCCTTAACAATCCGTTCGATGACTTCTGCATTTAAGTGATTTTCAAACCGCTTATGCTTCTGCAAACGCTCAGCGATAATCCTAACGTAATTCTGGGTTCGCATAACATGATTGGCTGTATCATTGTCCCGGGTTTCAACCAATTCCGCAAAGACATTCAAGGTCGTATCCTGGATCAGCTGATTTTCCACCATCCGTCGCTTAACCTCGGCCTCCAGCCATTCATTCTGGTTTTTAAGCCGATCTCTGGCATGTTTGAGTTCCAGATGCGCATTGACTCTGGCTAACACAATCCCCGGACGAAAGGGCTTGGTGATGTAATCAACCGCACCCAAATAAAACCCCTTTTCTTCGTCAATCAGACTATCCAGGGCAGTAATATAAATGACCGGAATTCCCTGATTATCTGGGTCTTTGCGTAATTCCGAAAGGGTCTCGTAGCCGTCCATTCCTGGCATAATGATATCCATCAGAATTAAATCTGGCTGAATTCCCTTTTTAACCGAATCAAGCAACTCCGCTCCAGATTTATAAGCCCGAATCAAAAAAGAGGGACTCAGTAGTTTTTTTAAGATCATTAAATTGATGGGTTCATCATCGACAATTGCGATTTCATCCTTTTTCATACTTCCCTCTCAAAATTAATCATTAACCAATCGGTTTTTGTATGTTTGTACCCCCAATGATCAAAAAAACCTGATACAACACCCGAATAAATCACCCAACCTCAATGTGCTACCAAAAGGACGTCACCGTTTTAGTGGTCTGGTCCTAAAATTTTGGCCAGATCCTGAAGATCCGCCGCATGAATGATTGCCAACACCTCATCAGCAGGCAATAGCCGGGTATCCCCATGAGGAATCAGCAACTGACCGTTTCTGATAATGGCCACCAACACCGATTCGGTGGGCAAACCAAGCTCCCTAACCATCTTTCCCACTGCCCGGGATGACGGATGAACCTTTTCTTCAACCAACGAAAACTGTCCCTGGTTGAGTTTAAGTAAGGTCATCATATCCCCCACTGACATTTCTTCAGCCACCAGCGTCGCCATCAACTCAGCCTGGTTCAACGCCACATCCACGCCCATTTCCGGAGTGAACAGCCAGGCATTTTTGGGATTTTTGATCCGGGCCAGAATCCTTGGCACCTGATATTCCAGTCGGGCAATAGTGGCCGCCACCAGATTGATCTCATCGGCACCGGTTACCACTGCCAGCACATCCGCCGAACGGATTCCAGCGGCTTCCAGCACCTCGGGGTCGGTGCCACTTCCTGATATCAGCACTTCTTTGGGCAGATCACATGCCAGCCGTTCCAATTGATGGGTTCTGATTTCGATCAGCTTAACCTGATGACCGCCGCCTTGCAACAGTGAAGTCAGATAAGCCCCCACCTTTCCACCACCTACGATTATTACGTTCATGATCGGCTCCTCTTTTCTATCCTAATCCCAACAGCGATTTTAGCCGTTCGCCGGATGCCGTGGCCACTGCCAGATGGACCAGATCCCGGTCTTCAAACACCGTACTAATCACCGGAATAATCGAGCGATTGCCGCGACTGATTGAAACCACGCTGACTTCGCCAGGAATTGTCAGCTCACCAACCCGACGTCCGACCAACAAGGCCGGGATCTCGATTTCCATTATATCCACATCTCCATTGCCGATGCTCATCGCCACATTAACCGGGGCGAAGCTCAGCAGATCCGCCACCCGATTGACGCCCCAGGACATTGGATCAAAGACCTGCAGTCCCAAACGCCGATAAATTTCGGCTTTCCGGGGTTCATGAAGCGCTGAAACCACTCGCGGAACCCCAAAAATCTGACTGGCGATTCGGGCGGTGAGCGCATTGGCCTCGTCGTTGGAAGTGACAGCAGCCAGCGAGTCCGTCCGCTTTATCCCGGCGGTAAGCAGCACCTCCCGATCAAACCCCACGCCAGCAATGGTTTTTCCTTTGAATCCGGTGCTCAGATGTTTAAACGTCAGCGGCTCCTGATCGATCACAATGATCTCATTGTCACCTTGACTTAACTTCATGGCTAAACCGGAACCGATTCGGCCGCAGCCGACGATAATGATTTTCATTTAGCTCTCCCCTTTCATAACTTCTGTTTTTTTCTGTAACCGGCGCCGATCCCAATATCTCAGGAATGCTTTGCGCAGTTCATCAATCAGAATCACTATCGGTACCCACATAAACAAATATGCCCACTCAATCAGACCGATTGGAGCGGTATTAAAGATCGCATGCAAAAATGGGGTATAGACCAGAATCGAAAAGACCGTCAGTTCACAAACAATCCCAATTAAAATCATATGGTTACTGAACAGCCCCACCTTAAAGACCGAAGCCCGTTCGGTTCGGCAATTAAAGACAATTCCGATTTGCGTTACCACAATGGCTCCCAAGGTCATGGTGGTGGCCATCCGGTAAATCTCCCCTGAATCTGCCATTGGTACCCCCGGCCAACCATTTTGCCAATACAGAAAGAAAAAGGCTGACATCGCAATGGCTCCTTCCATAATCCCATAGAATAAAAATGCCCGAATCAGTAGGGGGCGATTGAGCAAATGTTCTTTTCGGGAGCGTGGTGGCCGCTGCATGACGCCTTCCTCGGGGAGTTCAACCCCCAGAGCAATCGCCGGAATCATATCAGTGCCCAGATCCACCGCCAGAATCTGCATAACCGTCAATGGCAGCGGGATCTGACCTTTAGCGAATAAAAATACAATAAACGGTACCGCCTCCGGTACATTACTGTTTAAAATATAGGTCGCAAATTTGCGGATATTATTATAGACCCCCCGACCTTCTTCCACCGCATTGACAATCGAGGCGAAATTGTCGTCGGTGAGAATCATATCAGCGGCTTCCTTTGCCACATCGGTTCCGGAAATCCCCATGGCAATACCAATGTCGGCTTTTTTAAGGGCTGGCGAATCATTGACCCCATCCCCAGTGACTGCCACCACATTGCCCATTTCCTGAAGGGCGGAAACAACCCGCAGTTTTTGTTCTGGGGCCACCCGGGCAAAAATAATTTCCTCGGACAAGGCCTTTTTAAGATCGGCGTCATTGATTTCATCCAACTCAACACCGGTGACAATCCGGGGCTGTGCGCCATGAATAATGCCAATCCGCCGGGCAATGCTTTCGGCCGTCAAGCCATAATCCCCGGTAATCATAATAATTTTTATCCCGGCCTGATGACATTTTTTAACCGCTGCTGCCACTTCCACCCGAGGTGGATCAGCCATCACAGTCAGGCCTAAAAAAGTCATATTATTTTCAATCAGCTCCGGAGTATAATCACTAAGGCGCTCCGGCAAACCCATGTCCTTGGTTAACCTTCGCATTGCCACCGCCAAGACCCGGAGTCCTTTGCGGGCATAGTCGTCATTGGCTGCCATGATTTTTTTGCGGATCTCCCCATCCATTGCCACCTCTTCGCCATCGTTAAGATAGTGGCTACACAAATCCAGCACTTCTTTGGGTGCCCCCTTGATATAGGCCAGCTTTTCCAGACCTGAACGATCTCCAGCAACCTTGTGGATCGTCGTCATCCGCTTGCGCTGGGATTCAAAGGGCAGCTCCCGGAGCCGAGGGCTAAATTTCAGTTCCTGATCCAGATCAATTTTCCCCTTCCGGGCGGCCACCACCAGTGCCGCCTCGGTGGGATCCCCCAGAATATTCCAATGATTGATTTCCGGGGATGGCGGTAATAAGCGGGAATTATTACAAAAACTGGCCGCTACCAATAAGGTGCGCATGTCGCTGTTTTCGGCCAGCGAAATCGGAACATCGCCTGAGAGCATTTCACCTTCCGGGGCATAGCCAACCCCGGTTACCTTCATCTGTTGATTGACCATCCAGCAGTCGCTGACTGTCATTTCATTCTGGGTCAGGGTTCCGGTTTTATCGGTGCAGATCACTGTGGTGCAGCCCAGCGTTTCAACAGCCGATAGGCGCTTGATCAGGGCATTGCGTTTGGCCATCCGTTTGACGCCCATGGCCAGGGATAAGGTCACGGTTGGCAGCAGTCCCTCGGGGATAAAGGCGACAATCATCCCCATGGCAAAAATAAAGCTTTCGGTCACATTGACATGGGCCAACAACACTGCCAGCACAAAAAAGATGACCCCCATACTGATCGCCATGGCTGAAACCAGTCGGGTAATCCGTCCCATTTCAATCTGTAGCGGACTGGGTACCTCAACCATGTTCTGGGTCAAATCGGCAATTTTTCCGAACTCGGTAGTCATTCCAGTGGCAAAAACCACTGCCTTACAAACCCCTGAAGCGGCATTGGTTCCGGCAAAAATCAGCACCACCCGTCTAACGGGTGGTTTGCTCTGAGGCTATAAGCCTCTGTTACCGGCCGGCGCCTCAAGACGCTGGCCTTCACTTCGTTCAGGCTCTATGGCCTTTGCCACTTTTGCTTGCCCC
>NZ_MJUY01000033.1:0-15017 GCF_002237635.1 Acetobacterium sp. MES1
GGGGCAAGCAAAAGTGGCAAAGGCCATAGAGCCTGAACGAAGTGAAGGCCAGCGTCTTGAGGCGCCGGCCGGTAACAGAGGCTTATAGCCTCAGAGCAAACCACCCGTTAGACGGGTGGTGCTGATTTCGTCCTTTGGCCCGTGGAGGATAATTTGGCCGTTAACAATAAAAAACAAATAATCCGCTATTTTATCAAGATCGGAGGTGATATGCGTCGCCATTAATACCGTTTTGTTGTCCGCCAACACAATGTCTTTGAGGATTTCAATCAGTTCACTTCGTACCAGCGGATCGAGGCCAGCTGTTGGCTCGTCCAGAATAAAAAGCTCAGCCCCATGGGAAAGGGCCAGCACCAGGGCGTATTTCATCCGCATTCCCCGGGACAAATGCTTGATCTTTTTATCCTCGGGCAATTCAAGTTTATCCAGATAAGCATGATAGGCCTGATTGTCCCAGGTTGAATACATCGGAGCAATCAGGCGTGTCATTTTCTGTAAGGTCAAGTCTTCATAAAAATGACCGTCATCCAGCACAACCCCCAGCTTTGATTTGATTGCCAGATCGTTGTGGACACTATCAAAACCCAAAACGGTGATTTTTCCCTGATCGGGTTGGATCATGTTCAGAATGCTTTTGATCGTGGTTGTTTTTCCGGCGCCATTGGGTCCGATAAAGCCGGTCAGTGTTCCTTTTTCCAGCGACATATTGATATTCTGCAAGCTGAAATCGGCATAGTTTTTGCAAAGGTTATTGATTTCTAAAACTGCATTCACGTTTATTCCTCCCTGATTAACACGTCGATAATATTTTTTAAATCCGCACCTGAAATGCCGACAGGTTTACCATAGTCAAGGATATCGGTCAACCTTTTTTCAATTTCCATCAAGCGGGTTTCACGCAACAGCTCCATGTTTTGAGGTGCAACAAAAGAGCCTTTACCCATCATATTAATGGTGAATCCTTCAGCTTCGAGGCAGTCATAGGCTTTTCTGGTCGTAATCACGCTGACATTCAAATCCCTGGCCAGGCCTCTGACAGAAGGCAGAAGATCGCCCTCCTTTAATTCGCCAGACAGGATCGCAGCTTTGATTTGGTTCATAATCTGCTCGTAAATAGGCACTTCAGCAGAATTTTTAATGATGATGTTCACTTTCCTATTACCTCCAGATTCAAATACTGTGCATGCACGATAAGCACAGTATAGCTGGCAATCATCTTTATGTCAATATGTTTAAAACCAGCGTCAAGAATAAAAATTTCATCCGGATCATATTTAGACATACTCGCAGGTATCAAACCGGTGGGTTTGTTTTTTTGCCAGAAAGCAGATATAATCTTTCCCACAACACCATTAAATGATACAATAGTGCCATTCCAAACGAATTGCAAAAGTACGCTCTGTTTCACAAGTCCCCAATCATTCATGCAAAAGGAGAAATAAAACAATGACACCAAAAATCAGAAACGTGACAATTGAAGATCTAAAGGCAGTCACCGCAGTGGAAGCCAGCTGCTTTCCGGCAGCCGAGGCCGCAACCAGGAGCGCATTTGCACAACGCATCAAGGTCTTTCCGGAGAGTTTTTTTATCGCCGAAATGGATCACAAAATCGTCGGGTTTATCAATGGGGGTGTCATCAATGAAACGACAATTGGGGATGAATTATTTCAGGACGCTGATCGACATGTTCCAGACGGCGCTTACCAGACCGTTTTTGGTCTCGATGTGATCCCCGGTTATCGTAATCAGGGAATCGCCGCCCGGTTAATGGAGCATTTGATTGCAGTATCACGATCAGCCAGTCGCAAAGGCGTGATTCTCACCTGCAAAGCTTCGCTGATTGATTATTATCAAAAATTCGGGTTTGAAAATTCCGGCGAATCGCAATCGGTGCATGGTGGTTCAAAATGGTATGATATGATCCTGCGCTTCGATTCGCCCCAATAATTAGCGAACATAGGGGATCACAACGTTTGTAAACCAGTGGCTGGTATGTCAGGCACGCAAAATTAATGGAAAGGTCTTGCCAGCGGTAAGAATTGTGAGGTAATAACAGTGAAAGTAGAAATTTGGTCAGATTATGTCTGTCCCTTTTGTTATATCGGAGAAAGAAAACTTGCCTTAGCCATCGAAAAAACAGGGATGACAGCAGCAGCCGAGATCGTTTTTAATGCGTATGAATTGGATCCAAATGCCAGGAAGAGCTATGTTGAGAACATTAATCAACTGATTGCCAAGAAATATGGAATGAGTTTGGAACAGGCCATAGCGGCTAACAACAATATCATCAATGCGGCCAGAGAAGTTGACCTGGATTTTAATTTTGACAAACTGCAGCCGACCAATACCTTTGATGCGCACCGGTTGTCCCATTACGCCAAGGATCAGGGCAAGCAGCAGGCCTATACCGAAGCGGTGATGAAAAGCTATTTTACGGAGGGATTGAACATTTCAGATTTTGACGTGTTAACGGCCATTGCAGGTGAAGTGGGATTAGATCAAGTGGAAGTCTTACGCATTTTAGAATCATCGGCGTATGAAAAAGAAGTCCGTCAAGATGAAAAAAATGCCCGTTCCCGCCAGATACATGGCGTCCCCTATTTTTTGTTTAACGAAACAACGGCTGTCAGTGGCGCGCAACCAGTGGATACCTTTGTGGCGGTGATTGAAGAACTAAAAGAGTAAAATTAAAATGTTCTCAACTTGATCCAAAGGCACCATGTTTGGCTTTTTTGAACCGCTTAGAACTTTGAATAGCAACTTTTTATATCATGGCCCCCTGTCTTAAATTTTTTTAATAATGTTACGTTTCCGTTGCCATACAACAAAAACACCCCTGGCCGATAATCCGCCAGGGGTGTCTTTGGGTTTAGTAAATGTGTTAATTCATATCACGCCAGGACATTCACACTGGCCTGACTGGTGTTCTGGTTGTTCTGGTATTGTTGAAATAGCGATAGTAATGATTGGTTGGTCTGGGTGCTTTGGCTTGATTCGCTATCATCCAGGAAGCTTAAGCTGCCCATTGATTCCCGGATTTGCATGTAGTTTTGCGAAATACCGCCATTAGGCATGCTCTCTGTCGCAGGAACAAGGTCCAGGATTTCCTGGAGATCAAAGCCGTTTGCTTCAACTGCATCAGCTAAGGCGCTGCCAGCAGGAATACCGGCGTCTCGCAAAGTTGATACGATGGTGGTGGCATCCTCTTCACTGAGTGAAGCGGCGTCGTACTCTTCAAGCAGCGAGCTGATTAAATCTTCCTGTTCCGCTGTCAGGGTGGATGAGTCGGTGGAGTCGGATGTGGCACTGGCTTCTGGTGGTGGTGGCGGACCTTTTGGCGGTGGCGGCATGGAGCCATCGACCTGGCTGGTTTCACCGGTATCGCTGGTCTCGCTGGCGGTCGTTAGTTTGGCTTGATAAGCCTGCCAAATGCTGGAAGCACTACCACTTTGACTGATTGAACTAATCATTTTAGAGTTCTCCTTTCGTAAAATTTGCAGCAGGCAAGAGAAACCGGCCCGGACGAGGCTCATTCACGATAAATTCACCTGTACCAATGGCTATAGAACGCTTAACTGCTGACTGATTGGGGGATCACTTTGATGGTGTTGAAATGGATTCAAACAGTGACGGTGACCGGGCTTTTAGCCGGCAGTCTGAAGTGTCAACAAGAGTAACGACAATGCGCCAAAGTGTCCCGATTATTTATAGCCAATGGAACTTGAATGGACCTTGAATAAAAGCAGTGATTACTTGGCAAGGTTACAAAACAGAGTGTTCAACCCGGTTTCTGCCATTTGCTTTGGCCTGGTACAAAGCGTCATCTGTTTGTTTGAAATAGTGATAAAAGTTTTTAATGCAATCCCCGGTTATCAATGAAACTCCCAGACTGGTGGTAATGCTTATCTCCCACTGTGTGGAAGGGTAGGTCTCGATGGCAATCTGGGCGCGGATCATTTCCGCTAGATTTAATGCCTGTTCCAGGCTTACCACCGGTCCGGCCACAAGAAATTCTTCGCCACCCCATCGCGAGACGGTGAAACTATCAGGCACCGCATTCTCAATCATTTGGGCGATGTGAATACAAAACCTGATCACCCACCAGATGGCCATATTGATCATTGATTTGTTTGAAAAAATCAATATCTAAAAGCAGTAAAGCGATTTTACTGGTATTCTGCTTTAGTGCCAGAATCCAGCAGAGAGAAATCAACCAAAGGCTTAAATGGAGAACGAAATAACTGGCGTCGATCCATGCTTCTTGCGCGGTTGACTGCAGTAGACCTTCCAGATCAAACAAGAGGATAATAAACGGTTCAATAATGAGTATCCCAAAAAAGAAGTAGCTGATGCGCTTGAAGTTAATTTGGTTGGTATTTAGTTGAATCAATGAAATGGTTGATTCTGGCGGCGCTGGCTCAGTCGATAAGAGCGCTTCGTTTTTAATTGGTATCCTCACGATATTAAATAATAGTCTTTTATTATGCACTATAAATGGAAAAATCAAACTATTTTAAATTAGTCAGTTGTGATTGTTTTATCTGCCTAGATACCAGCACCATTGATATGCTGAAACGGACATGAATGAGAATCAGCCCACGACAACCCGATCATACTTTTGATACTATCATATTGTGTTCTGGCCCAGTTTCTTCAGATCATACGTTTAAGCAACAATTGATTGCAACTTATTCAATCATGGCTCCCGTGGTTAAAATGTTACTTTACATACCCGATGTTAAACACCTAAAACACCCCTGGCCGATAATCAGCCAGGGGTGTTTTTACCGTACGGGGATAGCTCAATGTAATGATACAGATAACAGATTGTTAATCTACATCACGCCAGGACATTTACACGTGTCTGACTTGAATTATGATTGTTCTGGAATTGCTTAAATAAAGCCAGCGATGACGCGCTGGTTTGAGTGTTGTCACTTAATGTGCTTTCACCGAGAATAAGACTTTTTATAATGCTGAGTTTTAGAAAACCGTTTATAAAAACAGATTTATAAATGCTACAGTTTAAACAAATCGGTACTGAGGTATTTTTCGCCGCGATCCGGGAAGATGACCACAATCAGGCCGGAATCGATTTTTTTGGCCACCTCAGTGGCGGCATACATGGCGGCGCCACTGCTCATACCCACAAAAATTCCTTCTTTTTTAACAATCTGACGGGCAAAATCAAAGGCGATTTCCGATTCAACCATGATGTGTTCATCGATGGCATCGGGTTGATACAGAGCCGGAACAATGGCTTCTTCCATGTTTTTAAGGCCCTGGATATAATGACCAAGCACCGGTTGGGCTTCCACAATTTTGACCTCCGGGTTGTGATGGCGCAGGCCCATGCCCACCCCCATAATGGTGCCGGAGGTGCCTAAGGAAGACACCAGGTGGGTCACTTTTCCTTCGGTCTGTGCCCAGATTTCTTCGGCGGTGGTGGAGTAGTGGGCCAGCTTATTATATTTATTACTGAACTGATCGGGATTAAAGTAGCGATCCGGGTACTTAGCAATCAGCTCCCGAACCTTGCGGATGGCCCCGTCGGTACCTTCGTTGGGGGAAGTCAGGGTGACAGTAGCCCCGAAGGCCTGGATCATTTTTCGGCGTTCGATGGAAACGGCTTCGCTCATGACGATTTCCAGCTGGTAGCCCTTGACAGCGGCGATCATCGCCAGACCAATGCCGGTGTTGCCGCTGGTGGGCTCAATAATAATCTTATCTCTGGTTAAAATACCTTCGGCCTCGGCCTGTTCCACCATTTTTAAGGCAATCCGATCCTTGATGCTGCCGGTGGGGTTAACACCCTCGTACTTGGCCAGCATTTCCACCTGAGGGTTGGGATTTAAATGATTAATCCGGACCATCGGCGTATGGCCGATGGTTTCTAAAATATTATTATAAATGCGTGTTTTCAATTTTTCATCCTTTCTGTAAGTAATCTCAGTCACGACTTATTATAGTATAAAATTAAGCAGAAAAACAATCATTTATAAAAAAAGCGATCAAGAATTGGTTAATCTGCCGAGCCGGTGGCAGCGACCGGATAGCGAAAAAAACCGCCGGGGTTTGTAATAAAACCGGGCGGTTAAGAGGTTACTATATCGATAAATCGCAGGAATTGCTTTCAAAAAACACGCATCCACTTATATGATTCGGCTATGTAGCTCTTTGATAGAGCTGTTGGGTAGTTAGGTTCCTTTCGATGGCAGTCACGGTTGTACCTCGGTTGCTCTTGCCCCGGGGTCAGCCCTTAGGACTCACCACTGGTAATGGCCTCAGTACAGGCATCAATCTGACTTTTAAGCCGTTTGATTTCGGTGTCAAATTCTTCCATCTGCATCGAGATTTTGCTGCTGGAAACATGCATGCCGGATTGCTTAAAGATAAAGCTGCGTTCATTTTCGACATCCTGTAATTCTTCTTTCAGGTATGCCAACCGATTTTTTAATTCTTCGTTGGTTAATGTGGTAAAGTCTTCCATTTTATTTCTCCTGTTCATTGATTAGTTAAGGCCACTGCCAAAGCAATGACGGTGTTGAGTCAGTATAGCACGAACAGTTATTAAATGCAATTGATTATTGGGTGATGAAATGGTGCGACCAGACTGTTCAGACAATGATTGACAAGCAACTGGTAATCGATTAAACTGTAATCATATGGACAATTTAAGCATCTCTGTGGAGTAATGTTATCGGCGTGTGATGGCGTTATTATTCCGGGTAAGAAGGCTTAATGACTTGGCTGCTCAGTCAGCAAATCCCACCCCCCCGAACATAAACTATTTCAGAAAGGAACAGGCTGATGCTTGCCGCAGTCAAGATCAGCCCGGTGAATTATGAATGAAACGATAAATAAAGAACTGATCCCTTTCCAGAAACACTTTGACGCCTACATCACCGCTTATTTAACCGAACGTGATCTAAACAAAACAGCAAGCTTGTTTGCCGAATCATTTCTTGGTTTTGGCACCGGTCTGGCAGAACGAACCTATACCAAGGCCGAAGCCATGCTGCTCTACCAGCAGGATATTGAATCAGCTCCCAACCCGATTGCGGTGAGCTTCCATCAGAAGCAATTTCTGTTGCTGGATGCCGACAACGCCCTGGTGGCAGCGGAGCTTGATATGAAAACCGTGATTCTCGAACAGCGGGTCAAATTCAACAATTTACGGCTGCTGCTGGTGATGCATCGCCACCAGGACACGGTCGCTATCGTCGGGATGCACCTGTCCTTTCCCACCGATGTCCATGGCGATGATGAGTCCTTTCCATTAAAAGAACTGGAAGAGCGGGCCCATCTGCTCAGGGAAATGGTGGAAAAGCGCACCAAAAGTTTAAAACAGGCCTATGACGAACTAAGTGATCTGATCAATCGGGATCGTCTGACGAAGGTGGCCTCCCGGCATTATTTCGAAGAAGCCCTGTTAAATGAACAGCGGCGATTTAAGAACTTTCAAAGAAATTACGCTCTGATTCTACTGGACATTGATGACTTTAAGCAGATTAATGACACAAACGGCCATTTGATTGGGGACGACATATTAAAAACAGTCGCCGCCACCATTTCAAATATTGCCAGAAAAACCGATGTCGTGGCTCGTTGGGGTGGCGATGAGTTTGTCATCCTATTGCCGGAAACCGGCGTTGACACCGCCTATGAGCTGGCTGAAGCGATGCGGCAGGCGGTAGAGAATGGGGATTATCCCATTACCCTGGCAATTACGCTGAGCATTGGTATTTCCGGTTCCCGGGCAGATGATCATGCCCGCAATGTTTTTAAATTGGTGGACGATGCCATGTATCGGGCCAAAAAAACCGGTAAGAATCAGATCGTGTGCGTATGAGCGTTTAATCAAACCTAAACAAACCCACTGGGATTAATCCAGTGGGTTTGTTTGCGGTGGGACCAGTCGCATTTTTAGTGGCGGATGGTGCGTTTTTAAATCGCCGTTCTGCGTATCCTCAGGCATTTCGGGTATAATAAAAAAAGGCATGGTAATCTGAGTGGGAAGCGTCACGCAGATCATAATGAGCGCCAATCGATACAGAAAGGGTGATCACAATGAATTCGGAACAGGAATCCAAAGCACCGATCTATTTAGGCGAATTCAGGGATGAACGGCTGGAACAGGAATTTTATCAGGCAGAAATCGTGGCTCATTTCAATTGGATTCGGCTGGGGATTCTGGCGGCGGCATTATTTTTTCTGGTACTGTTACTGCCGGTGTATGATCGGATTGTCGATCACCATGATTTTCGTATCGCTGCCAGTATGATTGTGGTGGTGACTGTGGCGCTGTTCTTTTTATTTTTTAAGGTCTCATTCGCTACCGTAGGTACCTTGCTGAGCTACTGGTTTACCGGGTACGAAATTGCTGTTGGGCTGGCCCTGCTTTATCTGCTCACCAACCTGATGCCGGTGGCCCCACTGGTTCAGGTGCTTAGCTTGATTGTGATGATCCTGGTGGTTTTTCTGATCAATAGTCGCTGGTTGCTGGCTGTTTTTACCACGCTTTTGCTGGGTGTCAGTTATTTTGTGATGGTGGTGGTCGAAAGTGGCCTGAGTGCCGATGCCTGGGCCGCAGGTCTGGGGGTGTTGCTGATTATTGTCATCAGCAGTCTGGCGTCCTACCGCAGCAACACCTACAAGCGGTTTCATTATCTGAATCTGCTCGAGCTGATCCGGTTGGCTGAATTTGACGCCCTGACCGGGATCTATAATAAAGCAAAATTCAATAAGGATTACGACGGACTGACCGAACGGGCCCGACGCCAGCAGGGCCATTTATCGGTGGTGATGTTTGACATTGATAATTTTAAAGAAATTAATACACAGCACGGTCATTTGGTCGGCGATGCCATCTTATTAGAGCTGGCCAATTTCATCCAGTTGCATATTCGCAGCTCGGATATTTTTGTGCGTTGGGGTGGCGATAAATTTATTCTGACGTTTCCCGACATCCCCTTGCCCCTGGCGGCCGAAATCGCAGAAAAATTGCGAGTGCTCATTGGCGATCATGATTTTGCCCAAGTCGGCCACCTGTCCTGCAGTTTTGGGGTGGCTGCCTTTGAAGAAGGGGATCAACTGGACAGTCTCGTCCGTCGGGCCGACCAGCGTCTGGATACGGCCAAAACCCAGGGCAAAAATAGAGTTGTTCAGGGCTGAACCAGGCTATATGGGGGTAGATCAGTCGAAATCTGTGGTTTTTGGATCAGCGGCCCCCCTGCCGCTACATCTTAAAAAGCGGCCCCTTGATCGCCACCCCAGCCACTGCGGCCAGTCGTTCGATGCCCTCCATGGCCAGGCTGACGGTGCTTTCTACGTGGATGAAATCAGTGGCGCTGCGGTCATAGAGAATATTGGCCTGAGCCGGGAATTCATCATCGCCATCCCAGAACAGAAATTTGAGGGGAATGCTGTCAAACGACTTGACCAGTCCACCGGCATCAGAATGGGACAGTCGGGTGCCACCCAGGGTTTCGTAGGCCTGGGAAAGGGCCTCGGTCTGGCCGGAAAAAGTCATTGCCAGGGGCTCCAGAACATTTTTCTCAAAGGCCATGGCAAACGGGGAGGCCCCGGATAATTCCCGGAATGGCACCCATAAATCGGTACAACGGGCCTGGGGGGTAGAAAACCACAGAAAGGTATAAATATTTAATTGACTGATGATCTCCGCAGGCGAAAAATCGTCAAGATTGACAATAACGCCGGTTTTTAAATCCATCCCAAATTTTTTAGCAAACAGTTTCACCGTCAGATAGTCTTCTTCACACTGAAGTTCCGGCAGTTTGTCAAGCAGCTCCGGGATATGCATCCCCAGAATCTTTTGCCGCCAGGTCTCACAGGCCTTCAGGTAATTATTAGTGGTATCATTTAACATCGATGACTCCTTTTAAAATTTTATCCATACCAGGGCTTAAGTGCTTTTGCCAGGGTACCAGCTTCAGTTTAACAGGATGGCGGGATTAACACAACCCAAAAGTATCGGATTTGCTTGCTGCCGCCGCGGCGAATCAGTGTTTAGTGAGCCCTTTATAAAGCGTCGCAGAGTAAACGGACAGGTTTATCGGTTTGACTGCTTTTTTTCGGAGCGCTGACATAGTTGGGGCTGATCGGGGTATATAGATTTTAGATTCAGGAATGGATCGCAAATTTATTTTGGAGGAAGCGAATGAGAAAGCTGGTATCACTGTTTCTGGTTGTCAGTTTACTGCTGCTGTCAACCCCTGTCGCCTGGGCCCAAAACCCGGTACATGAGCCCATCACTGAGGAACTGATCTTAATGGTAGACCATAACCCGGAGCTGCAAACACTCCTGGAAAAATCGATTGACCAGGCAAAAACCGTTAATCCTGATAAAAACTCCAATCCGGTGCAGTCGCTGGAGGCGTTTTATGACTACATTGACTGGGCTTCTAAAGCCATGCCCTGGACGATTCTACCCAATGTCGGTGAGACATACCCGGCCCTCTATGACCAGATCGATCAGAGTCTGGATTATTTTTACTTCATCACCGATCAGCCCTTAGAAGAGCTGGCGGATATGGGGTATTATAATAATTCGCTGCAATACCATGAGCCCTACCGTTCCTGGATGATTAAATTCACCAAAGAATGGGGCCAATACCTGAGTACCCCGGACTCATGGAATGACAGCTATTATCAGATCGCCTATAACAATCCCGATTTTGGTTTACAGAATGGCTGGTATGAAGATCCTGCCAACTGGCACAGTTTTAACGATTTTTTTAGCCGCTACCTGGTTTCGCCAGATGTTCGTCCGATTGCGGCACCGGAGGACGAGGCTGTCGTAGTGGCACCAGCGGATTCGGTTCCCCAGGGGGTCTGGCAGATCGACGGCGATTCCCGGGTTGTCGGTGATGGTGTGAAAATTAAATCCCTGACCTTTGATTCAATACCGGCGCTGCTCGGGGCCGGCAGTGAATACAGTGACGCCTTTGCCGGTGGGGTATTGACCCATACCTTTCTGAATGTTCAGGATTACCATCGCTTTCATTTCCCGGTCGGCGGGACGATCCGTGAAGTCCGTAGCATATATCAGGACGATGCGGTCGGTGGTATCACCTACTGGGACGAACAAGCCCAGCGCTATATGCTTAATGCCGAGGACTATGGTTGGCAGGCAGTCGAAACCCGGGGCTGTGTGGTGATTGAAACGGCCGACTACGGTCTGGTAGCCCTGATTCCGGTGGGGATGTCCCAGGTCTCATCGGTGCTTTTTGAAGAGAATATCAAACCCGGAATGGTTGTCAAAAAAGGAGATATGTTGGGCTATTTCCTTTTTGGTGGCTCTGATTATGTAATGATCTTCCAGAATGGCGCCGGTTTTTCGATGACTGCTGCCAAAAACAGCAACGGTGACGGCTATGAGCACCTACTGATGGGCCAGGCCTATGGCGTTCTGACCGGGAACCCGACGGCCTATGTCGAGACCGAAGTCTGGGAAAATGTCATTCCCCTTGTTCTGGCCATCCTGCTGGTCGGTGGCGTTGCGCTGGTAACGAAAAAATCAAAAATGGTTTAAGCAGCAATAAATGGAATCAAAAAAAACGGTTGGGCATCGCTAAAGTTTTCCTCGTCACAAAGCTGTTCTTTCTTTCTGAGAGGATGGCTTTGTTTTGACTCCCCGTGATAAGGATTGAATTTGACGGTTTTTTCAGTTAAACTAAGCAGGGACAAACACGAAACACAGATACAGGAGACAAAATGGAAGAAAACAAGACAGCCAGCAAGACCATTAAAAGTAATATCAAGGATACCGCCCTGATCTTTGAAGGTGGGGGCATGCGGGCCAGCTATACCGCCGGTTTTTTAAATACGTTGCTTAAAAATCAGCTTCACTTTGACTATGTGGCCGGAATCTCGGCGGGTTCCAGCCATTGCGTCAATTATTTATCCCGGGATCCGGAACGGGCCCGGCGTTCCTTTGTGGAAATTGCCCAGGATCCAAAGTTCGGTGGCTGGAAATCGTTTATAAAAGGTGAGGGTTTTTTCAGATCCTCTTATCTTTATGAAGAAACCTCCCTGCCGGGAGGAACCCTGCCACTGGATTTTGACACCTTTATGGCCAATCCGGCGCAGCTGCGGATTGGTTTGTTTGAGCGTCGCCTGGGCAAGGTGCTCTATTACCGCAAGGAAGACATCACCGCAATGGAAGACCTGATGAAAATTGTCCGGGGTTCGTCGTCCCTACCGATTTTTATGCCGCCTACCGATTACGATGGCCGCTCCTTTGTGGATGGCGGATTGGGCGGCGGGATTGCATTGGACATTGCCAAACAGGACGGCTACCAGAAATTTTTTGTGGTGCTGACCCGGGAAAAGGGCTACCGGAAATCACCGCTTAAATTTAAACACGCAATCAGAGCCTACTATCGCAACTATCCCAAGGTGGCCCAGGCCATGCTTAATCGTCACGTCATTTATAATAAAACGCTGGATGAGCTGGAAGCTCTGGAGCGCCAGGGCCGGGCCTTTCTGGTTTACCCTGAGACCATGCCGGTATCAAACCGGGAGGTGAGTTTCGACAAACTGGCCGACAGCTACCAAAAGGGCTATGCTCAGGGCCAGCGGGATTTGCCCAAGTGGCTGCGCTTTCTGGGCATGGCCTGAAAATTCCGCGCCTTTAAAACCTTGGGATTAACAGAAAAACTGACGGCCACCCTTGTTTTAAGGGCTTGATTGGGGTAAAATGAAATGACTGGGCCCGATGCCAATGACCGTGATTACAGGATAATTGCGAAACTGGGCGCAAAGCTCATGGCGGTTTTGCAATGAGCGATTTGATTACCACAAAGGAGTTTAAACCTTGATCGATAAAACCTTTAAAGATACGAAAAAAACGATACTCTATACCCTCGGGGTATTCCTGATTCTCAGTCTGGGCTATTTTCTGATCACCCTGGTGATCCAGATCAATGCCGATACCGCCCAGAAAAATAAGCTGTTGGCTCAGCAGCAACAGCTGGTAGCAGTCGAAAAAACGATTATCTCAAATAAGGTTAACCGTTTGGCCACCGATCTGCTCTATGCCACTGATGCCCTGGCCCTGGGGGATAACGGCCGGGGAGATTACTCGGACGCCGAAGACCACTGGCTGGCCTTTGCCAACCGTAAAATGATCTATGACCAGATTCGTTTTATCGATGTTGATGGTAACGAGGTGATTCGGGTTAATTATGATGAAAATGGTGCGACTCTGACCGATAGCGACGATCTTCAGAACAAGGCTGACCGTTATTATTTTACTGCGGGCATAAATCTGGCCCAAAACCAGATTTATGTGTCACCACTGGATTTAAACAAGGAAAACGACCAGATTGAGCAGCCAATCAAACCGATGATCCGCCTGGCAACCCCTTACTATGGTGCCAGAGGCCAGCTGCTGGGGTTGGTGGTACTGAATTATACCGCCAATGATCTGCTGGCGCAGGTGGAAAAAATTGCTACTGCCAGCCAAGGCCAGGTTTTTATGCTCAATGCCGATGGCTATTGGTTGTATAACAGTGCTGATCCGAACAGGGCCTGGGGATTTATGTACGACAACCGCCTAAACGACAGCTTTAAAACCGATTTTCCAGAAGTCTGGTCGACCATCCAAAGCCAAAAAAATGGCACCCTGACTACGACCGCCGGGGTATTTGCCTATACCAATATTCTTACCGCTACCGAACTGGAACTGGATTTGCACCATACCCTGGCGCCGGGGCTGGGAGATTGGACAATGGTCTCCTTTATTCCGGCCACAACCCCGGAAGGCCAGCTGTTGACCCGTAGTCTTGCTGCAACAATGCTCTTGGTATTGCGTAATAATCTCTTTGCCTATCTGCTGATCTTGACGCTGGCAGTCTTTGCCGGAGTGATTCTGACCATCAATCAGGTGAAGAATGACGAAATCAAATATTACTCGGAGTACGACGCCATGACCGGGGTCTTTAACCGTCGCACTGGCTTTGAAAAACTGAAGCAGCTCTATAAAAATATTGAGAAAAACGAAAAGCTGGTATCGGTCTGTTTTATTGATATCAATGGCCTCAAGGATGTTAATGATTTTCTCGGGCATGATGCCGGTGATGAACTGATTATCGCGGTAACCAGGGGCATTCAAAATAATATCCGCAGCAATGACTTTCTGGCCCGACTGGGCGGGGACGAGTTTTTGATTATTTTTGAAGGACTCGACGAAGCGGAGGCCGAAGCAGCGTGGCAGCGGATTGTGGCCGAATATGAACAGATCAATGCCACAGAAAACCGCCGTTACCTGATTAGCGCCAGCCACGGCATTGAAACCATTAGTGGCAGCTCCAATGAATACATCGATTCGATTATCAACCAGGCTGATGAGAAAATGTATCGGGAAAAGAAAATCCTGAAAAAGAACTTAAAAATTGTTCGGGATTATGTCCCCGATGACAAAGCGGGGTCGCCGGAGTGACGCTGTCCAACCGATCCGTTTAGGATAATTGAAAGAAACCTTAAGAAATTGAACTGGTAAAGGTTTGCAGAGAAATTACTGCTATTTAACAATTATTTGCTGTGCTATACTGGGTGAAAACTTTGAAGTAGCACAGGAGGGTAAAAAAATGAGTAAGGTAAGTATTATTACTAGCAGCAATGCACGGGATTTTCACCGCAAACTCAGTGAGGCGTTTGAAAGAGGCGGCAAACTGGTGGGTGGGATTA
The DNA here is from genome assembly GCF_002237635.1 of Acetobacterium sp. MES1. Lineage (NCBI taxonomy): Bacteria > Bacillati > Bacillota > Clostridia > Eubacteriales > Eubacteriaceae > Acetobacterium > Acetobacterium sp. MES1. The sequence goes on from NZ_MJUY01000033.1 coordinate 14,713, forward strand.
AGTCCATTCCCAAGGGTGATGAATCCCGGATGGATTGTGAATACGACTATGTGACCTTTGTCAGTTATGAACAGATCAGTTAATTAAATTTAAAAAAGTCCATTGTAAACACAGTGGACTTTTTTTCGTGGGTGCGCCCGGCATGGGCGCAATCTAACGGGTGAAAGTCCCGAGCACGGGTAGATAGTGCCAAGTGCATAGCTTAAGGCAAGGGTGTCCCCGGCGACGGGGAATCTGAAGGAAGCCGGCGGCAAACTTCCGGTCTGACGAACAGAAATCACATCAGGCACCATCAAATGGGTAAG
>NZ_MJUY01000034.1:0-13612 GCF_002237635.1 Acetobacterium sp. MES1
CCGGAGCCCTATTTGCCACGCTGGGACTTAATATCGCTTTTCGTATTTTTACCTTATTTATTAATCATTCAACCAAATACAGTACGCTCTATGGCAGTCTGGGCGGACTTTTTGCCCTGATGGTGGCCATCTACTTTATTTGTGTCATTTTGAATCTGGGGGGGAAGATTAATCTGTACTGGTCATTATATCAAAACAATGAATTGCCGTTCCCTTTTTAGCCACGACTTTGGGTTTATAATTGTCAAAATATTTTTTTATTTAAAAAGATGCCCGATCAATAACAGGACTTGTGATAAAATAATAGGTGTTTAATTCACCCGATTCCAACCACATACGAAAGGACACATCTACCATGAAAAAAACCGATGCCCATGTAGATTCAGCCACTAACCGGCGTTTTCTCAGCTACCACTATTTTGGTGCCCACCTGAATGAAAAAGGGGTCACTTTTCGGGTTTGGGCCCCCCAGGCCCAGAGTGTTTCGGTTGTTGGAGATTTTAACCATTGGGACATCACCACTCATCCCATGAAACATGTTTCTGGTGCCCGTGGGATTTGGGAGCTGGATATTCCGGATCTCTCGCAAGGTCTACTTTATAAATATGCAGTTCGCCAAAAGGATGGTGAGTTGGCCTATAAAGCCGATCCTTACGGCTTCTATAGCGAGGTAAAACCAAAAACAGCCTCCATTATCTGGGAACTCGATGGTTATACCTGGCAGGATGACGCCTGGTGCCAAAAAAGAAATGAAACCAATTGGCTCAATATGCCGATTAATATTTACGAAGCCCATCTGGGTAGCTGGCGGCGGAATGCCACTGGGGACTATCTGACCTACCATGAGCTGGCCGAACAGCTGGTTCCCTATCTAACCGAAATGCACTATACGCATATTGAGCTGATGCCGATTATGGAACATCCCTTTGACGGTTCATGGGGTTATCAACTGACCGGTTATTACGCTGCTACTAGCCGCTACGGCGATCCCCAGGGCCTGATGCATTTCATTGATTGCTGTCACCAGGCTGGCATCGGTGTCATTCTGGATTGGGTGCCCGGTCACTTCTGCAAAGATGATCAGGGTTTACGTCATTTTGACGGTACCAGTCAATACGAGTTTTCTGAACATCAGCAATGGGGTACGATGGTCTTTGATTACGGTAAGCCGGAAGTCCTCGATTTTCTCATCTCCAATGCCTATTTCTGGTTTGACCGTTACCATGTCGATGGACTGCGCATCGATGGAGTCGCCAGCATGATTGAACTAAACCACGGACTTGATGGCGAACCTTACCGCAATGCTCAGGGTGGTACCGACCGTCTGGAAGCGCTGGCCTTCCTCCGGGAACTGAATACCGTTATTTTTCGGGATTTTCCCTTTGCCATTATGTCAGCCGAAGATTCCACTGCCTATCCGATGGTCACCTGGCCGGTGGACAAGGGCGGCCTGGGCTTCAACTTGAAATGGGACATGGGCTGGATGCATGATACCCTGGATTATATGAAAACCGATCCAATGTTTCGGAATCGCTTCCATAATCTGTTAACCTTTTCGATGGCCTATGCCTTTAATGAGAACTTCATCCTGCCCCTTTCTCACGATGAAGTGGTTCACAGCAAACGAACCATCCTTGATAAAATGTTTGGGGATTACAATATGAAATTCGACCAGTTCCGCCTTCTCTTTGGGTATTTAATGACCCATCCAGGTAAGAAACTGTCATTTATGGGGAACGAGTTTGCCCCCTTCCTGGAATGGCGGGTGGATGAATCGCTGGAATGGTTCCTACTGGATTATCCCAAACACCGGGAAGTTCATACCTACATCAAAGAGCTCAGTAAGTTTTATCGCAAAGAAAAAGCCCTCTGGATTGATGACCACAGCTGGGCTGGCTTTGAGTGGCTAGAACCCAACAACAGCGAACAAAGCATTCTTATTTTTAAACGAATGGGTGCCGAGGACAAAGATACACTGATCACCATTATCAACTTCTGTCCGCTAAGCTATACCGATTATCAAATTGGCGTTCCGACTGGCAGTAATTATCGACTGGCCTTTAATTCCGATGACAGCAACTATGGCGGGACTGGTTTTAAAGTGAAAAAAAACGTGAAGGCCCAGCCTATCCCGCTTCATGGTCAGGATTATTCGGTTTCCATCAATATCCCCCCCTCCGCCATGGTCGTTTTAAAAGCGGTTGTCCCCAGGACAAGCGCCAAAAACAAACCAGCACCGGTTAAAAAAACAAAAACTAAAAAATAAAGACACTCTTTATTGAAAGGAACAACCATGAATTCTTCAGAACGAGAAAAAATAAAAGCCGCTTATAAGGCCACCTTTACCAAGAAAATCGAAGAAGTTTCGGGAAATTGTCTGGCTGAAGCGTCCCTACTTAAACAATACCAGGCCCTGGCTGAAATGGTGATGGAAAGCATCACCTCGCAATGGGCTAAAACCAACTCCCTCTATAACAAAAATGAATCCAAGCAAGTTTACTTTTTTTCCATCGAATTTTTGATTGGACGCCTGATGAAGTCCTATCTCAGTAATTTAGGCGTGGAAGACCTGGTTCAGGAGTGCTCTGTGGAAATGGGGCTGGATTATGAAGCCATTCTTGCCCAGGAGTCTGACCCCGGGTTGGGCAATGGCGGTCTGGGAAGATTAATGGCCTGCTATCTGGATTCTTCTTCAGCCATGGGAATGCCTGCTCACGGTAATGGCATCCGTTATAAATACGGGCTGTTTGAACAACGTATTATCAATGGCGAACAGATTGAAGTGGCCGATAACTGGCTTAAAAACGGCTATCCTTTTGAAATCCGCAATCCCGATAAGTCGGTCATTGTCAAATACTACGGTCAGATTCATTCTGAAAATATCAATGGCAATCTGACCTTTGTCCACGAAAACTACGAACCGATTATGGCTGTTCCCTTTGATGTTCCAATTAAGGGCTACCGCAATGAAACCGTGAATTCGCTGCGACTGTGGAGTGCCGAACCGCTGGAAGCCTTTGACCTGCCCAGCTTTAATCAGGGCCATTTTTTAAACGCAGTTCGGCATAAGTCTGAAGCCGAAGCGATCAGCCAGATTCTTTATCCCAATGACAATGGCTTTGACGGCAAACTACTGCGTCTCAAACAGGAATACTTTTTTGTCTGCGCCGGAATCAAGCGAATTGTTGTGGATTTCAAACGTTCCAATAATAATTCGATGGATGGCTTCAGCGATAAAATTTGTATTCACATTAATGATACCCACCCGGCACTATGCGGCCCCGAACTAATGCGGGTACTAATGGATGAAGAAGGCCTGGGTTGGGATGACTCCTGGAAAACCACCGTCGCCGCCTTGAGCTTCACCAACCACACCGTCCTACCGGAAGCTCTTGAAAAATGGCCGGTGGATATGATGAAGGATCTACTGCCGCGGATTTATATGATCATTGAAGAAATTAACCGCCGGTTTCTGCTGGAGCTGGATAACAAATTTCCTTACGATCTGGAACGTAACCACAGCCTTTCCATTATTCGGGATAACTATGTCCATATGGCCAGTCTGTCGATCGTATCGAGTCATTCGGTAAATGGTGTCGCTGCCCTGCACAGCAAAATCCTCCGGGAAGAAACCTTCAACGGTTATTACCAGGTCTTCCCCGATCGGTTCTACTCGGTAACCAATGGCGTCTCACCCCGACGCTTTCTGATGAACAGCAATCCGGAACTAAAAACACTGATTACTGAATCCATTGGCTCAGCATGGGAACATAACCTGTTCCATCTAAAGAAGCTGCTAAACAATATTAACGATCCGGTTTTTTATGAAAAGTTTGATGGCGTCAAATTGGCAAATAAGATCCGACTCGCAAATTACATGGCCAGCCACAACAATATCAACGTCGATCCCCACTCAATTTTTGATATCCAGGTTAAGCGGATTCATGAGTATAAACGACAATTGCTAAACGCCCTCCATGTCCTCTATCTGTATAATCGACTCAAGGAAAACCCCAACCTGGAAATGGCCCCCCGAACCTTTATCTTTGCCGGCAAAGCGGCCCCCGGCTATTACTATGCCAAAGAAGTGATAAAACTGATCACCGCCATTGCCGAGCTGGTCAATGCCGATCCGACCCTCCATGACAAATTGAAGGTCGTATTCCTGGCCAACTTCAATGTTTCCCTGGCCGAGATCATCTATCCGGCGGCCAATATTTCCGAACAGATTTCAACAGCTGGCAAAGAAGCCTCCGGCACCGGAAATATGAAATTCATGATGAACGGCGCCATCACGCTGGGTACGATGGATGGCGCCAATATCGAAATTCTTGAAGCCGTTGGTCCCAGTAATATTGTCACCTTTGGTCTGTCTGCCGATGAGGTACATCACTATCAAAAGTACGGCGGTTATCGCTCCATCGACATCTTTGAACAGGATCCCCGGATTCAGCAGGTTCTTCACCAACTGATTGACGGCACCCTGGGACATGGGCTCAGCTTCCAGGCGATCTATGATTCACTGCTGTTGTACAACGATGGCTACTTTGTTCTAAAAGATTTCAGTGCCTACGCCGATGCCCAAAATCAGGTCGATCACCTCTTCCGCAATCCGACCATTTGGACTAAAATGTCTATCAGCAACGTCGCAAATTCCGGGATTTTCTCAAGCGATCGTTCAATTGCCGACTATCAACGAGAAATCTGGAAAATCATTTAAGGAGGTATCACTTTGAATACTGAATGTGTCGCAATGCTCCTGGCGGGCGGTCAAGGCAGCCGCCTCGGCTCACTGACTTTTAATAACGCCAAACCTGCTGTTTTATTCGGCGGAAAATATCGAATTATTGATTTTCCGCTTAGCAACTGTATGAATTCGGATATCGATGTGGTCGGTGTTTTGACCCAGTACCGCCCCTATATCCTCAATAATTATATTGGTGATGGCTCAGCCTGGGCCCTGGATCAGGTTCAGGGTGGCGTCCACATCCTGCCCCCCTATATGGGGCAGAAAGGGGGCCGTTGGTATTCAGGAACCGCCGATGCCATTTATCAAAATCTGGATTTTATTGACCGCTTCGATCCCGAATATGTGCTGATTCTGTCCGGTGATCATATTTACAAGATGGACTATTCCAAGATGCTGGCCTTTCACAAACAGAAAGAAGCCGACCTGACCATTGCCGTGATGGACGTTCCTTGGGAAGATGCTCACCGCTTCGGTATTGTCAACACCGATGAGGATCATTGCATTAAGGAGTTTCAGGAAAAACCAGAACGTCCTAAAAGTAACAAAGCCTCCATGGGCATCTATATTTTTACCTGGAAAGAATTAAAAAAAGCGCTGCTTGACGATGCCGGAAACCGGGAATCGGAGCACGACTTTGGCCATAACGTAATTCCCATGCTCCACGAAAGTGGCAAACGGATTTTTGCCTACCCTTACTCCGGTTACTGGCGGGATGTGGGCACCGTCCAAAGCTATTATGATGCCAATATGGATCTTTTGGATTGCAACTGCGATTTTGATCTCAGCGATCGTAATTTTCGGATCTTCTCCAATAACACCAGTCGCCATCCCCAATTTATTGGCCCTCAAGCCAAGATCAGCAACAGTCTGATCTGTGATGGATGCATTATTTTTGGAAAAGTTGAGAACTCCATTTTGTCCCATGATGTGGTGATTCATAAAAAAACCAGCTTGAAAAATGTCATTGTGCATACCGGAGCCATCATTGAGGATGGTGCCATTTTAGAGAATTGCATCGTTGGGGCCCGGGCTAGAATTAAAGGCGATGCCCGCTATATTACGGACCCCACCGAACCCGCTCCGGAAATACATGTCATCAATAACTGAAAGGATTGAGAACAAATGAAAAATGTTGCTGGACTTATCTTAAATGTCGATGGCGAGGATGACTCCCTAAAGGATTTTCTTTCCCATCGCAGCCTGAGCACCCTGCCTTTCGGCGGACGTTATCGCCTCATTGACTTTACCCTTTCCAATATGGTCAATTCTGGTTTATCCCATATCGGCGTCATCGGGTCTCATAAATACAGCTCCCTGGTCGATCATCTAGGGACTGGTAAAGAGTGGTCCCTGAGCCGAAAAACTCAGGATCTCTCAATCCTTTCGGGATCAAACAATTACCATATCGGACGGCTGATTAAGGTTAATCTCCGTAATCTTCAAAATAACCGGGGCTTTCTGGATGCCACTGGGGCCAAACATGTGCTGATTGCTACCCCCAATCTGGTCACTACCTTCGATTTTCGAAATGCCTATGATATCCATTTAAAAAATGACAGTGACATCACCCTGATTTTTAAGAAAGATGATCCCCTTTATCATCTCAAGGATAACGACCTCTATCTGGAATTTGCCAAAAACCGGGTCAGCGGTCTCCATTTCAAACGGGAACATACCACCGGACATTTTTTTACAGAGATGTTTTTTATCAAAAAATCCATTCTGATGGAATTACTGGATCTCAGTGAACGTACCGGTGACTGGGATTTGCTGGATATGATCAAATACAATATCGATACCCTCAGGGTTTTTGGCGCTCAGCATACCGGTTATATCAAACGGGTGAACTGCCTGGAGAACTATATGAAAACCAGTATGGATCTGCTGGAATATGAGATTATGCAGGAACTTTTCCTGGGCAAAAATTCCATCCATACCAAGATCAAAGATAACCATCCCACCCTCTATGAAGATCCCGCCCAGGTGTCCAATTCGATTGTCGGCAGCGGCTGCATCATTGAAGGAAACATTACTCACAGCATTATCTTCCGGGACACTAAAATGAATGTTGGTTCACATATCCAGAATAGTATCATCATGCAACGGTGTGATATCGGGCGAAATGTTAATCTGAATTATGTGGTCATGGACAAGGACACCAAAATCAGCGATCACACCACCTTAGTTGGCAAACCCCATGCTCCCATTGTTTTAAAGAAAGGCACGGTAATATAAATGTTAAACGTCCTATTTGTCACTTCTGAAGCATATCCTTTTTCAAAAAGTGGTGGATTGGGAGATGTGCTGGGCGCTCTGCCAAAATCCTTTCCTGACGATGTTAAAACCCAGGTAATCCTGCCATATTACAGCACCATTCCCGAAGAACTACGTCAAAAAATAAAGCCCCTTAAACACTTTCAGATGTGGATGTCCGATACTCTCCACTATTGCGGGCTTTTGACTGCTGAGCACGAAGGCGTTACCTTTTATTTTATCGATAATGAAGCCTTTTTCAAACGCCCCTCGCTATACGGTTATTATGATGACGGTGAACGATTCAGCTTTTTTTGCCGAGCGGTGCTGGACTCCCTGCCACTGCTTGATTTTACTCCGGATATTGTTCACTGCAATGACTGGCAGACTGCTGCTGTGGCCTACCTGCTCAAGCATCAGTACCGCCGGGCTTTTCCCAATACAAAGGTGGTTTTCACGATTCATAACATCCGTTATCAGGGGGTTTACGGCTTTCATGATATCAGCCCCTATCTGCACCTGGGCTTTCTACCCTCAGATTTGGAGTTTTATGGAAAAATCAATCTGATGAAAGGGGCGCTGTACGCTGCCGATCTGATCACCACCGTCAGTCCTACCTATGCTGCCGAACTGAAAGACCCCTATTATGGTGAAGGCCTGGATGGCGTGATTCGTCACCTTGACCAGCAGGTCGTCGGGATTCTCAATGGCATTGACGAATCCATTTACGATTCCAAAACCGATCCAGCTTTGTTTGTTCCCTATGATAACCCGGAGAAAAAGAAAGTGGAAAACAAGAAAGCATTGCAGGAATATTTCGACCTGCCCGTCCGGGGAGATGTCCCTATGGTCTCGATGATCACCCGTCTGGTTGAACAAAAAGGATTGGATCTGGTATCCAACGTCATCCATGAAATTTTACAGCTGGATCTCCAGCTTGTTATTCTGGGAACCGGTGATGCCATTTATGAAAATCTGTTCCGGAGTATCGCTTACAACTACCCTGATAAAATGGTCACCATCATTGACTTTGATGAAGCGCTGTCCCGTAAAATCTATGCCGCCAGTGATTTCTTTCTGATGCCCTCCAAATTTGAGCCCTGCGGACTCTCTCAGATGATTGCCATGCGTTATGGCGCTGTCCCCATCGTTCGGGAAACTGGCGGCCTCAAAGATACCGTCACCTATTTTAACCCCAAGACAAAGAAAGGTAATGGTTTCAGCTTTGCAACCTACAACGCCCACGACATGCTTTTTACTATTCAACATGCCGTATCCCTGTATCATAATTCTCCCGCTGCCTATAAAAAACTGGTGAAAAACGCCTATAACACCCATTTTGACTGGAAACAATCAGCTGACATTTATCTTTCATATTATAATAAATTAATGGAGTGATAATATTATGAAATTTCGTCATCATTCATGGGAACTGGCCTTTCGATCGCCCTTTGGCGCACTGCCAATTGGCAATGCCGTCACACTGCGGGTTTATGCCACTGAAATTGAAAAATTAAAACTGCGAACCTTTTTTGATAACCAGGAAGTAACCCACCCGATGATCAAATCCCGGGATATCAATTATTGGGAGATCACTCTGGATATGCCCACAATTCCCGGCATCTTCTGGTATGACTTCAGCTTTGAATCCCGGGGCCGAGCCTATGCCTATGGCACCCAACACGATCACTTGGGGGGTGAAGGGCGGATTTATGAAACAAAACCGCCGTCTTTTCAAATTACGGTTTATGACCCGCAGCGACAGTCTCCAGCCTGGTATACCCAAGGGATCATGTACCAGATTTTTCCCGATCGTTTCCATCGAGGTGCCGACTTTGATCTGAATAATTTCCATCGGGATGCGATGCTCCATCCCAATTGGAGCGATACCCCCCACTATTTCCGGGAAAAAGACGGTAGTATCAAATACTGGGATTTTTTTGGCGGCACCCTGGAAGGGATCACCGAAAAACTGGACTATCTGCAAAGCTTGAACATCACCATTTTGTATTTGAATCCTATTTTTAAATCCCGTAGTAATCACCGTTATGACACTGGTGATTATATGACCATTGATCCTGCTTTAGGCACCCAGGAAAGCTTTGAAAGGCTGGCTTCCGAGTGTCAAAAACGGGGTATCGCCATCATTCTGGATGGGGTTTTCAGCCATACCGGTGATGACAGCCTATACTTCAATCGTTATGAGAATTATCCTGGGGTTGGTGCCTATCAATCAAAAGAATCTGATTACTATCCCTGGTATATCTTTTCTGATTATCCCGATACCTACTCATGCTGGTGGGGCGTTGATGCGATGCCAAATACTGACGAAATGCATCCCAATTTTCAGGCCTTTATCTATAAGAACAAGGATAGTGTGATCCGTCACTGGATGACTGCCGGCGCTTCTGGTTGGCGGTTGGATGTGGCTGATGAACTGCCGGATCCGTTTATCAAGGGTCTCAAAGCTGCCATGCTGGAGGAAAACCCTGACAGCATTCTGATTGGTGAAGTCTGGGAGGATGCCTCCCGCAAAGTGGCTTATGATGAGCTGCGCACCTATTTTTCCGGTTATGAATTGGATGCTGTCATGAACTATCCATTCCGGGAGACCTTTATCGACTTCATCCTTGGGGAAAAAAGCTCCGGACTCGCCGCCCGGATCATGATGTCACTTTATGAACACTATCCCCGAGAACAATTTATGGGAAACATGAACCTGATTGGCAGCCATGACCGCCGAAGAATTCTTAACGTCCTCGGTGAAGCCTACAAATTTTTAGGCAACCATTGCCATAAAACCTATCGTCTGGATGATGCCCAGTATGCCTTGGCCGTAAAACGCTTAAAACTACTCAGTTTGATCCAGTTTACCTTTCCGGGGGTTCCCTGTTTGTATTACGGTGATGAAGCCGGGGTTCAAGGCTTTGAAGATCCCTATAACCGACGTACCTACCCCTGGGGGAATGAGGACCCCGATCTCCTCGCCTGGTATCGAATGATCACCAAGCTGCGAGCCGAGCATTCGGTCTTTCAAAACGGCACCTGGAAACCCTATGAGGCCAGTGATGATCTTTTCGTTTTTGAACGACGAGATGAAGATGCCCTCTGTTTTTGCCTGTTTAACCGCAATACGCGAGCCGTTCACTTGTTTAAACACCCGGATTTTGCCGGCTGCGAAGGTTTAGACCTGATTTCCGGCGAGGCCGTTGCATTGAACCCCATCGTCCTCCAGCCACTTTCATCTGTCATTGTAATGGTCACACCCCACTCCTGTCAGCTCATATAAACAAAAAAGATTGCGGGTAGCCGTAATCTTCTTTTGTTTTTTTCTGATGATAAAGGGTATTAAAATAAAGATTTACCTTCTCCATAAATAAAATCGATTAAATTGCGAACTTTAAAATACTAGTTTATTACACGAAAGGAATACTCATGAAACCATCACAACGCCTTGAAGAAATCGCCGCATTTAAATCTGCCTATACTAAAAAGATTGAAGAAGTTTCCGGTGAATATCTTGCCGAGTCATCCGTACTCGATCAGTATCAAGCTTTAGCGGAAATTGTCATGGATAAAACAGCTTCCCAATGGGCGAAAACCCGGTCTCAATACGATGAAATCCCCCACAAGCGGGTTTATCTGTTTTCCATTGAGTTTTTGATTGGCCGGCTACTGAAAGCCTATGTCAACAGTCTGGACATGGAGTATACGGTCAAAACTGCCATGGCTGAACTGGGCCTTGATTATGAAACGATTCTTAGTCAGGAAACTGATCCGGGTTTAGGAAATGGTGGATTGGGACGATTAATGGCCTGCTTTTTAGAGTCTTCGGCCACCCTGGGATTTCCCTTTCATGGCAATGGCATCCATTATAAGCACGGTCTTTTCGAACAGAAAATTATCAATGGTGAACAGGTTGAAGTGGCCGATAACTGGCTACGACACGGTTATCCCTTTGAAATCAGAAAACCCAATGAGTCCGTTGTTGTAAAGTTCTATGGTAATCTTCATTCTGAAAAAGTCAATGGGGTGCTGACCTTTGTGCATGAAAACTACGAACCAATCTTAGCCGTCCCCTACGACATCCCCATTAAAGGATACCACAATAATACCGTCAATTCGTTACGGTTGTGGAGTGCAGAACCGATTGAAGAGTTCGACCTGCCCAGTTTCAACGAGGGGCAATTCCTTGATGCCGTCCGTCATAAATCCGAGGCTGAGGCAATTACTCAAATTTTGTACCCCAATGATAACAAGTTTGATGGTAAACAATTGCGTTTGAAACAGGAGTACTTTTTTGTCTGTGCCGGTTTAAAACGGATGATTACACGTTTTAAACGATATAACAACAATTGTTTGGATGATTTTGCCGAAAAAATCTGTATACACATCAATGATACCCATCCCGCCCTCTGCGGCCCTGAAATGATGCGCATTTTTATGGACGAAGAAGGATTAAGCTGGGACGATGCCTGGAAGATTACGGTCAACTCACTGACCTTCACCAATCACACCGTGCTGCCTGAAGCCCTGGAAAAATGGCCGGTGGACATGATGAAGTTTCTACTGCCGCGGATCTATATGATTATTGAAGAAATTAACCGCCAATTCCAGGAAGATTTAAGAATAAAATCGGGACTTAATGAACTGCAAATCAGTTCATTATCAATCATTCAGGACGGTCAAGTCAACATGGCTAATCTGGCCATAATTTGTTGCCACTCCGTGAATGGTGTTGCAGCCCTTCACAGTAAAATTTTAAAAGAGGAAACCTTTAACGGTTATTACAAGCTCTTTCCCGAACGTTTCCGTTCTGTTACCAACGGGGTTACGCCCCGTCGTTTCCTGATCAACAGTAACACGGGTCTGCGGGATTTGATTACTGAATCCATTGGTACCGACTGGATCAATAATCTTTATGCCCTTGAAAATCTGATGAATTTTAAAAACGATGCCTCGTTTGTTGAGCGGTTCAATCACATCAAACTGGAAAATAAAATTCATTTATCCAACCATATCAAAAAGAACAATCATATTGATGTAAACCCCGAATCGATTTTTGACATCCAGGTCAAGCGCATTCATGAATACAAACGACAGCTTCTGAATGCTTTACAGATCCTCCATTTGTATAATCATTTAAAAGCAAACCCCTATTTGGAAATCGTCCCCCGTACCTTTATCTTTGCTGGCAAAGCAGCCCCGAGATACTATTTTGCCAAGGAAGTTATCAAACTGATTAACGCCATTGCCAGCCTTGTCAATAATGATAAAGATATCCGGGATCAGATCAAAGTTGTCTTTCTGGCAAATTTCAACGTTTCTTTAGGTGAAATTATTTATCCTGCCGCCAATATTTCCGAGCAGATATCGACCGCTGGAAAAGAAGCATCTGGCACCGGCAATATGAAATTTATGATGAATGGCGCTGTTACCTTGGGTACCATGGATGGTGCCAACATTGAAATTCATGAGGCCGTCGGTGATGACAATATTATCACCTTTGGCTTGTCCGCTGATGAGGTTTCTCATTATCAAAAGAACGGCGGTTACAGTTCAGTCCAAATTTATGAGAATGATGAGCGAATTCAAAAAATCATGCATCAACTGATTGACGGTACCTTTGGTCACCTGGCTAGTTTCCAAAGCATTTACGACTCCCTGCTCTTGTATAATGACACCTATTTTGTTCTAAAAGACTTTGACTCTTATGCCAATGCTCAGGATCAAATCAATAAGCTCTATCAGGATAAAAACAAATGGTTTGAAATGTCTCTTTGCAACGTAGCATACTCCGGCCTATTTTCCAGCGATCGCGCAATCCTGGAATACCAGAAGAATATTTGGAAGACACTGTAGATTATGCCCCCTCCTTTCCCTTTTTTAAAGAAACCCCGACCGGATTTTAATCTGGTTGGGGTTTCTTTATGGTCTGCCATTTTTCTTTCTAAAATACATTCGTCTTAAACGGTTCCTAAGGCTCCGCTGTGCTGCGCCTTCGTCGCGTCAGTCGCCAGATGGCTCCTTCCTTAAAAATATAAAAAGAGCCTTCGTCTCAAACGGCTCCTAAAGTTACTGCCATCTAATGAATCCGTGCAACTCCGTCGCAGCTATCGCTGCGCCTGCGTTTGGGGCTTCGCCCCATAAAAAAATAGATTCATAATGAAAGATATTAAGTATCCTTATATCTTTCTCATAACTTTACTGCCGTTTACTCGCTCATGCGACGAAGGCGTAGCTAGCGCTGCGCCTTCGTCGCGTCAGTCGCCAGATGGCTCCTTCCTGAAAATATAAAAAACTTTCATCTCAAACGGCTCTTAAAGTTACTGCCGTCTAATGAATCCGTGCAACTCCGTCGCAGCTATCGCTGCGCCTCCGTTTGGGGCTTCGCCCCATAAAAAAATACAGACATAAACATTGATTTCCAAGTGAACTTGAATCAATATTTATGTCTGTATTTTTTTGCACGACTTCATTAAAAAAAAATCCCGCAACGTCCTATCCTCCCAGGCAGTTGCCCACCAAGTACTTTCGGCGCTGGAAGACTTTACTTCTGTGTTCGGTATGGGAACAGGTGTGGCCCTTCCGCCATCGTCGCGAGATTCA
>NZ_MJUY01000035.1:0-13204 GCF_002237635.1 Acetobacterium sp. MES1
TGATAACACAAGAAGGTACCGGATCAAACAATCTGACGCATTATGCTGCAGAATATTTTATCCGATACCTTCTTTTATTTTGACTGATAATGATGAAATTTAAAGCGAATAATTTGCTGAATAACAAGGGTGGCGGAAAACTCCTCATTCGATCCAATGGGGTGCTGATGAACCTCGATGGAAAACGGTATTTCACCGGAGTAGGAATTGATATTACCGAAAGCAAGCGGCTGGAATCCGCCCTGGAACAAGAAAGCAAACTGCTTGAGACAACGCTGATTTCTGTTGGCGATGGGGTTATCTCCTGTGATCGGAATGGCCAGATTCTATTTATTAACCGGGTGGCAGAAGAATTAACCGGCTGGACAAAAAATGAGGCCTTGGGTAAACCATTTGAAGACGTATTTAACATTGTAAATGACACCAACCATGAGAAAGCTGGAAACATTGTTGCAGATGTTATCACTACAAAAAGTATTCGGGAGTTGGATAATCAAACCCTGCTGATTGCCAGCGATGGCAGTGAACGCCCCATCGAAGACAGCGCTGCTCCGATTATTGATGAAGGCGGCGAGGTGCTTGGTGTTGTGGTGGTATTCCGGGATTATACCGAGAAAAAACAGAAGCTGGAACAGATTCAATTTTTAAGCTATCACGATCAGCTCACCGGACTCTATAACCGGCGTTTTTACGAAGAAGAACTTCGTCGTATGGATACCCTGCGAAATCTTCCGCTGTCTTTAATCATGGGAGATGTTAATGGATTAAAACTGGTAAATGACAGTTTTGGACACGTCATGGGGGACGAATTATTAAAAAAAGCGGCTGCTGTCATTTCCAAGTCGTGTCGGGCTGATGATGTTGTAGCAAGATTAGGTGGCGATGAGTTTGTTGTCTTATTACCGAAAACCGATCAAGTGGTTGCCGAAGAAATAATCGCACGTATTGAAAAATTGGCTAGTAAGGAGAAAGTCGGCACCATGGAGTTATCCATTTCATTTGGGTTTGAAACAAAATATGACAAGGATGAAGATATCCAACAGGTATTTAAAAAAGCCGAAGACTATATGTATCGTCGAAAACTTACTGAAAGCCTGGGGATGCGGAATAAAACGGTCGGAATGGTCATTGAAACCTTGTTTGATAAATACCAGAAGGAGATGTTACACTCCGAACGGGTCAGCAAACTGTCGGCTGAATTAGGAAGTAAGATTGGGCTGAACATAAAGGACTCCCATGATCTAAAGACGGCTGGATTAATGCATGATATTGGAAAGATTGGCATCGCCGATGGAATTCTTGACAAATCAGAAAAACTTAATGATGAAGATTGGGCAGAAATCAGGCGTCATCCTGAAATTGGCTACCGTATTTTAAGTTCTGCCAATGAGTTTGCTGAAATTGCCGATCACATCCTTGAGAGCCACGAACGCTGGGATGGTTGTGGGTACCCTAAAGGACTAAAAGGCGAAGAAATTTCACTGGAAGCCCGAATCATTGCGATTGCTGATGCCTATGATGCAATGACCAAGATGCGGTTTCATATGGAATCGTTCACAGTTGAAGAAGCAATTGAAGAGATTAACCGTTGTTCCGGAACCCAGTTTGATCCTGAAATTGCCAGAGTGTTTATTGACATAATTAAAAATGAGGATTAAGTATTGGTGACAACTGAACTGAAACGCTTTGTTAAGCGTTCCAGTTTAATCGTGTTTTTTGAGGTTGCGCAAATTATGAAACATGACGCCAAAGGTTTCATGTTTTACCTGGGTGGGGTCAAATTTTACCAGTTTAAAGGTGATTTGTACACAAAACCCAATGGCAAAGGCCGAAATAACCGTTCCCAAACCAACCATTCCACCCAGTAGCCAGCCAATAAAAACAACACTGACTTCCAAAATACCGCGGCAAAGGCCCACAGGCAGTCCTGTCTTGCGGGTTACCGCCACCATCAGGCTATCCCGGGGACCAGCGCCGAAGGCTGATGAAATATAAAAGTATGTTCCCAGTGAAATAATAAAAAGACCAATAATGAGTACCAGAGACCCGATCCAGAAGTTGTCAAAAAGTGGGATGAAATCTAAATAAAGGATCAGATCCATGAAGAGTCCGATCATGAACATATTAAAAATAGTGCCAAGTCCAATTTTTTCCCCCAGCATGAATACAATGGCAACAATGAGGGCGCCCACGGCGGTATTCACCAACCCGATACTGACCCCAAGGGTTTGACTGATCCCACTGTGCAGAACTTCCCAGGGAGCATAACCGACATTTGCCCGCATGGTCACAATAATTCCCAATCCATATAGAAAGAGCCCAAAATTTAGTTTGATAAATCTTACAATGTAGCCAGTCATGATGCCCTCCTGATAGAATAATGTTCCTAGTATAACACAAAACAATTCGTGGTCAAACAATAAAATCTGCTAATCTGAAAGATTTCAAGCAGTTGACTGCTTGTTTACTTTAAAAATAATGTGGTATACTAACAACAAATAGAATAGCTGGAGCATAATGCTTGGGAGGTAAGAAATGAAAGTAATTGGTATAAATGGCAGTCCTCACGGTGAAGGAAATACATTTACGGCGCTTAGTATTGCGGGTGATATTTTTGCTCAAGAAAGCATCGATTTTGAAATTTTCAACGTTGGGATGAAGGCGGTTCAAGGCTGTACGGGATGCAATGCCTGTGGAAAAAATAAAAACGAGCAGTGTATCTTTACCAAAGATGTTGTCAACGAAGGAATTCAAAAAATGAAGGCCGCTGATGGGATTGTTTTTGCCAGCCCTGTCCACTTTTCCGGCATCAGCGGAAATATGAAGTCATTTTTGGATCGAGCTTTTTATGTTGCTGGCGCCAATGGTGGATTGTTTCGTCACAAGGTGGCTGGCGCCCTGGTTGCCGTCAGACGTTCTGGTGGGGTGGCAAGCATTGATCAATTAAATCACTATATCACCTACTCCGAAATGGTTATGGCTACTGGTAACTACTGGAATGTTATTCATGGTCGGACTGCGGGAGAAGCCTCCCAGGATACTGAAGGTGCTCAGACCATTGAGGTCACAGCTGCCAATATGGTTTGGTTGATGCGCCTGATCGAAAATGGCAAGGGGGTTGTGGCCGAGCCGAACCCTTATAAAAAAGTGTATATGCATTTTGTCAGATAAGTCAGATTCACTAAAAAACACGTTTAGACAATCGTTTAAACGTGTTTTTTCATGGGCTATTTAAAGGTCAAGTTAACTGGTCCGACCCCGCCATCGATATCAATGTGATGCGGTGCAGATTTTGATCCAGTACCAGTTTCTGAAAGATTTTGACCATTAATGGTAATGGGGCCAATACCCTGGTCAGCGGTAATAAAATAGTCGTTCACACTGGCGTTGATATCTAAACTGGTCTGGCCAACGCCACAGTCGATTTCCAGATCGCCAGTAACCAGTCCTTGAATATCTATGAGTCCGACACCACCTTTGATCGCAAAGTCATTGAGTTGAACATCGGTAAAATGAACAGCACCGGCACCGCCGTTAAGTTTACCGGAATCGGCTTGAAGCTGGTCTGCGACAATTTCTCCAGCGCCTTGTTTGAGGATCAGTTCATCGGTGATAATTTCTAATAATTCGCCACGTCCAGCCCCGATTTCAAGTTCCATTTTTTTCAAATGCGTGTCACGAGGGATTGTCACCACAAGATTGGGAGCTTTATCTTTGCCGATCAGATTCGGCAAGATATTGGTATTTTCCTGATCTTCAATGACAAGTTTGCTATTGTCCAGAGTGGCAGTTAAGCTTGCCGGAATGTTTGTACCTTCAACTTGAAAAGTGTCGCCGCTTTGCAGGGTAATACTACCGGCGTCAAATTTGATCAGAACGGACTCCAGTTTACCACTGAAATCCTGCTTGAAGCTATGACTATTTTGTTCAGTGATGGGGGGGCGATTATCGATAAATCCAAAACCCCGCAAAAGAGCCACGCCGCCATTGACAATACTGGAGATGATTCCTAATGCCAGAACCAGACCAAAGGCAATGGCCAGGTATTTAATCCAAGTGTGATTGGTATTCATTTGACTTCTGTCCCCCCGAAGATATTGGTGGAGTTGATATAGATAGTCGGAGGATTATCGCCTAATGGTTGATTGGCTTTGTTCGAAGCGCCGCCAAAAATCGGTGTTGTCGACATTTCTACCCGGACATTATTGGGAACCAACAGATCAACGCCGCCAAAGACGGCAGTGGCAGAAATATAAATGTCCTGGTTGATAATCGCTTGTCTTAGGTCAAGGGAGACACTCCCGAAAACCGCAGTTAAATTAGCACCATTAAATTCTTCGCCAGGAAAGTTAATCTCCTGACCGCCGAAAACAGCAGAATATTCGGGGAGACCATCCTTAGTCATGCCTTGAATCAGCTTGGCATTTTTGCTGAGGCGATCTTTAAACATAATGCTCAGACCAACGGCAATGATAATAATTGGAAAAATCAGATCGACCAGTAGCGACCCATCAAAATAACCCCGGGCTGATATAAAAAGTAATACCCCAATACCCAGTCCAATGGTATTCCAAAGCTGAATCCCATTTTGAACCATGCTAATGGCACAGGGAACAATTATAAACAGGGTCCACCAGCCAGTAAAAAATAATTCAAAATTCCAAAGGCCAAACACATTTCCGGCAAAACCAAGGCCAATAACGACCAACAGAAGTCCCCATAACAAGTTTCCGACTCGATTTCTCATTTTTTTCTCCTTACTTCACAGTTTTCTATATTATAACATGACTCTGAACGAAATAAAATTCATCGGCACCGATTATAATTTAAAAATAAACTAAAACGATGTTATTTATAATTGACTAAATGAAAAGGGGTAGGTAAAATGGTAGAAAGACAAATGCGATAACATCAGAATCTTAAATAAGCTGGTTCATTTGGTGAGATTCACTGATTGTGTGCATTACTAAAAAAGCAAGATCGATTGCTAAGTGGAGGGAGACAACATGGGTTTAGAGAGTGTTTTATATAAATGTGACAAGGGTGTGGATCTCAAACAATTGCGGCTAAAGCCTTGGGCAGTGGCTTCAGAAGTGATGGGGCGGTTTAAAAAAACTAATCAGATTCATCGCTGGTTTTTAGAGAACATTCAAAATGGCGTCGATGACGGCCGATTCTATGTGGTGGAGGAATATCAGTTTAAAAAGCTCTACAAATTGTGTACCACGGTGGAAAGCAATCATGATCGTGCTGAAGAATTATTACCGACGTTAAAGGGATTTGACATTGGGAGCGCCAAGTATGATGCTGTGTATTTTGAGAATCTGAGTAAAGTACTCATTATTCTGGGACACATTAACAATACGTTTGACTTTGAAAAAAACGAGTTGGTATACAGCAGTTCCCATTAAAAAACGAAAGAAAGATGTTATCTGATTATAAAAAACCAGCTGAATTTGTTTCAGCTCTTTTTTTTAAAAGAAGTTTAGGCCGTTTTTTGCTTTTGACTTAAATTTAAATTAAGTTAATGTTTGGCTGAAAACTGACGATAATAGAGTAGTGGAATCACTTAGAATGTTTGTGAAAGTCAAATAATAATTGTGATTTCGTAAATTATCCGATATAATATTATTCGTGACCAAATGAGAATCTAAATCATGAAAGATAATCCTTGTCGTGTTTCTTACATGATGTGTCCTTTCCGGTTTGATCACAGACTGGAACTGTGATGGGCAGTTAGATTAATTTTAAATGAGTATAAAATTTAAGGAGAAAGCGTATGAAAAATCAAAAGAGTTTATTGTCAAAGATCCTGATGACAGTTGTCGTACCGGTAGCATTAGTATTTGGTGCTGTCGCAGGTATTGCTATGGTCATTACAAGTCAGAGCTTTGAGCAGTTCTCAGAGATTCAAAACAGCTTATTGCTGGTTTATGTAATCGGTTTAGCAGTGGTTATCGGCATCGTTGTTTTAGGGATGAAGGATTCGTCAAACAGAATAACCAATCTGGCTGAAGCCGCACAAAAAATAGCGGATGGAGATATTGATGTCAAATTGCGGTCGGGTGACGCTCAGGATCAGTTGAGTGCCATTTCAGAAGCCTTGTCCTTGGTTGTAGAGAATAATAAAATTTATGCAAAAATGGCTCAGAAAATGGCGACTGGAGATTTAACAGAGGATATTTCTTTAGTATCGGGTAATGACCTGTTGGGAAATGATTTGTTAGCGGCACAAAAGTCGATGACGAAACTGCTTGACTATCTTGTCTCAATGCCGGAATTAGTTGAAAAAAACGAGTATTTTGATCGTCGTATCGAAGATAATCTGGCTGGTGATTATAAAAAAGCCATCACTCACGTGAATCAGGCCATGGCAACAGTTTCCACCAATATGGAATATTATTTAACCATTCTGGATGCCTTACCTTATCGGATTACAACAATTGACCAGAATATGAATATGGTTTTTGTTAATAAAATTCTCGAAGATCTTATGAAACTGACCGGGACAGCCAGTTCTCGGGAAGAGATTCGTGGGGTTCCGTGCAACTCCTGTAATCTGGAAATGTGCCACACCGAAGACTGTGGGGTTAAAGCGTTAAACGCTGGTGGTGAGCGACTCAATGAGCTGGGTTATTCTGAGCATCGTTTTGAATTCCGTGATCGACATTATCGTATGGATACCATGAATCTGATCAATCGAAAAGGCGAGAAGATTGGTTATGTGGATGTCTCCCATGATATCACTCCGGTTATGAGTGTGAATAATTATCGTAGCGATGCGGTCATGCGACTGGCTGAAAATCTCCATCGTTTATCTGAAGGTAATCTGGATTTGGATTTACAGGTCGATGAACCAGGACAGTACACCAGCGAAGTTTATGAGCAGTTTAAGGCAATTGGGGATAGCCTGGCAGAGGTGAAAGGCACCATTGGCAATCTGATTGATGATGCCAGCAAACTGACCCATGCTGCAATTGAAGGACAGCTGGGTACCCGGGCGGATGAGACAAAGTTTGATGGCTCATGGCAGGAATTGATCAGCGGGATGAATGGTATCCTTGCTGAAATATCAAAGCCGCTTCAAGAGGTTTCGGTAGTGATGGATCAGATTTCAAGCGGCAACCTGAAAGCAACGGTAAAAGGCTCTTACCAAGGAAGTTTTGAGGAGCTTAAGGAGTCAGTCAATTCAATGGGGGCGGGATTCAAGGAAATTGTTGGGGAAATATCGACGGTTACCGAGGCGATTGGCAAAGGCAATCTTAACCTGGACAATGTCAGTGATTTCGGCGGTGATTTTAGTATAATTTCGGATGCCCTCAATACCATTATTGGAACCTTGAACTCGTTGTTGGGTGACATTAATCATGCCGCAGAGCAGGTTAATGCCGGGGCCAACCAGGTATCCGACAGCAGTCAGGCGCTGGCCCAGGGATCCACCGAGCAGGCCAGCTCGATTCAGGAACTGACGGCTTCGATTACGGAGATTGCCGATCAAACCAAGAATAACGCCGTCAATGCCAATAAAGCCAGAGAACTGGCCACCGATGTGATGGGAAATGCCGACAAAGGTAACCATCAAATGACGGAAATGCAGCAGTCGATGGTGGAGATCAACAAGTCGTCTGAAGATATCTCCAAGATTATCAAGGTCATTGATGATATTGCCTTCCAGACCAATATTCTGGCCCTGAATGCGGCAGTGGAAGCGGCTCGGGCCGGACAGCACGGAAAAGGTTTTGCGGTGGTGGCCGAAGAAGTTCGGACGCTGGCTGCCCGCAGTGCCGATGCCGCCAAAGAAACAACCGGCTTAATTGAAGGCTCCATCAGCAAGGTGGCTGAAGGTACCAAAATTGCTGATGAAACCGCCAGCGCTCTGGATGAAATCGTGGCTGGAATTGCCCAGGTCAATGATTTGATCGGTAACATCGCCGAAGCATCCAACGAACAGGCCACTGGCATTGCTCAGATTAACATGGGCGTTGAACAGGTTGCCCAGGTTGTCCAGCAGAACTCGGCCACAGCAGAAGAAAGTGCAGCAGCCAGCGAAGAGCTTTCCGGCCAGTCGATTCTGTTAAAACAGATGATTGACCAGTTTCAGTTGCGATAAATGACCAAATAATAACTATTTAATTGGAAATGACGTTAGGAAATGCTGCTAACGTCATTTTTAATTGTGTTTAATACAAAGCTGATAGAACATTTTAAAGAAACAAAAATTGAAGTTGAGTTTACGAGAAATTTCATATATAATGAAACCAATTTTTAAATGATGCTGGCTGAATACCTGGGCTGTGAAGAGTAACAGCAACGATTGCAAGATTGTTTTATGGGTATAATCTTTCCAGGAAACGTGGTGAAGACGAATTACTTATTTGAAAATTGTTAATCATAGGAGGATAGGATGGGACAAAAAAAGAGTTTGCTGTCAAAAATTATTCAGACGGTAGTTCTACCGGCGATCCTGATTTTTGGTATAACGGCGGGCATAGCGATGACCGTTGCCAGTCAGAGTTTGCCCCAGTTTGCTGAAGTTCAAAATAACCTGGTGGTAATTTTCGCAATTGGTATCGCCGTCATGGTTGGCGTGAGTGTTCTTAGCGTAAAGGGACTTTCAAACCGGTTAACCCGATTGACTGAAGCAGCCAATCGGCTGGCTAGTGGCGATATGGCAGCAGCGATCAAAGTTGAAAACACCCAGGATCAGTTGGGAGAAGTGGCTGATGCACTTTTTGAGATTGCTGACAAAATGAAGTTGCATTCAGAAATGACAGAAAAATTGGCTTTGGGGGAATTGTCGGAACCGGTTGTTCTGCCAGCGGAGGGAGACATTATCGGGAATAACCTGGTAGTAATCCAGTCGACCATCAAAACGCTAAATGATTACTTGATGCAGCTTCCCGAACTGGTAGAAAATGAGGCCGACCTGGAAGATTATCAGACGCCGGAAATGGTGGGTGATTATAATAAAGGGATCAAACATCTCAATCGGGCCATACTAACCCTGGCTGACAAACGTGATTTCTTTCAGGCGATTCTGGATGCCATGCCATACCGGATTACCGTTGTCGATACGGACTTGAAATGGACCTTTATCAATAAGACGCTCCAGGATTTGAGAATTGCAACCGGGAGAGATGGCAGTCGGGAATCACTTTATGGTGATGACTGTTGTAAATCGAATCTGGATATGTGTAAAAACGAGGATTGCGGTGTAAAAGCATACCGCAAAACGGGCAGAATTGAGTTTCCCTTTGAATATCGCGGCGGGCATTATCGAATGGATACAACACCAATTATCGACAAAAAGGGTCAGACCATTGGTTATGTAGAAACGTCATTTAACACGACGGGAACCATGAGTGCGAATAAATATGCTGAAGTCGAAATCAACCGCCTGGCTGAAAATTTACAACGCTTATCAGCAGGGAATCTTGATTTTGATATGAATATTCAGGAACCCGATGAGTATACCAGTGAGATTTATGAGCAGTTCAGTGCGATTGAAACTAATCTGCGTGAGGTTAAAAAATCCATTGATAACCTGATTGGTGATGCCATCATTCTAACCACCGCGGCCATGCAGGGCGATCTTGACGTTCGGGCTGATGAAACCAAGTTCAGTGGTTCATGGAACGAACTGATTGGCGGAATGAATGGCATACTTGCGGTAATGGCCAGACCGATGGAAGAGGTCGCAACGGTAATGGATGCGATTGCCAAAGGCAATCTGGATGTGACTGTTGATGGCTATTACCAGGGGAGTTTTGATGTACTAAAACAAGCGGTCAACGAAATGGGCAGTAATTTTAAAACGATCGTCACCGAAATAGCCACGGTTACTGGAGAAATCAGCAATGGTAATCTGAACCTGGATCATGTCAGTGCCTTTGGCGGCGATTTCAATGCGATTTCGGATGCCCTCAATACCATTATTGGAACCTTGAACTCGTTGTTGGGTGACATTAATCATGCCGCAGAGCAGGTTAATGCCGGGGCCAACCAGGTATCCGACAGCAGTCAGGCGCTGGCCCAGGGATCCACCGAGCAGGCCAGCTCGATTCAGGAACTGACGGCCTCGATTACGGAGATTGCCGATCAAACCAAGAATAACGCCGTCAATGCCAATAAAGCCAGAGAACTGGCCACCGATGTGATGGGAAATGCCGACAAAGGTAACCATCAAATGACGGAAATGCAGCAGTCGATGGTGGAGATCAACAAGTCGTCTGAAGATATCTCCAAGATTATCAAGGTCATTGATGATATTGCCTTCCAGACCAATATTCTGGCCCTGAATGCGGCAGTGGAAGCGGCTCGGGCCGGACAGCACGGAAAAGGTTTTGCGGTGGTGGCCGAAGAAGTTCGGACGCTGGCTGCCCGCAGTGCCGATGCCGCCAAAGAAACAACTGGCTTAATTGAAGGCTCCATCAGCAAGGTGGCTGAAGGTACCAAAATTGCTGATGAAACCGCCAGCGCTCTGGATGAAATCGTGGCTGGAATTGCCCAGGTCAATGATTTGATCGGTAACATCGCCGAAGCATCCAACGAACAGGCCACTGGCATTGCTCAGATTAACATGGGCGTTGAACAGGTTGCCCAGGTTGTCCAGCAGAACTCGGCCACGGCAGAAGAAAGTGCAGCAGCCAGCGAAGAGCTTTCCGGCCAGTCGATTCTGTTAAAACAGATGATTGACCAGTTTCAATTGCGATAGATCAACAAACAGATAAATAATTAGAATAAACCCTTAAGCAGTAACAAAATGCACCGTCGACTAAATGCGTCTATGGTGCATTTTTATTTGCAAAACTTGCGTAATTTCAAACAAGTTGGATATCAATATAATAAAGGTTTAACGAAAAAGAGACTGTTGATTTTCTTTGCTTTCAAAATTGGAAAGGTGGCAGGATATGAAAATACATGATCAGTATCGGGTTCCCATCGATAAACTAAAAAAAGTCTGCAACTCAGAAGAATTGAAATTCTGCAATTCGACCCTGGACGTATCGCCCCTGGATGCGATTGCCGGACAAGAACGGGCAGTCAAGTCCATGGAATTTGGTATTGCCATGGAGGATGATGGATATCATATTTTTGTCGTTGGTCCATCAGGGACGGGCAAGAGCGAGTACACCAATGATGTCGTTAATCGGGCGGCAGCCTTGCGTCCGGTTCCTGACGACTGGTGTTATATTTACAATTTCAGCAATAAGGACAAACCATTGGCGGTTTCACTGCCAGCAGGGAAGGGCCGGATCTTTCAGAAGGATATGGACAAGCTGATTCTAGAACTTAAAAATGTAATTCGGAAAAATTTTGAAAGCACCGATTATGAACTCAAAAAAGATCGGATCTTTAACACCTATCAGCTTAAAATGGAAGAATTGGTGATGATCATCAATCAGAAAGCACTTGAGGATGGTTTTGGTGTCAAAACGGTGGGGATGAAATTTGTGTTTATTCCACTCTATGATGGCCGACCCTATCAACCGGAAGAGTATAGTAACCTGAGCGACGAACAGCGCAATATCATCAACGAAAAGCGTTATCTATTGGTCAAAAAGTTGGAACGAATATTGGCAGATGGTCAACAGGCCGAAAAAAAAATGACTGCTCAAATTATCGAGCTGACCAGAGAAACAGCATATCGTGGGGCGCAACCACTAATTGTTTCATTAAAAGAAAAATACCAGGCGTCCTCACAAATTGTTGAGTATCTCGATAATGTTTTGCATGATGTGGCAGATCGCTATGGCATCTTTACTAATCAGGAAACACATCCTGCCACTCATCAGCCGGATGAAACAAATCAACAGGAGAGTGATGGTGACAGTCCAGTTACTTTTAATGGGTTTACCGGTCAGGGTGAAACTGATCCATATAATCGCTATCGCGTCAATTTATTTATCAATAATGAAAATCTGCAGGGGGCACCCGTTATTACGGAGTCAAATCCATATTATTACAATATCTTTGGAAAAATTGAGTATAAAAGTCAGCTTTTTCTGGTTAATACCGATTTTACCATGGTGAAACCTGGAGCCATCCATCTGGCCAACGGAGGGTATCTGGTTTTGCAGGCAAAAGATTTACTGACTGATCCCTTTGTCTGGAATGTTTTAAAAAAAATGCTCAGGAACAGGGCTGCAGTAATTGAAAATATTGGGGAGCAATATCGAACCGTTCCGACGGTTACGTTGAAACCGGAAGCAATTCCACTCAACATTAAGGTCATTCTCATTGGTAGTCCGCTTTTCTATCTGGTTCTTTCCAGTGATGAGGATTTCCGGGAGCTTTTTAAGGTGAAAGTTGATTTCGATTCAGAAATGCCCCGTAATCAGGAGAATATTCGTAAGTATGTTTCCTTTGTCAGTGGAATTTGCGAGGAAAAAGATGTTCATTGTTTTGATCAGACCGGTTTGGCCGGTATCATTGAATATGGATCACGACTGGCGGGAAACCAGAAAAAATTGTCAACCCGATTTGGCGATGTCAGGGAGGTTATCTATGAATCCATTGCCCGAGCAAAATCAGACGGTAGTGAGACCGTGCGCATGGTTCATGTGAAAAAGGCCGTCAATGATCGTAACTATCGGTTTAACCGGTTGGAGGAAAAAATTCAGGAAGAGATTGCGGATCGACGGATTATCATTGACACGACGGGAATAACAGTGGGGCAGATTAATGGGTTGTTTATCATTCAGACCGGTGGTTATACATTTGGGCTACCTTCCCGGATTACTGCAATTACTCATGTGGGGCACGGCGGGGTCGTGAACATCGAGCGGGAAACCGAAATGAGCGGTAATATTCATTCCAAGGGTGTATTGACGCTGGCCGGATATCTGGGCGGAAAGTTTGCTCAGGATAAACCACTGGGATTGACAGCCCAGATTACCTTTGAACAATTATACGATGGCGTCGAGGGGGACAGTGCCTCCAGTGCCGAGCTCTATGCGATCATTTCAAGTTTAGCAGGAGTTGGTATCCGGCAGTGTCTGGCTGTTACCGGTTCG
Organism: Acetobacterium sp. MES1; assembly: GCF_002237635.1. NCBI lineage: Bacteria > Bacillati > Bacillota > Clostridia > Eubacteriales > Eubacteriaceae > Acetobacterium > Acetobacterium sp. MES1. Next base: position 13,017 of record NZ_MJUY01000035.1, read on the forward strand.
GTGGATCAGCGCGGTGAAATCCAGCCCATTGGGGGTGTCAATGAAAAAATCGAAGGTTTCTTTGATGTTTGTCAGACGGCTGGACTAACCGGAGACCAGGGTGTTATCATTCCTGCCAGCAATACCATTAATCTGATGTTAAAAGATGAGGTGATCGAGGCAGTTGCGCAGGGACGCTTCAACATTTA
>NZ_MJUY01000036.1:0-243097 GCF_002237635.1 Acetobacterium sp. MES1
GGGAAACGCTGGAAGAAAGTGAAAACCCGATTTAGCAAGCTCAAGAAATTGGGACGGGATGAAGAACGGGCCTGGATGTGGGCAAACACAAGAAAAGGCTATTGGCGAACCGCCCATAGCCCAATCCTACTGAGAACCCTGTCGAATGATCGCCTTAAGCGGGCAGGATATCCCAATTTTTATGATTATTATCTGCAAGTAACCGTGTAAACTCTGGAACCGCCGTATACCGAACGGTACGTACGGTGGTGTGGGAGGTCGGCTGATCAATTAATGGTCAGCCTCCTACCCGATTTTTACTAAAATTTTCTAATCTGCCCGATTGCCAGGAATCAAAAGAACCGATGCAGAAGCATGACGGACAATATTATGGCTGACACTGCCCAAGAAAATTTCTTTAATAAAGCCTCGCCCCTGGGTGCCCATCACAATCATGGGAATTCGTTCCTCATCAACCAACTTAATAATCTCTGAAGTGGGTGCTCCGTAACGGATCTTTATTTCTACTTCAACTGTGTTGAGAAGTTGCAATTCATCTTTAAGCTTCTGGAGGCGACTATTGTCTATTTCATTGAACTCAACCAGTCGATGGAGCAGATATGGATTTATTTTGGATTCATCCTGAATATGAAAAATCGTCACCTTATTGACACCTTGTTTGACCATTTCTTTAACATATTCAAAGGCAATATCGGCATTTTCCGAAAAATCGGTGGGAAACAAGATATGATCAATTTGATCATTTGAATTTCTGACCGTTTGATCCTGATGATTGTCCTTAACGAGCATGATGGGTTTTGTCGAACCATAGATTATATCGTAAGCAACCCCACCTAAAAAAAGGGCACCTACCATGGAGTGCTTTTCAGCTCCGACAACAATTACTGCGTAATCACCGTCTTGGGCAATCTGATTAATTTCACTTTTTAAATTGCCGGAAATGATTTGAGTTTTTACGGTAAATCCCTGCTCAGTTAGGATCTCAGACTGATTTTTCAGGTTCTCATTAAATATGGATGTTAAATAGGAGGAAACACCAGAGTCAACGTCATGGGGATTAAAACATTGAAGCAGTAAACATTCCGTCGCACCCAGAGCACGAAGACTTCTGATACATTTCACCATCTCATTCGATGCGTTGGAAACCTCGGAAACAACGATTATCTTTTCAAACATATCAATCCTCCATAATTATAAAATAAAGTTACTATTTTATTTATAACCTTTTGCGAATTGATTAAACGCATAATCAAAAATTGTGTCTATTTTTTACTGGCTTTGAATCGTATCGATCAGTAACATGTTTTTTAGTGTTATGAAGTCGTCACCCTCTGTCTCGATCAGATGCAACGAATTGATCATGTTTTCTGAGAGCTTAGCCAGGGTTATCTGATGATTCTTTATGAACGCATCCGTTTTTGACTGATACGTAGAAATTGCTTGCTGAATCTTCTGATTGGCAGTTTCCTCCACAGTGTTGCTATTTGCGCTTTGAGGAGCATCACTTCATCGGATAGTTGTTCATTCGTTTTGATTAACTGATTATTTTCAGTGATTAACGCACGACGTTCTTTAAGAATGTCCTCATACTGATATTTTAGGACATCCTTTTCCGGCAGCTGTTGATCAGCCGAACCGCTTGCTGGTGTTATCTCGCTCAGATTGGTGCTGGCATAGGCTTCAAGTTCAGTACTTAACTCCCGAACCATCGCCTTAAGCTGATCCAGTTGCGCTTTCATTTCTTGGCTTTCCTGCTCATAACTCAAGTATTCTTCGAGTTTAGTTTGTGAGTTGATGGCGGCGTCGCCAGGATGCGTATCAATAACTTCAACCGGTTGCGGCACCGGGTTAATACTTAGTTCATTAACCAGGCGATTCAATTCTTCGTTTTCTCTTTTTAATGCATCAATTTGATTTGCCATTTCACCTTTTGAACTTTTACAGAGATTATACATTTCGCCGTATTGATCCCGTTCCTGTTTTAACATCGTTATCATGGCAGCGTATTCTTCAAGTCGATTATTAAAGGACTCCTCAGCACTGCTTAAGCTATCGGTTAGATTGTCAATATACTTGGTGACCTGTTTTTTGTTGTATCCGCCCATTTCTTTTCCAAAAGATAATTTTGTTTTTGATTTTACTGACTTATCTCTGAGCTCATCTAAGGTTAGTTGTTCGGATTTTTTTGCCATGATTAATCATACCTTTCTAAATTATTGACTGACGATAAGACGCTGATGGATTTCTAAGTGATATTTTTGACAGGAGCCCGATTTAAGCTCCAGTACCCAGTATGCATTTTTAACATGGGGACTGACTTTTCCTGGCCCCATGTCGTCTTCCAGATGCAGGATCTCGCCATCTTTTGAGATAAAGATCACATCAATCGGAAATTTCATCCCAAAGGTATGAACCTGATTGCAATTTTTCAGTAAGAGTCCCTGGTTATCAGCTAATCCGGGGGTTCTTAATAAACCGACCAATCGGGTGATGAAGCGATCTGCGACTAGCATTTCACTAAACAGGAGTGTATCATTCTTTAAAATACGACATGTTTTCATCTATTATACCCCTTAACCAAACTGTTTAACAAGTTGTAAAATTGTTGGCCCCAAAAGAACGATAAACAGTACCGGAAGAACGAAAAATACCAGAGGGATCATCATTTTGACTGGTGCTTTCATGGCTTTTTCTTCGGCTCGTTGTCTTCTTTTTATCCGCAATTCTTCGGATTGCGCTTTTAAGACATGATTGATGGGAATTCCCAATTGTTCAGCCTGAATAATTGAACCAACAAAGGTTTTTAATTCTTCAACCGAATTACGATCAGCTAAGCTCTTGAGGGCATCTTTACGGGGCTTTCCATAGTTAATTTCAGAATGAACAATATTCAGTTCGGTAACCAGAACGCCACTTAAACGCTCGCCAATTTTAATAAGCGCCGAATCAAAACCCAGTCCTGCTTCCATGGTGACACAAAGGATATCCATAATATCCGGCAATTCATTGGAAATAGCCCCCTGACGTTTATTTATTTTGAGTTTCAAAAAAACAACCGGTGCGATAATCCCCAATAACATACAGACGAAAACGAATAATAATTCATTTAAAATATTCCAGCGGGTGAACAAAGTTACAAAAAACGCGCCAATAAAAAAGCCACCAAAAACAATAATCCGGATCGCATTGTATTCATTGACGGCAAGTTGAAGTCCGGCGAGTCTGAGATTTGTCTCGGTTTTTTTATTTGTGGCACTCCCTTTTTTAGGAAACAGCGATGATATTTTTTTAATTAACGATTGGTAAATGGGCAGAATGACCCGTTGAAAAAAAGGTTTCTCAAACTCATCATCAAGATCGTTTTTATTTCTTTTCTTAATCGAACCGAGTCTTTTCCTTTTGGTATCGGCAATGCTTGCCTGATTGTAAAAGATGATTAGAATCAGGATAAAAATCAGTGCTGAAACACTGATCACCAAAAAAAACATCTGCGTCACCTCATTTCTTTACGCATTTAATCGTCAAAATTTTATGTTGACGATTCTTCGGATAATCAAGTAGCCAATTACTTCCATGACAATGGCAATGACTACCATGGCAATACCGAGATTGGATTCAAAGAATATGGTTACATAATCGGGATTAAATAACAAAAACACAAGAATAATTACCAAGGGCATTAAACCCACCACAAGACCTGAGGTTCTGGCAGTTGCTGTCAATACTTTGATCTCATTTTTTATTTTAAACCGTTCTTTGATGGTACCCGAAATATTGGTTAGAATTTCTGAGAGATTCCCGCCGGTCTGGCGCTGTATCAGAATTGCTGACACAATCATCATGAAATTCTGACTGCCGATTTTATCTGATAGCCGGGTTAAGGACGTTTCAATGGAACTACCTAATTTTAATTCCTTAACAACCCGGCCAAATTCTTCCGAAATGGGGTTTGGCATTTCAGTTGAAATGCTGACTAACGCCTGCTGAAAGGTGAGACCAGCTTTCAAACAACTGCTCATGATGCTGATGGCATCAATTAGTTGCTGTTCAAACAGTTCGACTCGAGTTACCCGTTTTTTATTCACATAAAGCGGCGGAACCAATAGCCCAAATAGCAGTAAGATAATTGAAAAGATAATATTCCCGCCCAGCATAAACACTAGGGTTGAGGGAATCATCGCCAAACCAATCCAAAGCAGCAGAAATTCGGAAGGTCTGATCAGAATACCAGACATTGACAAATCATTTTCCAATTTTTTAAGCACCTTGTGTTTGGACTTTTCCCGACTTTTTCGGGTTTTTTTAAAATTTGTCAAGTCGGTGGCACTCAGGCTAGTCAGGCCGTTAAACCGCTTTTGCATCTGGCGTTGATCCGCCGAAATGGCGTAAAGCAACAGCAATACCAGAAAAAATACGGTCAGCATGATTAAAAAGGTGACGATGATCGCATTCATTGCATTACTCCATATAAACTCATTTACTCGATGAACCAATCATCATTAATCATCACACCATTATGAGCAATTTTCTCTAAACAACGGGGTTTGATCCCCATGCTTTTAAAGCGCCCTTTGAATTTTCCATCGGTGTCCAATTGTCCGGTCATTTCATAGCTGAAAATATCCTGCATAACAATGACATCCCCTTCAAGCCCCGTAACCTCCGTAATATTAACAACCTTTCGGGTTCCATCCCGGAGTCGGGATTGCTGGATGATGATATCAATGGCTGAGGTCGTCTGATCCCGGATTGCCCGCAAGGGTAAATCCATCCCGGACATCAAAACCATCGTCTCGATACGGGACAGGGAGTCTCTTGGTGAATTGGCATGAATGGTGGTCAATGAACCGTCATGGCCGGTGTTCATAGCCTGAAGCATATCGATGGTTTCTGCCGAACGAACCTCTCCGACAATGATCCGATCCGGCCGCATTCGCAGGGCATTGACGACCAGTTCCCGAATTGAGACCTTTCCTCGTCCTTCCAGATTGGATGGCCGACTTTCCAGGGTAATCACATGATCCTGTAACAGCCGCAGTTCGGCCGAATCCTCAATGGTGATAATCCGTTCGTTATCCGGAATAAAGCTGGAAAGCACATTGAGCATGGTTGTTTTCCCGCTGCCGGTTCCACCGGATACAATAATATTCAGTTTGCCCTTAACACAGGCTTCCAAAAACGACAGCATTTTTTTTGATATTGATCCAAAACCCAATAATTGATCAGTGGTAATTGGTTTTTTGGAGAATTTTCGAATGGTAATAACCGGCCCGACCAGAGAAAGCGGTGGAATCACCACGTTGACCCGGGAACCATCTTTTAACCGGGCATCGACCATCGGACTGGACTCATCGATGTGACGGCCTACCGAAGATACAATCCGGTCAATCACGTTCATCACATGCTGATTGTCCTTGAAAACCACCGGCGATAATTGAATCTTCCCTTTTTTTTCAATATAGACCCGGTTATAACCGTTAACCATGATCTCGGAAATATCCGGATCATTTAAAAGCACTTCCAGCGGTCCATAGCCGATAATCTCATTGAGTAATTCTTCGGTAATACGGCTGCGATCCAGGCGGTTGACATTTTCCGCTTCAACCGCCATGACATTTTCCAGGATTCGCAGGATTTCGATGGGATTTTCTTTGCCGACCGTGTCAACCTTACTGCTATTGATTTCATTAATTACTTCCTGATGAACCCGATTTTTCAGATCCTGATGAATATCAACATGGATAATGTCTTTTTTCCCTTCTTCCTGGGCCTTGTCTTTTTGTCCCAGCCGTTGTTGTTCCATTCTTTCCAGCAGTCCCATTTTTTTACCTCTTTTATCGATTCTTTCTTTTTAACTAACTCGATGGTCAATGGTATTGACGATATATTGCGCCAGCTTTTTTAGGTTTTTGCTAATTTCCGACTTCGGTGCGTCCAAGACAATGGGGATTCCCTTATTATGAGCAGTCGTTGCTGTCTTGAAATCAAAAACGATGGTGTTCTTAACTGGTTCATTTAACACCCGCTGCATATCTTTTAAGCTGATCAATCCCTTTGTTAACCGATTGATCACCAGTTCTGTTTTTTCTTTCTGTTGCAGGGACTCTAGAATATTAAGAGTAATTTTGGTATTGCGCAAGGTTGAGATATCCTGAACAGTAACCAGCAGCACCAAGTTTGAATTCTCGATGGCTGCCATGGTAATGTCACTAAACACCGGTGCGGTATCAATCAGAATATAGTCATAAAAGGGCCGCATGGTATTAATCATGGTTTCGATGTTTTTAGGGGTTACATATTCGGCATATTCGGGGCTTTTGGGGGCACAGACAATGCTGACCCCAGAAAAATGCAAGGCCATCATCCGTTTGATGGCGTCAATATCACCAGCATCGTTGCCCTGGGATAATTCGGAAATTGTATCCTTAGGGTCAATATCAAAGTAAACATTGACATCGCCAAATTGGAGATCAGCATCGATTACCGCGACCTTTTTACCCATTTTTGCCAGCGATACCGCTAAATTTATGGCAATGGTTGTCTTGCCAATCCCGCCTTTGGCACCAAATACCGTGATAATCCGGGATTGCATATTATTGGATGCCGTGATATCCGCATTTTCCAAACGGGATTTTTCCATGTAATGAGCCAATTCGATGTTTTCCTGTAACGTTTCAGCATCAATGGGGAACTGTAGTACTTTGCGGATCCCGGCCAACATGACTTTTTCGATCATGCTTACATCAAAACTGTCACAGATAAGAATTACTGCACATCCGGGAATTCGGATATATATTTTTTCAGCCAAATCGATGGCTGCTTTGTAGTCATCTTCACATTGAATAATCAGCACATGGGGTTTCAAACTGATGGCTTTCTCCAGAACATTTTCATCCTGTTTTGAGAAACCGATAAATGCCACGCTGTCACTGCGAAGCAGGCTTTTAATTTCATAGATCCGATTGTCATTATTTCCGACAATCATTACCTTTATCTTTTCTATGGCGTTTACCCCATTTTTTTCTATAATATATGAATTATTATTTATTGCCGAATTAGATTAAGGCATGAACGGCTTTGGACCCAAAATGGCCTTGTCAACTGGTGAGCGGAGTACCAGACGATACTTCGGTGTTTGATCGATTGACAGCGCATAGGTAACTTTCTCGACCTCAGTTGCTGGTACCGATACCGTTACTGAGGTGTATTCCCCGCCTTTGTCGCCAGTGCTTATTGGGCCAATTTCCAGGATTTCGATATTCTCGACAACATATTGTGAAACGACACCATTTTCTTTTGTGATCCAAATAGTGACAAGATCAACACGATCTCCCTTGACTAAATATCCACCTACCCCTTTTTCTTCATCGACCAGAATGGTCAGGGCCCGATAATTTGGTTCAATGGCGTAGGATAAATTATTATTTTCCTGATTGGTATCACTTAAACGACTGGTCAGGATCTGTTCATTGGCCTCAATGTTCTCCTTGGTGATACGCCCCAGAACATCCTCCGGATTGGCAATTGACAGTTGGTGAACCATCTCAATTGGTACTTCTTCGGTTGTTAGCATCTCTTTTTCAATGACGGTTCCTTTGGGAATGGCTTGAGTTGCCAAAACAACGGGCTGTGTCGCCTGGTCTTTGCCTTTTTGCAGAGAGATTGCAAATTGAAAAACTGCAAATCCGGTGATCACCGATACGATCAATGCAATTATTACGAGTTTTTTCATCGATTTCTCCATTCAACTGATTAATGGGTTTATAAATGGTATTTACCCAAAATACCGGTAATTATTAATTATTCGGAAAGGATCAAATTATATAATCCAAAATCCCCATCGGTTCCTTCCCCGACGTTACTTCCAGAAGAAGCGCCATTTGACACCATATTTAAGAATGAACCAGTGATTTCACCTTTATCAGTTTGATTTTCCAGAAGAAACGCGGCAAATCCCTCCACTACAACGGTTTGTTTATCAACCGTATACGAGTAAATGGGCACCTTGACAATTCTCGGGCATGTCGGTTCGAAATTATCAGTAGTGCAGCCAACACCGCCGCTGAGCGCACCAAAATGGGTACAACCGTTGTAACGTTCATCAAAGCCCTGAAAAGTAGGTCCTTCCATGTTTCCCATTTCTTTTAAGAGAACATCACCAACACTGATTTCACCGGCATAACCCTGGGTAATCCAAATCCGATAATCGCTGGCCCCCCCTCCTTGGCCATCGAGATCAAGTGCTCCAAAAAAGGATGGGGAATCGCTCCAAACATTTTTTTCCCCGTATTTCAAAGTTACGTGCGTCAGGTTATTGCTGGCCAACCTTAATTCCATTTCCTCTTTCGTCAAGCCAATTGGTGCCACCCCAGTGGTTCTGATAACTGGCGACAGTTTTGCCACAGCCGTTCGGGTAAGGTCCAAATAATCGACTCCAAATATTTTGGCAAAATACATCGGTACCGTATTATCAACAGTAACACGAATTTCAGTATATTGACCATTACTGATTTTCCCCAGAATGACATCCTCAGGCGTTAAATCCGGAAAACCATTAAGATCGGCATAATTAATGGCACTCTCTTTAATCTGATTGACCTTGGTGGTGTTTCCCGTTTCGATGGGTAGTAACCGCCCGGATGAATATACGGCTGCATCCGCAGCTTTTTGCTGTTCTCCAGTACTTAAAAACGCCAACCCCAGATCGATTACCAATGCCAGCATTCCCATAATAAATACCATCGAAACGGCCACAATAATCAACGCATCACCTTGTTCGGATTTTTTTATCTGTCTATAGGGAAATTTTTTTAATAAGTTCATTATCTGTCTCATTTACTCCACCTTCATGGTACAGGATGAAGAAAGATTCATGGTTTCACCCTGAACAAAAACACCAACAATTGGAGTCAATATATTCACATCATCGCTGATAACGATGATTACATCACCAAGACGGGGGTTTGATGTATTTGTAAACGTGATGCTGATGTCTACAGTGTCGGCAATGTTCTCAGGAGCAATTGTCCGAATATGCTCTTCAATTGCTGTCTTACTGGTTGAATGAACGATTGCATAGCGTGCGCCTTCTCTTGCGGCATAATCAATACTGTTCTGATTCATAAACAGCCAACCAAAATCGATAATTGCGCACAAAATCATAATCAAAATTGGCAGGGTGATAGCAAGCTCAACAATTGCTTGCCCGTCTTCTTTTTTTATCCGTTTGATTATGTTTGCAAACATGTTTCCTCCCTGATCATTCATCCTGAAGATCTGATTTATTTAACTGTAACTGGAGCAGATCGTTTAGCCGATTAAAAAAGGCATATTGATTACGTCCGGCAGAAATCTCCACTTTGACGTTGCCAATATGCCACTGGTTTCTTCACAGTAAACACAATAACTACCTATAGGCTTTATGCTGCTAATTGGGTTCCGATATCCGTAAAGAATTGACCGATTTGAGGGCCCAGTAACCAGATGGCAGCAATGGCAGCCAATGCAATCCCGGCAATAATCAAACCATACTCAACCATACCCTGTCCATCTTCTTCTCTAATCATGCGTGATAATACGTTTTTCATTTTATTTACTCCTTTTAATTAGTATCTTCGATAAATTTCTATTGATCTATTATCGTTTAAGCCGCTAATTGAGTACCGATATCGGTAAAGAACTGACCAATTTGTGGACCCAGTAACCAGATGGCAGCAATGGCAGCCAATGCAATCCCGGCAATAATCAAACCATACTCAACCATACCCTGTCCGTCTTCTTCTCTGATCATGTGCATCAATTGATTTTTCATTTCAGTTTCTCCTTCAATATTTTATATTTGTTAGTCAAACTAATTAGAATCATTATGCTGCTAACTGAGTGCCGATATCTGTAAACATTTGCCCGATTTGGGGTCCCAATAACCAAATGGCGGCAATGGCAGCCAATGCAATCCCGGCGATAATTAAGCCATATTCAACCATGCCCTGTCCATCTTCTTCTCTGATCATGCGTGATAATCCGTTTTTCATTTTTTCTTCTCCCTTTTTAATAAATTTTACGTAATCGATACCAAGTTTGCCTTGGTTTAAAACAACATTCCAAAATCTATCAGATAATTTGTGTTGTTAAAATTTAAAATTAATACGGATACAAAACTGGAAGCCATAAACGGTCCCAGGGCAACCTTTGATTTCAAATTACCTTTTCGTCTAATGATCAGGTATGCTGTATAGATCATCAGAAAGAAAGTCATTATCATAATCGCAGAAATTATTCCATAAACACCCAAACAAAAACCAACCGCAGCGGCATATTTTACGTCTCCCCAACCAGCGCCCTTTCCAATTATTGCTGGTAAAAAGAATATAATAAAACCAATTACTAAACCAAAGATATTCATTCCAATACTGGCAATCGGTTGCCCGGTAATGATGAAGGCACCGCCCACGAATATCGTCATTAATACCAGCTCATTGGGGATTTTTTTAATGCTGATGTCTACAGCAGAAAGAATGACACAGATTGAAAAGAGCAACATACATTCCAATGTTTTTGGTTCAAGTCCGTTGAGCTTTACAAAGATCAACCAGATGGTTGCGTTAAGCATCGCCCAAAAGATTGTTTTTGTAACATTGCCGGACAACTGATGGTTAGTCAAGGTCTTGACTCGCTGTCTGACTAAATAATCAGTCGCTTCTTTCATTAATACGCCAGTCACTGCTCCAATCATAAAAACTTCTGCAGTTATCAGTAATTGATCCATCAGTATCCTCCATTCGTTTTTTGCAATAAAAAAGCAACGATTTACTCGTTGCAATTAAGGCGAATTAAATACACCTATAATCTGCAACTGGCTGTCATATAAATACTTATTTAGACCCTATAGCTTTGCGTCCTTACCTTTCGATAAGTTTGCCAAATATTAAATTGACCAATAACTGAATCGTATAGAATAAAAAAACAACGCATTGACACGTTGCATTATAATCATCATTAAAAAATGTGGTTGTGCAACTGGCTGTCATATAAATAATTACTTAGACCCTAAAGCTTTGCGTCCTTACCTTTCGATAAGTTTGCTAAATATTCTATTGGCATCATGATAAGGCATATATTATCAATTGTCAAGTGAATATTTTGCGAATTATTTTTTTTATTATATTTGCAGCAGTAATATTTTGCTCAAAATACTTTAGATTACTACTGACATTAAATATAAGATATTCATTATATGCGCCGATGTTTCTTGTGCATCACTCGACTTTTGATTAATATTGTTGTGCAATTTTGTGATATTATTATCAATCATCAATTGTATTATAATAATCTAATGTTGCAGCCGTTTTTTTGATGATCAATGTTATTTCGCGAAAACTGTTAATCAATATAAAGTCAATGCTTAAAATACTGTATGTTGATTTATGCGGTATAATATTTAAATATGAGCTTTGTAGTCAGCCATAAAAACCAATAATAATTCCTTAATAAATATTTAAAAATAATTGACAGCTGCTCCGAATTGTGATAAGTTATAATCAGTTAGTTATAACTAACACAAGGGGATGGAGGGCACCTAATGAGCATTGTTATTATTGGCGGAAATGATCGCATGATTTATCAATATAAAGATTTATGCAAAGAATATGATTGCCGGGCTAAGGTTTTCACCCAAATGCAGGGTGCGATGAAAAAGAAAATCGGCGTCCCAGATTTGATTGTATTATTTACTGGGACGGTTTCTCATAAAATGGTAAACTGTGCGACCGATGAGGCAAAAAGACTTAATTTACCCCTGGCACGGTCACATAGCAGCAGTTTGGCTGCATTACGAAACATTCTGGAAGAGCATTGTGCTCAATGTAAGAATTGCGATGGGTGTGTTTTAAAATCGCAGACCCGGAAGATGTAGTCATGAGTAAATTCGAGAGAGAAATGATACGCCACTGCTCGCCTACATTGGCCGGAATGAAAACTGGTAATTTATTCAGTTATCCATTTACCAGCTATTGCCAACTCGCAGAGCAGCTGGATCAGTGTAATGATATGTTGAATGCTCGTGGTGTCTATCTGGAGGTACTGAGGATAAATGCCAGTCGGGTTTTAATTTATGTTTATCGTGAAAGTCGACTGCTTAAAGATTTTTCATGTCCCCGGGTGGACAGCTTTCTTCAGAATATTGGCTATCATACCGATGATTTGAAGTCTTGCCTGGAATTTTTATCTAAACGGATTCAAAATTCCAGTGAATTCCCTCACGAGATTGGCTTGTTTTTAAGTTATCCGTTTGAAGATGTTCAGGGATTTATCGAGCATGAAGGAAAAAACTGTAAATATTGTGGTTGCTGGAAAGTGTATTGCAATGAAAACGAAACAATCAAACTTTTCAACAAATATAAAAAATGTACGCAAGCTTACTATCAACGATTGCTCAGTGGATCATCCCTGATGAGATTGACTGTTGCTGCATAACTAAAAATTGAACTATTGTGATTGTTTTTTAAAAGTCCATCCATCTGATATTGCAAAAATGGATGGACTTTTTAAAAAAATGGGTTAATTAGGTCGTTTACGGGTTTATTTTCATCGTCTATTTCAAAGAAATGATTAAAAATATTTTCTGCCGCGGCTGAATCCAGTGGTTTGCTAAAAAGATATCCCTGAATATAGTCACAACCGCCACGCTTTAATTGCCAATATTGATTCCAATCCTCGATTCCCTCTGCGGTGATTTCCAGTTTTAGACTATGTGCCAATGAAATTAGACTATCCATGACCTGATTGTTTTTGAGGTTTAGAAACTTTTCATTGATGGATTTATCCAATTTAACCTTATCCACTGGTATATATGTCAGGTAATTCAGAGACGAATAGCCGGTACCAAAGTCATCCAGGGCGATTTTGAAACCAGCATCTTTTAATCCCTGCAAAAAAGACATCGTTTCAGTATCATTCTCCAGCAGAATGCTTTCTGTAATTTCGATTTCAATCATTTCTGGTTTAACTGCATGAGTCGTTATGAGTTGCCCCAGATATGCGATAAAATTTTTATCCTTCAATTGTTTACTGGAATAATTAATCGCAATTATTTTTTCTCCGAACCCCATATCTCGCCACTTCGCAAATTGTTCAATCGCAGATTTAGCTACCCAACGCCCAATATTAATAATCAGCCCAGTATCTTCTGCAACTGGGATAAATTGATCTGGTTGGATATTATGATCTTTTAATCGCAATAATGCTTCGAACCCATGGATTTGAGCTGAGCACAAGTCGACTTGCGGCTGATAGAGAAGTTTGAAGCCATCTGTTTCTAAGGCTTCTCGAATAATCGCTTCTATTTCGATTCGGGTATTTATAATGTCTTTCATTTCAGAGTAATAAAAGATGTAGTTGTTTTTACCGCTATGTTTAACATGATACATCGCTGTATCGGCATTCATTATAATTTGATTGATGTCACAACTGTCTTCCGGAAAACAGGTTAAGCCCATACTGATATTGATATTATTGGCTTTGCCGTTGAGTACAAATGCTTTATCAAAGGCTGCTTTTGTAGTTTGAGCGAATTTTTCAACTTCCTGGGTTCCATTAATATTTTTCATTAAAATCAGGAATTCATCACCGCCGAAACGGGAAATAAACGTCTTTTCATTGGAAATGTTACTGAGTCGATGGGCAATCATTTTTAAGATCTCATCACCATAAACGTGTCCCTGGGTATCATTGATCGCTTTAAAGTTATCGATATCAAACAATAAAACGGCTCCAGGTTTACCAGAGTCCAGTGCATCCGAGAGTTTTTCTAAAAAACTCATTCGATTTGGCAAATCGGTTAAAAAATCATGGGTCGCAAGGTATTCAATATAATCTTCCTGTTCCTTCATTCGTGTCGTATCCATAAGAATTCCATGAATTTGTTTAATAACACCATTTCCCTGGGCTATTCCTCTGCCCCGGAATAGTATCCATTTTACTTTATTATCCTCATCGTTAATGGGGATCTGAATATCAATCTCATTTTTACGCCCAGTGCAATACGACTGTATTTCGTATAATAATCTGTTTTTGTGTTCCGGATCGGTTAATCGACTCAATAAATCTTCAAATTTTTCGTTTTCATTAAGGATTCGACTGACATTAGAAAAGTTATCAGATATTAGAATTTCGTTGGTATCTAAATCCAATTCCCAAACTGCACTATTTGTAATTTCTGTAGCAATGGCATATTTCTGATTCAGGATACCGACCTCTTTGAGACTTTTTTCAATGACCTCATACTGTGTTCTCAATTTGTCTTCTGTTTTTTCTAGATGATCATTGCTTATTTTCAGTCGCTCATAACTTTCTTGTAATTGTTTTTGAATGGTACGCCGTTTTAAATTATCGACGATAAGAATTAATGAAACAATCAAAAGAAAGAGTATTAGAACCCCAATACTAACAAAAATTTCTCGATATTTTTCCAGTGGTGAGGGTTCTTTGTTAATTAAAACAGCATTTTGGGGAATTAGCGACTCGGGAATATTGAATTTTTTAATGAGATCATAATCAAATATATAGTAATAGGGCGTATCCTCAATAAGACCCATTGATTCCACGGACTTGCCATTCAATATATCCATGATCAAATTACCGGAGATCCGTCCAAAGGCCTCATAATCAATCAGTTTTCCGCCCAATATGCCGTCACCAATTCCGCCGATACTGGTTCGATAGACCGGTATGCTGGTATTATCTTTTAAAAATTGATACTGATCGCTTAAGTCCTTGACAACACCGTTTTTGTCCTGATTCATACTCAGGTATAAAAGAATTGCATCGTTATCCAAATTTTTAAGAATTTCCCCAAACTCAGCAAAGGTATAGTCTGATACGTTTAAGACCCGAAAATCAAGATTATCGAATTCACTTTGAGTGGCCAGAAATTGCCCCTGATCACCTTGACCGGTCAGTGATGAGTCCACAATACCAATAACTTGGGAAGCTTTAGGATTGAATTTATGGGCGATTTTAATCGTTTCGACCATTGAAAATTTTTCGAACATTCCGGTAAAGTAAGGGCTTTCGGCTGCTGACTTTCCCCGGTCGAAGTCATTGATTCCGAAAAACACCACTGGTATTTGGGGAAACAGCGTGTCGTGATAATCGATCATAAACTGCAGGGCATTATCATCCCCAACGAGCACGGCGTCATAGGGCGGCAGATTTTTTAATTTATAAGCAAGATTTTCATAAAACAGTTGTTTATTCTCCACAGTATCCAGCCGCTTAGTATCCATATATTCAATATCCAGACTAACTTTCTCATCAAGCGCAGACTGAATCCCCTTAATTTGCAGCGGAACCGTTGGAAAATTCTCACTGTATGAACTGATAAACAACACCCGCTTATTCTCATTAAGGGCATGGCCAATCATTGGAAAACAGAACAATAAAACCAGGCTCGTAAAAACAACTCCCCATATTGCTGTAATGGTGATTTTTTTTAAATGATTTCTCATGGTGAGCTCTCCTTTACTTCGATCAATTCGTACGAATCCGGTACAGATAAGGATTTGATAATTTCTAAACTTCGATACGATGCATAATTCTATTGCGGCTTATTTAAAACAAATCGACGACTCATTGCAAATACTACTGCCAATAGCAGCAAGCAAAGTGATGCGATCATAAACTTGATACTTATATCACTGTCAGGGATCTGGAGCGATATCCAATCAAAGATTAAGGGTGAGACAAACATTCCTAAATTGACCGCTGCCGTTACCAATGCAATGGCAGTGGATTGATTCTCTTTTCTTACTGCGTTGGCGGCCAGATAAATTCCTGTTGGCATAACAACACCAATTCCAAATCCGATAAAAAGAGCGGCAACACAGATACTGACTAACGATCCCAGAAAAAATATTAGGCTCATCCCCAGTCCCACAACTGCGATTCCGACGGTTATTGTCATTGTTTTTAGGCGGTAGATGATATGGCTGTAACGAAAACCGGTGATCATTCCGGCTGCTGATATCAGGGTGTTGATGATACCGCTAAGCGTCGCATCCCCATAGCCCTTGCTCACCACCAGCAGCGCTATGTTAGTCTGAAAAACAAAAAAGCAGCTGCCAAATAAAAAGATGATCAGGGCAATAAAATAGACGGTACCATTTAGTTTTTCAGTACGATTTCTTGCTTTTAGTTGGGTCGCTGGAAGCGGCTGATCATGGGGCAAATATTTTATGACAATCACAAGAACCGGTAGAAAAGCCAGATAAACCAGATAAGCTCCATTCCATTTTATATTAGCCAGCAAACCGGAAGTAAACAACAGCACCATACTACCGCCATTAAGAAAAGCCGATTGGAGTCCCATCATCGCCCCGCTTTCTTCGCCAGAAAAATAAACGGTGATTAAGGCCAGAGTTATTGTTGCATTAATTCCTTGACCGACACCAATCAAAACACTGGAAAGCCATAAATATTCAATCGCCAGCGGCCCCAGTATCAATCCCATCAATCCACCAGAGAGCCCGCAAGTTAGACTAAAAATCACAAGACTCTTTTTTGAGATCCGCATTGAGAGTGGACCTGCAGCAAATGCAAAAATCACCCCCAATAACGCCGGTAGGGTCAAAACCATTTGAATCATGGTTTCTGACACATTGGGGTAATGCTGTTCGATATCGGCAAGAATGGCAGAAGCGGTCATTGATATCATTAAAAGTGATGCAACTGATAAAATAGCCAGTTTGATTCGTTTTTTCTCCAATTGCGACTCCATATCTCAGTACAAATTAGAATAGTATTTTAATATAATTCTTACCCCCGATAGGATCAAATATTCGAAGGTTCTAGCCTGATAATGCTTTTCATTTCGGATGATGACAATCGTTTTTCATAGCCCCCTTTCACTTAACCAGAAATTAGTTAAAAAAAAGAGAGGTACTCCCTCTCTTATCATGGCAAACTTTTACTTCCGGATGATTTCAATTTTATAGCCGTCCGGGTCAGTAATAAAATAATAACGGGGTTTACCATCACCACTTAAACCTTTTGGCTCAGTGGGTTGGTAGCCCTTTGCGTCGTGCGCGGCCCAGGATGCTTCAAGATCATCAACCACGACGGCTAAATGACCGTAGGCAGTGCCCAAATCATAGGGAGCCACCTGACCATAGTTGTAGGTCAGTTCCAACTGATGACCGTTGGGACTGCCATCGCCTAAAAACACCAGCGTAAACTCATAGGTTGGTTCGTCCCGTCGTCGTACTTCCTCAAATCCCAGAGCTTCTTTGTAAAACGCCAGAGAGCGGTTTAAATCCAATACCCGAATCATTGTATGTGCCATTTTGTAGTTTCCCATCATAATCTCCTTTTTAATTTAAATTTTTCATATTTTTCCCAACAGATCTAGGGGTTGAGCATGGTTTTGTAAAAAGCATAGGCTTTGGAAGATTTACCGATGCAACAGCTGATATAATGATCCAGCAGATCACTAAGTTTTAGGGCTTCAGCTGGGTCGATCTCCCGGTCTTTGAGCTGTTTAATCGGTTGTTTTAAAAAGTCCCGGAGCAGTTCCAGCATGGCTGGGTTTAGCTTATAGAGATAGCCGGGGCTTTGTTCCCGGCAGTCCCGGCAGACCAGGCCATTTTGTTCAATGCTGAAGTGGGTTAAATCCTGATCATGCTGACAAACCATGCACCTTTCCAGAACGGGACGATAGCCTAAGTAGCTGACCAGCTTCATTTGAAAGGCCCCAACCAGAACCAGGTCGTTTCTGGCTTTGCCACCAGAAATGTAGTACAACACATGGAGCAGTAATTTTAATATCTCTGGACTTTTCTGATAAAATTCGTAGGCGTTATACATCAAGTCCAGTAAATATGAAGCCAGGGCCATTTTGGTCAGATCATTCCGCAAGGGATAAAAGGCTTCAATTAAGTTCGACTGATTGATAATGCCAAAATTCTTGCCGGGATAATAGACAAATTCACTATAAGCAAAAATTTGAGTGCTGGCTAAATGGCCGCTTTTCTGGCGGCGAACGCCTCGGGCGATGCATTGGATCTTGCCCTCATCTTCGGTAAAAATGGTCAGAATCTTATCCTGTTCTTTGTAGGGCTGTTCCCTGATGACCAGGCCTTTTGTTTTAATCAGTGCCATATTGCTCCAAACGGAAAGATTTATTCAAAATAGCCTAAATCTTTCAGATCAAAATTCTTATCCCGCCAATCCGTGCGAACCTTCACCCAAAGCTGCAGATTGATTTGGGTTTTGAGGAAAAATTCAATATCTTTACGGGCTTGTGAGCCAATCTTGGTCAGCATCGAGCCACCCTTGCCGATCAGGATGCCCTTGTGCGTTTTGCGCTCACAGAAAATGGTTGCTTCAATGTCAATGATATCCTTCCCTTTTCGGGGTTTCATGGCTGTCACTTCGACAGCAATACCGTGGGGAACCTCATCATTTAATAGGTTAAGGATCTTTTCTCGGATCAGCTCCTGGACAATCCAGCGTTCGGATTGATCAATAATCATATCAGCGGGGAAAAACATCGGACCCGGACTGAGCAGGTCGGTTATCAGATCCAGCAGTTCTTTAACACCATCTCCGGTAACCGCCGAAATCGGAATAATGGCTTTAAGGAAATCGTATTTTTGATATGCCGCAATGGTGATTAGAAGTTCTTCTTTGGGCAACAAATCAATTTTGTTGATGACTAAAACAACCGGGGTCTTGCTGGCTCCCAGCTTCTCCAGAATATATTGATCGCCGGGCCCAATTTTTGTTTCGGGCTCAACCAGGTATAAAACCACATCCACATCAGCAACGGTATTTTCCGCCGCTTTTTGCATGTAGTCACCTAACCGGTTTTTGGGACGGTGCATTCCCGGAGTGTCAATAAAAACCATCTGGGCCTGCTCATCGGTATAAATACAACGAATTGCATTGCGGGTGGTTTGGGGTTTGGCCGAAGTAATCACCAGTTTCTCCCCCATAATATTATTAAGCAAGGTCGATTTTCCGACATTCGGACGACCGACGATACTGATAAAGCCGGATTTAAAGTTTTTGTTCATGATTCACATTCTTTCTCTGGTTAAAAAAACCAATTGATAATTTTTGGTAAAAAGATAATCAGCCCCACGCATATTGACATGATGGCTGCTACCATTACGGCTCCGGCGGCGGTGTCTTTGGCAACCTTGGCCAGATGATGGTATTCTTCGGTATAAAGGTCCACCAGGGTTTCAATGGCGGTATTGATAATTTCGAGGATAAAAACAAAGCCAATTACAATCACCAACGCCAGCCATTCATAGTTTTCGATTTTAAAGATAAAACCGCAGGCCACCGCCAATAAACCGATGCCAAAGTGAATGCGCATATTCGGCTGGGTTTTGAGGGTGTGTAAAATACCTTCAATGGCAAAAGAAAAACTCTTTTGTAGCTTTCGTCTGATCGTTCCCACCTCCTGATTCATTTGCTTGATAGAAGGATGCGACTGGGGCGAGGCGTTAGTCGTCACCCATAATTTCTTTTTCAATACGACGCATCACCGATTTTTCATCATCTTCCAGATGGTCATAACCCAACAGGTGCAATACACTGTGCACCGACAGATAGGAAAGCTCCCGGGTCAGGGTATTCCCGTATTCTTTGGCCTGGGCTTTTGCCTGCTGGATGCAGATCACAATATCACCGAGTAACAAGGGCAAAAACGGATTGTCTTTGATAATTGACTCCCGATTATTTATGAAATCTTCATACATCGGAAAGGACAGGACATCGGTGACAGAATCTTTATCCCGGTACTCCCGGTTCAGATCTTTTATTTCGGAGGTACTGACAAATGAAAAACTTACTTCACACTCCACCTCAATTTCCTGGTGAAGCAGCGTTCGCACCATTGCGTCTTCGACCTCTTCCAATACCGTTTCATCTATTTCAAAATCACTACGGTTATCATAAGCGACTACAAGCATTTTAGTTCCTCTCTAATTTTATCATTTCTTTTTTTTATGGGCGGCTTTGGTTTTCGCTTCGGCTCGTGCAGCCGCCCGCATGGCGGATTTTTTGGCATCCGTCAAGGGAGTTGGGTGTGAAATCAGTTCATCATAGGGTGGGGTGGTCATATAGGATAGCATTCCAAAGCCATGGTTATAATCAATCATCGTGATACTTCCCAATTTAATGTCAAAATGCCATTTACAGTCCAGTGGCAGATTCAGCATATTGGTCAACATACCGTGGATTGTACCACCGTGAGCTACCATCAGAACCGTTTCGCCTTCGGTTAGTTCGGTTAAAAATTCGGCGCAAAGGTCATGATATTCCCGTTGACTCTGACCCTGGGGGACTCTGTAATCTATATAATTTGCCATCCATTGATCCCATTCTGACTGGAAAATTTCGATGCATTCGTCCCGGGTTTTTCCTTCAAAGATCCCGAAGTTAAATTCCCGCAGGCGGTGGTCGACCAAAATTTCTTTCCCGGTTTCTGCCCCTACAGCCTGGGCAATTTTGTAAGCCCGGGTCGTTGGACTGGCAAAGATTTTATCAAATGCCAGTTTCTTATCCAAGGCAATCAGTTCTTCCACCAGAATTTCTTTCATAGCCTCGCCCCGGGGCGTATAGTCGGATTCGGTATGGCCATTGAGGCGATGTTCTACATTTCCAAAAGTTTCTACATGTCTAACCAATACAAGTTTCATTTATTCGTCCTTATGTGATTGATATACTTCTTCTCTATTATAACTCATTTTAATCGGGGAAACCAAAATATTTTTGCCATCCCTGATTATTTTAGTTATAATTAAACCAGAACCTGAGAAAGGATATCACCATGGAAAAAATAAAAAAACAAGCACTCTTTGCTGATCTGGGGCTGGTAGCAGTGGCTTTTGTCTGGGGCAGCGGTTTTGTTGCGTCAAAAAACGCCCTGGACTCCATGTCACCGATGATGTTGATGACAGTCCGATTCGCCGTTGCCTCCCTGTTATCCGGATTTATTTTCCGGAAAAATTTAAAGAACCTCTCAAAAGATACAATTAAGGCCGGTTGTGTGATTGGCTTTTTTCTGTTCACTGCTTTTGCCGCCCAGATGATTGGTCTGCAATATATGCTGGCCGGAAAACAGGCCTTTTTAACGGCGACCAATGTGATTATGGTGCCCTTTATTTACTGGGCCGTCAAAAAACATCGGCCGGATCAGTATAATTTTGTAGCAGCTTTTATTATGCTGCTGGGGCTGGCCCTGTTGACCATCGATTTTTCGGTTGGATTTTCCTTTAATCCCGGGGATGCCCTTACCCTGTTGTGCGCCTTATTATACGCCTGTCATATTGTCGTGGTGGGGATTTACTCAAAAGAACATGATCCCATTGCCCTGACAGTGATTCAACTGGGTTTTGCGGCAATCGTATCCTTAGCCTATGTTATACTAACTGGCGAATTTACCCTGGCAATCCCGATACCCGGACTTATCAATGGCTTGTATCTGGGGATATTCTGTACCTTCCTGGCATTTTTGGGACAGACGATGGCCCAAAAATATACCAATTCCACCCATGCCGCCATTATCCTTAGTCTTGAAGCGGTCTTTGGCAGTCTCTTATCGATCATGATCCTTGGCGAGGATTTTACGTTGATGATGTTTTTGGGCTGTCTGGTTATTTTTATGGGCATCCTCACCGCTGAAACCAAGTGGTCCTTTTTAAAAATAGCATTTCTTAAAACAAAACGGGATAACCCGGAAAAAATCACCGAGATTTAGCTTTTTCTTTACAGATTAATTCGCAATATGCTATGATTACCTCCAATCGCAAGAATAATTGCAAAGGAGGTTTTTTTTTGAAAACTCAATTTAATATTGGAAATCTGGAATTTTCCAAACCGATTGTCCAGGGAGGCATGGGGATCGGTGTTTCGCTTTCTAATCTGGCCGGTCATGTCTCAAAACTTGGCGGACTCGGTGTTTTATCGGCAGTGGAAATGGGTAGTGATTACCCTGACTATAAAAAAAATCCCAAGCTGGCCAATCGACAAGCAATGACGGATCACTTTAAACGGGCCAAAGCGATATCCGGCAATCGGCCCATTGGAATTAATATTATGGTGGCCTTGACCCAATACGAACAACTGGTTAAAGATGCTGTGCAAACCGGATATGATATCATTTTTGCCGGAGCAGGCCTGCCCTTAACCCTGCCGGAACTGACCCGCAATTCCTTAACCAGGATTGCTCCCATTATTTCATCCAAGCGGGTAGCCAAGCTGATCTTAAAACACTGGTGGCGTCACTACGAAGTTGCTCCCGATGCCATCGTTCTGGAAGGTCCCCTGGCGGGCGGTCATTTAGGTTTTAAAAATGAAGATCTGACTCCCGAACGGTTGGCTGAACAGGCGCTACCAACATTAATTCCCGGCGTATTGGAAGAAATCAAACCCTATGAGGATCTGGTTGGACGACACATCCCCCTAATCGCCGGTGGCGGAATTACTACAGCAGCCGATGTCCGGGAAACGCTGGCAGCTGGTGCCGATGCCGTTCAGATTGGTTCCCGCTTCGTTACCACCAACGAATGTGATGCCTCACTGGCCTTTAAAGAAGCCATGGTTAAAGCAACCAAAGCCGATATAGAGATTATTGTCAGTCCCGCTGGTTTGCCAGGCCGGGCCATTCACAACCGCTTTCTGGAAGAAGTCAAATCTGGATTGCGGCACCCCAAAAACTGTCCCATTAACTGCATCAAGAGTTGTGACTATAAAACGGCACCCTACTGTATTGGTTTGGCACTGATTGCCGGTAGAAAAGGTGATCTCGATAACGGCTATGTTTTTTCCGGGGCCAACGCCTATAAGATCTCTGAAATTACCACCGTGGAAGCCTTAATGAATGAATTAACCAGTGAGCTTGGTTAAAAATTTTTTTTAGAGAGCTATTAAATCTTAAGACCGCCTAAGAAACTATCCAGAACCAGAGCTTTTCTTGACAAATATTTTTTTAGCGCTATAATTAGTTAGACAATCTAATAAATATGGAGGTGACCCTTTGGACTCTTTTTCTTCCCAACTCAACGCCGTTCTGGTTGATACATTCAATAATATTTTAAAATTTGAAGAGGATTTACTCAAGCAATCGACAAATATTGATTTATCAATCAATGAAATGCATCTAATTGAGCATGTGGGAAAAAATACAAATGATGGAAGAACCATAAGTGATCTTGCCCAAAGTCTAAACATTACCCTCCCCTCAGTAACAGTGGCCATTAATAAACTGGTCAAGAAGGGGTATGTAAAAAAAGAGAAAAGCAATACCGATGGACGAGTTGTGTACGTCCGCCTTACCGACAAGGGCTTGCGGATCGATAAAATTCACCAGTATTTTCATGTAAAAATGGTGAAAGATATTGCTAAAGAAATGACTGATGAAGAAAAAGAAGTTTTAATTCATGGCATGGAAAAATTAAATGGTTTTTTCAGAAAAAAATTATCAAGACTCGCTGACGAAAATGAGTCGTCCGAGCCTTGATGTTTGGAGGAACAAATGTCCTTTACAATTATCGGAACCGGTTCTGCGTTGCCCAAAACAATCCAGACCAATGAAGACCTCGCCCAGTTTCTGGATACGTCCCATGAGTGGATCGTTTCTCGAACTGGCATTGAAGCCAGGCATATTTGTGTCGATGAGTCCATTTTGGATATCGCCCTGGAAGCCAGTGTGAACGCTCTGGCAAACGCCCAAATCAAACCAACTGAGCTCGATCTGATTATCTGCCCCACTCTTGGCGGTGATACTGTCACCCCTTCTCTGGCCTGCCTGATTCAGGAACAACTTGGTGCGACCTGTCCCAGTTTTGACCTTAATGCGGCCTGTTCTGGCTTTGTCTATGGGCTGGACGTGGCTGATGCCTATTTTTCCCGCAATGGTGATATGAAAATTTTAGTCATTGCGGTGGATGCAATGTCCAAACTGGTGGACTGGCAGGATCGGGCCACCGCCGTTCTTTTTGGCGATGGTGCCGGTGCGACGGTGCTGACCAGCGGCGACAGCCTCAAAGCGATCCAACTGACTGCCGTCGGAAATCAGCATGCCTTAAGCATTCCCTGGCCCAAGGGTAACCATCCCCTGACCACAGGACAGCCCCATCCAGCTCCCTATCTGCTGATGGATGGGCCGGAGGTTTATCGCTTTGCAGTAGCTGCCATCTGCAGTGATTTACGCTCGGTGACACAAAAAGCCGGTATTGCTCTTGCTGATCTTGATTATATTATTCCCCATCAGGCCAACCTGCGGATTATCGAAGGGGCTGCCAAACGACTGAAGTTATCAATCGACAAATTTGTTCTGCGGGTCGACGGCTGCGGCAATACTTCTGCAGCCAGTATTCCTCTGGTACTGGATGAACTAAACCGCAATGGTTTATTCAAATCCGGTACCCGAATTGCCTTAACCGCTTTTGGTGGCGGACTGACAACTGGCGCCTGTGTGATTGAATGGGCCTGATAGGGTCTGCTAACAATTATAATTACTAAAGCAACTAAACCGATCTCAAGTAAAAATTTATTTTATAATCTTAGGAGGATTAATCAAATGGTATTAGAAAAAGTAGTGGAAATTTTACGGAATTACAAAGACGAACAGGATCTGGAAGTAACAATGGATTCAACCTTCGAAGAACTGGAACTGGACTCACTGGATACGGTAGAACTGGTTATGGAAATCGAAGAAGCCTTTGATACCAGCATTGAAATGGATGGCGAACTGACAACGATTGGTGATGTGGTAGAGCTGATCGAAAAAGCAATCGCTTAGGTGAAATAGGATGATTAAAACACCACTCTGCGATCTATTAAACATTGAATTTCCCATTCTTCAAGGAGGAATGGCGTGGATATCCGATGCTCAGCTTGCGGCTGCCGTGTCAAATGCAGGTGGTTTAGGGATTATTTCGTCAATGAACGCCGATGAAAATTGGCTCCGCACCGAAATTATCAAAGTAAAAAGCTTGACGGATAAACCGTTTGGGGTCAATGTCATGCTGATGAACCCCCATGTCGATAAAATTGCCCAGGTACTGATTGATGAAAAGGTTCCGGTGGTTACTACCGGAGCTGGCAATCCCGGAAAATTTATGAAAATGTGGATTGAAGCCGGTATTAAAGTGATTCCGGTCGTGCCTTCCACCGGGTTGGCACGGTTTTCTGAGCGGGCTGGCGCCACCGCCGTAATTGCCGAAGGTGGTGAATCCGGCGGACATGTCGGCGAAATGGCCACCATGCCATTGATTCCCCAGGTCTGTGACGCAGTTTCAATTCAGGTCATCGCTGCTGGTGGTATCGGTGATGGCCGGGGGATCGCCGCAGCGCTGATGCTGGGGGCTGTGGGCGTTCAACTGGGCACCCGATTCTTAGTCGCCCACGAAACCAACATCCATGAAAATTATAAAGATAAAATTATTAAAGCCAAAGATATTGACACCATCCTCAGTGGACGAACATTGGGTCATCCGGTCCGATCTCTGAAAACAACCTTCTCAAAAGATTTCATAAAATTGGAAAATGACCCAACTGCGCCACCAGAAGCTCTGGAAGAATACGGTCGGGGTGCCCTTCGCATTGCCGCTCAGGAAGGTGATTCTCAAAAAGGTTGCTTCATGGCTGGCCAGATTGCCGGCATGATAAAAGAAAAACAAAGCGTGAAGGAAATCATCTTAACACTGGCCAAAGAAACCGAAACAGTATTAAAAGGAGGCTTACAATGGGTAAAATAGCACTGCTTTTCCCGGGTCAGGGATCTCAGTATGTTGGTATGGGCAAACCCCTCTACGAACACTGCGTGTCTTCGCGAACGATTTTTGACCAAGTTAATGCCGTTCATCAGGGCACCACTGCCCTCTGTTTTGAAGGGCCTTCCGAAGCCCTCAATCAAACCGAAAACACCCAACCCTGTATTTTTGCTGTCGAATTGGCAGCCCTGGCTGCTTTGCAATGTGTTGGCGTTGAAGCCCAGGGAATCGCTGGATTCTCGCTGGGGGAAGTAACCGGATTGGTAGCCGCCGGAGTTCTGTCAATGGACGATGGTTTAAAGTTTGTTAAAAAGCGTGGCCGGGCGATGGAAGAGGCCGCACAGATGACGCCTGCAACCATGGTAGCGGTTTTAAAACTTGAAAATCCCAAAGTGGAAGCACTCTGCAAGGAATTCAACCAGTGTTACCCGGTTAACTATAATTGTCCCGGGCAGCTGGTTGTCGCACTTTTAAAAGCCGATCAGGAATTGTTTTTAACCCGGGTTAAAGAGCTGGGCGGCCGGGGTATTCCCCTGACCCTGTCTGGCGGTTTTCACTCGCCTTTTATGACCTATGCCACTAAACTGCTTGAAAAGCGGATCTATGAATTGACCTTCACTGAAGCGTCAATTCCCCTCTATTCCAACGCCTATGCCAAGCCCTACCCTGATGCGCCGGTGGATATCCGGTCCTACATTCTGCACCAGATCAATCATCCCGTATTATGGGAACAAACCATGCGCAATATGATCGCCGATGGATTTACTACCTTTATTGAATGTGGCCCCGGCAAAACCCTGGGCGGATTCTTAAAAAAAATTGACAAATCAGTAACCTGTCATCACGTTGAAACCCTGTTGACCGATTATCTGGAAGCTAAAAACGCTGGAAAGGAATGGACTTTTACATGCTAACAGGAAAAACTGCACTCATCACTGGTGGTGCCAAAGGAATTGGCCGGGCGATCGCCCTGAAAATTGCTGAAGCCCATGGAAATGTCGCCATTATCTACCGCGGTAGTCAAATAAATGCTGAAGCTACCATTGCGGAATTGCTGGCTTTTGGTGTTCAGGCCAGAAGCTATCAATGTGATGTCGCTGACTTCAGTGCCACTAAAGAACTGGTTGCTCAAATTATTAACGATTTTGGCGGCTTGGACATCCTGGTGAACAATGCCGGTATTACGAATGATAAGTTATTAATCGCCATGAAAGAAGAAGATTTTGACAGCGTCATCAACACCAACTTAAAAGGCGCTTTTAACATGACCAAACACGTCGGGGCCTACCTGCTTAAGCAGCGTAAAGGGCGAATTATCAATATTTCTTCAGTTTCCGGTCTGATGGGTAACGTCGGCCAATGTAATTACGCCGCTGCCAAAGCTGGACTGATCGGCCTGACCAAGTCAGCTGCCAAAGAAATGGCGCTGCGGGGAGTTACCTGTAATGCCATTGCCCCCGGTTTTATTGATACCGATATGACTAAGGCATTAAAACCCGAAATAAAGACAGAAATACTCAAACAAATTCCCTTAAAACGTTTGGGACAGGCTGATGACATTGCCAATCTCTGCGTTTATTTAAGTAGCGATTTATCCGGCTATATTACAGGAGAAGTCATTAAAGTTGATGGCGGTCTCTATATTTAGGAGTAATTTATGAATCGACGAGTTGTTATAACAGGATGCGGTGCCGTTTCTCCAGTGGGTAGCACTATAGAACGTTTTTGGGAAAACCTGACAAACGGAAAATGCGGCATCGACTTTATTAAAAAGTTTGATACCACCGACTTAAAAGTGAAAATTGCAGGTGAGGTTCATGATTTTGAACCCCTTGATTATATTAAAAAAAGTGAAATCCGCAAAACCGATCTATTTACCCAATACGGCATTGGTGCGGCTGTTCAGGCGATGGAAGACAGCGGTGTCCAGGCTCATGTCGATCCCAGCCGACTGGGTGTTTTTATCGGTTCCGGCATCGGTGGTATTCATACCTTTATTGATGAATGCCACAAAATGGATGAAAAAGGTCCCAGTCGGATTTCACCCTTCTTTATCCCGATGATGATTTCAAACATCGCTGCTGGCACCATTGCCATTCGCTATAATGCGCAGGGACCCTGCTTGCCAATTGTTACGGCCTGCGCCACTGGCACCCATTCAATCGGTGAAGCCTTTCGCAGTATCAAACACGGTTATGCTGATGCGATTATTGCTGGCGGTACCGAAGCCAGTATTTCGCCACTATCAGTGGCCGGTTTCACAAATTTAACGGCGTTAACAACCGTTAACGACCCGGCCCGGGCCTCGATTCCCTTTGATAAGAATCGCAGCGGTTTTGTCATGAGCGAAGGCGCTGGTGCCCTGGTGCTGGAAGAAAGGGAATCGGCCCTGAACCGGGGCGCTAAAATTTATGGCGAAATTGTCGGCTACGGCAATACCTGTGACGCCTACCATATTACAGCCCCCCACCCTGACGCCATCGGCGGAACCCGGGCCATCCATCTGGCGATGGACGAAGCAACCCGGAGCGGTGTCAGTTTCGAAGAAGTTCAGATCTATGTCAATGCCCACGGTACCAGTACCCCCCTTAACGATAAATCAGAAACCATTGCCATTAAAAATGCCCTGGGTGAGCATATCAGCCGCACCCTGGTCAGCTCGACCAAATCAATGACTGGACATATGTTAGGCGCTGCCGGTGCCATCGAAGCGATTGCCTCAGTGTTGGCTTTAAAAGACGGCATTATTCCCCCCACCATTGGCTATCAGGAAGCTGACCCGGACTGTGACCTGGATTATGTTCCCAATCAGAAACGGGCAGTCGAAAGTGATATCGCCCTGTCGATTTCCCTTGGATTTGGTGGTCACAATGCGTGTCTGGCATTTGTTAAGTAGAGGAGAATAAGTAATGGAATTAACGACTGAAACCATTCAAGCCCTGGCGAAAATCATGTCGGCCGAAAAACTGACCAGTCTGGCTCTTGATCAGGGCAACCTGAAAATCGAAATGAAACGGGAAAGCGGTTTGACTTTCACAGGAGAAGCAACTTCTTGTGAACCACAAATAACGATCACTGCGCCACAGCCCCCACAAGATCTGCCTGTGATAGCCGAAACTCCTGAAGTCTCTAACAATGCCGAGTGGAAAGAAATTAAATCCCCGATGGTGGGTGTTTTTTACCAAAGTAGTCAACCCGGGAAGCCGCCCTATGTGACCAAGGGACAACACTTTGCTGACGGTGATACCCTATGTATCATTGAAGCGATGAAGCTGATGAACGAAATTACCGCCGAAACCGCCGGTACCATTATGGAAGTATGCGTCAGCAACGGCCAGGTTGTGGAATTCGGCCAGGTACTCTATCGCATTGTAGAGGACTAATATTTTAACGTAAAATCGATACCGTACTGATCCCATTCGGTACGGTTAAATCTTGTTGTGATTAAGCAATTACAAAAGCGAATTTTAGAAAAATTCAGAAGGAAATCAGAATGAAACGTGATGAATTAAAGAAGATCCTGCCTCACCGTGAGCCGATGCTGCTGATTGACGAGGCTAAAAAAATAGATGACACCACCGCCACCGGTCGCTACACGGTTACCGGCGATGAGTTTTTTTTACAGGGCCATTTTCCCGGTAACCCGGTCGTACCAGGGGTCATCCTCTGCGAAATTATGGCTCAGACCAGCTGTGTCTTATTGGCTGAGTTAGAAGGTGCCAACAAAACCCCCTACTTTACTGGTCTGAATAAAGTAAAATTCAAAGAAAAAGTTCGCGTTGGCGATACCATTGAAATTACCTGCAGTTTGACAAAATCCAAACCGCCGTTTTATTTTGCCAGCGGTTCGGGATCAGTAAACGGCAAGGTGGCGGTAGTCGGAGAATTTTCGTTTGCCCTGATTGAGTAAGGAGGCTTCCGATGTTTTCAAAGATACTGATTGCCAATCGGGGCGAAATTGCGTTGCGGATTATCCGTGCCTGTAAGGAAATGGGCGTTGCAACTGTGGCCGTCTTTTCCACCGCAGATGAAAACAGCCTTCACGTCAGCCTAGCCGATGAAAGTATTTGTATTGGCCCGG
Organism: Acetobacterium sp. MES1; assembly: GCF_002237635.1. NCBI lineage: Bacteria > Bacillati > Bacillota > Clostridia > Eubacteriales > Eubacteriaceae > Acetobacterium > Acetobacterium sp. MES1. Next base: position 29,863 of record NZ_MJUY01000036.1, read on the forward strand.
CAGCTGTGACAGACTCCTATCTGAATATTTCGGCAATTTTATCGGCGGCCGTATTAACCGGGGCGGAAGCCATCCACCCCGGTTACGGACTGTTATCGGAAAATCCCAAGTTCGCCCGGCTCTGCGCCCAATGCGGGATTGCCTTTATTGGACCGAGCTGGGAAATCATTTCAAAAATGGGCGATAAGGATCAGGCCCGGGCCACCATGGCGGCCGCTGGCGTTCCCATTGTCCCTGGTACCGATATTATAAGTGATCCCGATCAAGCCCATCGCAAAGCCGATGAAATTGGCTATCCATTATTAGTCAAGGCCCGGTCTGGCGGTGGTGGCAAAGGCATCCGACTGGTGGAACGATCCGAGGATTTCTTAAACGAATATTCGCTGGCCCGGCAGGAAGCCCAAAATGCTTTTTATGACGATGGGGTTTATCTGGAAAAGTTTTTAACCCGAGTCAAGCACATCGAAATTCAATTACTTTGCGATCAGCATCAGCATGTGGTGGCACTGGGTGAACGGGAGTGCTCGGTGCAACGCAAGAATCAGAAGTTGCTGGAAGAAAGCCCTTCCCCTTCCCTGACCCCAGAAATCCGCATGGCAATGATGGAAGTTTCCCGCCAGGCGGCGCTGGCCATTGGCTATGAAAATGCCGGTACCATCGAATTTTTAATGGATGCGCAGGGTCATTTTTACTTTATGGAAATGAACACCCGGTTGCAGGTCGAACATCCAATTACCGAAATGGTGACCGGGGTGGATATTGTCAAATGGCAGATCCGGATTGCGGCTGGATTACCTCTGACCTTTGGTCAGGAGGATGTCCATATTCAGGGCCACGCCATCGAATGCCGAATCAATGCCGAAAATCCCCTGCTCGATTTCAGGCCCAACTGCGGCACCATCAACTTTCTTCATGTACCCGGTGGCCCCTGGGTGCGTTTCGACACCCTGCTCTATCAGGGCTATGCGATTCCGCCCTATTATGATTCGATGGTTGGTAAACTGATTGTCCACTCTAAAACCAGGGAGCTGACGATCCGCAAAATGAAAGCCGCCCTGTGTGAGCTGGTGATTGAAGGAATTGACCACACCAGCCAGGTGCAGTTGGATATTCTTAGTCACCCCTTATTTATTGCGGGCGATTACTTTACTGATTTTATGGAAAATGAATTTGGCAAGACTTTGCCGGAATAAAAATGGAGGGTTTAAATGCTTAGTAAAGGTCTATTTAAAAAACCGAAAAATGAACTGGAAGCCCAGCACCGAATCAAGCGTAAAACCGATCCGGCGATTCCCTCGGAATTATGCCGAAGCTGTCCATCCTGCAAGCAGTTGAGCTTCACCTCCGATTTAGAAAGCAACTTCCACGTCTGCCCCAAGTGCGGACATCATTTTCGGATCAATGCCCGCCAACGCCTGAATATGATTATTGATCAGGATACCTTTGTGGAGCAGTATCATGAGATGTCCTCAACCAATCGTCTGGGTTTTCCCGGATACGATGAAAAACTGGAGCAGGCCGCCCTTTTCAGCCACGAAAACGAAGGAGTCATTATTGGCACCGGAAAAATTGACAATCGGAAGGTAGCTCTATTCGTTATGGAAGCCACCTTTATGATGGGCAGTATGGGACAGGTTGTCGGAGAGAAGATCACGTTAATCTTTGAATACGCCCTAAAACACCAGCTCCCGGTGATTGGCTACACCGTTTCCGGTGGCGCCCGGATGCAGGAAGGGATGCTGGCACTGATGCAAATGGCTAAAACCAGCGGTGCCGTCAAACGACACAGTGATGCCGGTCTGCTTTACCTGACCATCCTCACCGACCCAACCACTGGCGGTGTCACTGCCAGCTTCGCCATGGAAGGCGATATTATTCTGGCTGAACCGGAAGCCTTAATTGCCTTTGCTGGCCCCCGGGTGATTGAGCAGACCATTCGTCAGCGTTTACCCAAAGGCTTTCAACGGGCCGAGTTTTTACTGGAAAAAGGCTTTGTCGATGCGATTGTTCCCCGTAGCACCCAAAAAGAAACCCTGACACAATTATTAACCCTTCACGGGATTCCCAAAGGTGGTGATCAAAATGGAAGCATATAAACGGGTTGCCCTGGCCCGTAAAAAGACCCGTCCGACCGGACAGGATTTTATTGATAATCTCTTTACCGATTTTATTGAACTGCATGGCGACCGCTGTTTTGGTGACGACCCGGCAGTAATTTCCGGTCTGGGTCACCTGATGGACATGCCAGTGACCGTCATTGCCCAGGAACGAGGTCAGAATACCAAATCCCGGGTCAAACGTAACTTTGGCTCCGCTCATCCGGAAGGTTACCGCAAGGCCCTACGGCAGATGAAACTGGCCGAAAAATTCAATCGCCCGATTGTTTGTCTGATTGACACCTCCGGTGCCTTTTGTGGAATCGGTGCCGAAGAACGGGGCCAGGGACTAGCCATTGCCAATAATCTGATGGAGATGATGAGCCTAAAGGTTCCGATTCTGTCGGTTGTGATTGGCGAAGGTGGTAGTGGTGGCGCTTTGGCCCTGGGAGTGGCCGACGAGGTCTGGATGCTGGAAAATGCCATCTATTCGGTGATCTCACCGGAAGGCTGTGCCAGTATTCTCTGGAAAGACGCTTCCAAAACCAAAGATGCGGCTAATTGCCTAAAGCTGACCGCTCAAGACTTATTGGAGCTCCAGATCATCGATAAGATTATATCGGAGAACCATCGTGATTTCAAAAACGTCTATCGGGAATTAAAAATCGGATTATATAAATGTTTTCAAAAAAACCAGGCTCTCGATCACGACCAATTGATCAACAACCGCTATCAACGGTTCCGCAAATACGGTGCCATTGATAGTATGACCAAATGATTAATGCCTGATCATCCAAGCAGCCTCAAAAAGCAGATAACTACCCGTAGTGCTGCTTTTTTTTTATTGTTCCAGAACAAAATAAATGCTATTATAGTTAATAAGTAAATTTTCACAGAATTCACAAAAGGAGATGATACCATGACTGGAGATCGAATTAAATGCGAACTTGTTTATAGTAAATTGCTTACCGCTGTTGAAGACATCATGTTGGAGGAATTTGAATTGCCGGAAGGTTGTATTGACATCGGGATTTTTACCACCCAATATGATGGTGTTGGCTACTGCGCAGCTGACGAAGCCACTAAAAACTCCAATGTTGAGGTTGCCTACGTAAAAACCCTTTACGGAGCTGGCGCCGGTCTCAATGACGGTCAGGTATTTGGCGTCATTACTGGCCCAACCATCTCAGACGTTGAAAATGGACTGCGCTATATTCGTGACTACGCCGAGAATAAAGCCAGTGTTTACAGCGTTAATGAAGATGACAGTAACCTGATTTATGCCCAGTTGGTTCCCAAGATCGGTAAATATTTTTCGAAAACCTATGGTTTGCCGATGGGTTCCTCGATTGCTTTTCTGTTTGCTCCGGCCCTAGAAGGGGTTGTAGGTATCGATGAAGCTTTGACAGTTGCCGATGTGGAAGTGGTAAAATTTTTCGGACCACCGACCAATTCAAACCTCAGTGGCGCCATCCTGACGGGTACCCAGGCTAATTGCCGAACTGCCTGTGAAGCCTTTAAAAACGCCATTATCAGTTGTGTCGAAGACCCGGTTGATTATTAAAAGTATCATGAACGTAAAAAGAACCGTCAGCTGACGGTTCTTTTCTTTTTCGGTGTGAATTTTAGTAATAATACATCGACTGCATCATCGATGCGACAATGGCCATTACGATGCTGGAGAAGATAATCGAGAGGACAATCCCGATGCCCATAAAGATCAAGGTTGCCCAGGCAAAGTGTTTTTTCGTGGCTGCAGTTTTTGAATCAACGCTCCAGATAATCAACATCACGATATTGACAATCGGAATATACAAGAGCAGCAGGGTCAGCATCCAGTCACCAAGTGTCATCGGGGCTTCGGCATTATCCGGAACTGCCTGGGATCTTGGTGGAGCCTGATAGGATGATCCACTTTGCGTCGATTCTGGGGGTGTCGTTGTGATGGTTTCTGAGATAATAACCGTTTCCTCGACAATACCATCAGCAATGATTTCATCGGCAACAATTTCTTGCGATAAGCTCTCTTCATCCGGGGTATCCCCAGGAATCTCTTTTCCGGAAACATCATGAGAAAGATTTTCATTGTCGAAAACGCCTGCCGTGAAATCTTCAACTTCACCAGGATTTTCCTTCAAAACATTACCACAGTTACCACAAACTACATCTTCGGAACTGATCCCGGCGTAACATTTGGGACAATACTTTGCCATTGCGCTCACATCCTTTTTATTTTATTTTATCATAAAAGCAGGATGATTTCAAAATATAATTCAGGACACAACTTCAATTTTTTTGATAACCTGATCGGTGTAGGGTTTATCTGATCGATCCCGATCTACCGCTACAATGGCATCCGCTGTTTCGATACCAGAGATCACCTTACCAAAAGCGGCATACTGGCCATCTAAGAATGGTGCATCATCAACCATGATAAAGAATTGCGAACCAGCCGAATTTGGCATGCCGGAACGGGCCATTGAAATGACACCCTTGACGTGTTTTAGGTCATTGACAACGCCATTGCCGGAAAACTCACCTAATATAGTGTGTCCCGGGCCGCCCATGCCAGTACCCTGGGGGCATCCGCCCTGAATCATAAAACCGGGAATGACTCGATGAAAAATTAAGCCATTATAGAACCCATCATTGACCAGGGTTAAAAAGTTTTCAACGGTGATCGGGGCAACTTCGGGATATAGTTCCACTTCCATGGTCTGGCCATTTTCCATTTCAATTTTTACAATTGGATTTACTGTTTCTGACATTATTTCCTCAAAATATTTCTGATAATTTTCATTTCAATGTAGTATACACCAAATGAAATAAAATGAAAAGAGGCGATCGGCTGTCTTAAGTATTTTGCATGCGATGGTTTTTAGACCGCATATTTGTATTCACCGGTTTGTTGATCGAGATCGTAAAAATCAGCAAAGCTTAAACCAAAGACATCTTTGTTTTTATCGGAAACATCAATTTTATTTTTGATCAGATATTGCCAGAAACCCGTTCCGCCAATATCGCCCTGCATGATTACGCCCTGGACGACGCCATTTTTTAGCACCACTTTCTGATAATTGTGGCGGTCTTCACGGATGAGGATCTCACAGTTTTCTTCCGGTTCCGGGTTGATATTCCCCAACGATAAGGTTGTCAGCCCATAGAAATTAACGGTGTTTTTAAGGGCATAGCGGTCTTCGTATAATAATTTTTCGCCCAGCATGTTGATCGCTGCGATACGGCCCTGTTTCATGGCATTCGGCCAGATCCCGGCAATCCCGGTAACATCTCCAGCGGCATAAATATCGTCGATATTCGTCTTAAGATCATCACCAACGAGAATCGCCTGGTTGGTTTTTATCCCGGATCCCTGCGTAAAATTAAAGGCAGGGCGCACTCCAGCTGCAATCACAATGACATCGGCAGGAACCGCTTTACCACTGGCTAAATGGATTGTTGTGCCACGACCGACATCATTGACATCCACCGAAACAACCTTGTCTTCCAGGATAAACTCTGCGCCAGCCTCTTCAAACAGCTGCTGATAGGCCACAGCAGCCTGATGATCAAGCTGCAAACTCATTACGTCCTTAGTCATTTCAATGATGGTGACATTTAATCCCCGTTCCAATAAAGCCACAGCAGCGTCCATCCCCACCAGACCGGCACCGATAACCACAGCATTCTTTGCTGTTTGACATTCCCGGTCTAAAAGTTTTGCATCTTTTAAGTCACGGAAGCCATAGACATTTTTTGATTCCCGCAGTCCCGGGATCGGCGGAATAAAGTAGCCCGCTCCGGTGGCAATCAGTAATTTGTCATAGCTGATTGTCTGATTGTTATGGGTTGTTACGGTCTTATAATCAGGATCCAGGCTGATTACCGTGGTATTATTAAGCCAGGTTATTCCTGCTGTCTCAAAGAAATCATCGGCAATAAAGCTGATTCCTTTGGCATCCCGCTGATGCCCCAGAAATTTATGGAGCATACAACGGGAATGAACGCTGTCTTCCCTGGAAATAATGACGACTTCTGTTTTTGGCTCTGAGACTTTAATGGTTTTGGCTGCACTGATGCCAGCTGCACTGGCTCCGATGATTACAATTTTCATAGGTTTACCTCTTTCACAACGATGGCTTGTTTGGGACAGGCTTTGACACAACTGGGTCCATCCGGTTTATCATCGCAGAAATCACATTTTATGACCTTCGTCCGGGTTTTTTTATCTGGCTTTAACACCCCAAAAGGGCAGTTCATCACACACATATAACAGGCAGCACATTTGTTTTCATCATACTGCACATGGCCGCTAACCGGATCCTTTTCCAGCGCTCCACTCATACAGGAGAGCACACATTCCGGCTCGTCACAGTGACGACAGAAAATTGGCAGATAACCCTTCCCGGCATCGAACTTGATGAAATTTCGGGTTTCGGCATCAGGACTTTGCAGGTTGACGGTGTAAAAATTACTACCTTCTTCATGGGCGCTGATACAGGCAATATTGCAGTTCAGGCAGCCATCGCATTTTTCACGATCAATGATGATTCGTTTCATGATTACACCTCCTTAGATGTTTAATTCCTGACGTTTCTTTTCAATGATGGCATCCAAAGTTTGGGCGGCTGACTGGGCATTTTCATCAATGATCAATTGTCCACCAGTGAGGCTTAACATGTCCTGAGTAAATACCTGTACCGCCACCGGGCTGCCGGTTACAAACGGTGGTAAACCCAAATGCAGTGGCAGACCAAGGGCTAAACCAAAGGCACCGTCAGCCAGTGCTTGTTCTTCCAGCCATTGCGGCGCTGATAAAACCAACGGCAATTGTGGCAGATCAACGCCGATGGCTTCGGCCAGTTCAGTGGCAACCAGTTCCAGTCGGCCAATCGCCAGACAGGGACCAAAGTTTAAAACCGGCGGAATTCCCAGGCTCTCACAGACGGCCCGCAGCTTTGGTCCGGCCAGAGATGCCGCTGAAGGGGACATTAAACCGACATTTTCCAACCCGCCGGATGAACATCCTGCCGATAAAACCAGAATATCTTTGGCAATCAATTCTTTAACCAGATTGACCGTCAGCACGTCATGACCGCCAGCCGTTAAACTGGAACATCCGACCACCCCGGCAATCCCTTTAATTTCACCTTTGACAATTAAGTCAATCAACGGTTTCCAGGTTCCCCCCAGGAATGATTTCAAGGAGCCTTCACTGACGCCGGTTAACGTATCATCATTGCCGTGTTCGGCATCCAGATTCAAGGCAACCACTCCCCGTCTGGCCTGATACGCTTCGATTACGGAATCGATAATTTCATTACTCTGGCTTTCTTTTTCTTCAAAAACAAAGGGTTTCATTTCAGCGTTAGCTTTTTTGGAAACATCGTCTAAGCAGATTTGTTTGATTTTTAATTCGTCACAGATCGGTTCAATCCCCGGTAAGGTACAGTTGAATTCGGATAACACCGCATCAATAGCGCCAGTAGCAAGAATCGCTTCACTGGTAAAATTGTTACCGGCATGACCGTTGAAGACTTCTTTATAATGTTCGCCGCGCAATTGTAGATCTTGACCGACACAGGTACAACCAACCAGTTTGAACCCTTTGGCCCCAACAGCTTTGGCCTTTTCAATGACATCCCCCTGAATCAACCGCTCCTGTAAATAGGCAAACATTGAGTGCTGATGACCCGTGATCATGATATTGATATAGTCGGTATCAATAACCCGTAAGCCCACTGGCGCCAAACGGATGGAAGGTTCTCCGAGCATCACATCATTTAGCAGATTCGTCAGTGTTAAACCATAGAGACCGGTAGAAATACCCAGCTTCAAGCAGTTAAGATACATATCGACGGGATCTGAATTGAGATTGGTAGACGTTTTGACAACCCCGGCAAACACTTCCGATTTTGCCCCGCCTGGCAAGATGCCCAATTCTTTCCAACGATCAAACCGGGGTTTATAAGCCATTTTTTCGACCAGTTCCATTTTGATATAGTCCGGTTTATATAAATCAGATAAGACCAGATCGGCTATCTTTTCCGCACAAATATACTCATCGGTTTCATCCACTTCAAAAATTTCTGCCAGTTTGGCCAGAGCAACCTTACCTTTTAATATCCCTTTGCTGGCAGCGGTCTTTTTAAGCAATAGAGCCGTGTTTTCAACGATATGTATATAACATCCCGACCCGGCAGAAACCGCACGCAGGAAATTTCGGGCCACGATGGTGTCAGCCGTTGCGCCACAAACCCCTTTGGGTCCGTCTGGTGTGATTCGACATGGCCCATTTGAACAAAGCCGGCAACAGATCCCCTGTAGCCCGAAACCACATTTGACACTTTGCCCCTCCATCCGATGATGCGATGTATCCACGCTGAGATTGGAAATAAAGTTTTCCAGTTTTTGATCCGCACTTGCACAGGTTTTACAACTAAAATTTGAATTCATATGATACCCTCCAGTAATTTATATTTGTAGCTGTTTTCGATATTAATCTTACCTGTTTTCTTTAAAGAACTGTTCCGATTAAAATCATGTTTAAATTATATTTCTGGAACAAGTATTTGTCAAGAATGATTCAAGATAAATATTTATCATAACATTTAAGTCCAAAAAATTCAAAAGCCTGATACCACGGCATCAGGCTTTTGATGTTAAAATTTATTTTTGTAAAAGTAGTAAGTTTCTTAATAATGATCAGGCAAAAAGAGAGACTTCCATACGGTTTAGCGACACATCATCCGGTAGTTTATTCTTAAAATAATCGGAAAGTAAGATTTCCAGTTCCGGATCAAAGTAGTCACAAATACCGTTGTTTTCTTTATTATAGATATGTACATGAAACTGAGTATTGGCATCAAAACGCATTACTTCCTGATTGTCCTTTAACTTTAAAATCAGACCTTTTTCAGAGAAGGTTTCAAGAATATTATAAATCGTCCCTACCGACATCACATATCCCTGATTTTCGAGGGCATCCATTAACATATCAGCACTGGGGTGCGAGGTCATTTCTGACAATACCTTTAAAACGCTGATACGCTGGGGCGTGGCTTTTAATCCGACACTACGGATCATATCTGTATACATTTGGATCTTTTTACTTTTCATGATTAAGAATAACTCCTAACTAATAATTTCTGTTTTAATTATAGTATGATTCACTGATATTGTCAAACTTCTTTTAGCTTTTCTATTAAAAAAGTGTCCGATTCCACACGATTTTAAATTACATGGCTTGTCAGAGACAATCTTCGTAATTCTATCAGTGTGTCATCGGACACTTCCTCATTCTCACAAATTGTTTTTGATCAATCCTCATTTAGTCATCTCTCACATTCACATCTGCATTGATTTTGGAAGATTTGGTCGATTTTTATTAGCCAAAAATCCATCAGCTGTGATTTCATCTCCAATCATTTCCTCTGCGAAAAGCTCATCATTGCTCGTCAGGATTCGCCTTTCAACGGCAGGCATCATTTCCCGTCCCTGATCCAATAATCCTCTTGAAAGACTCATAACTTCAAAAGCTTTTTCCGTTTCATCACTGAACCATTTGTCGCCAATGATCTCGTCAGCAATTAACTCGTCTGTCAAGACGACATCATCCGTTTGTAGTGGCTTTGCTTCTTTAGCCGGGGTCATTTCCCTGCCACCATCGAGAAATTCCCGTGAAAAACTTCCACGTTCCATCATTTCCTCTTCAAGGAATTCATCAGCGATCTTCTTATCAACAACGATTCCCGTTGTTATTACCATGCCGCAAAAACTGCATTTTGTATCGTCAATACTCAAAATGTAAGTACATCGTGGACAATACTTCGGCATTTTACTCACTTCCTTCCAACTGTATTTTATCATAGGTTCAGTATTTTTACAAATGAAAGAAATCTATTTATCTTGTAAATCCTGAAATAAAGCTTTGGTTAAGCAATGTAAACAGGCTGATACAGAAATTTCTATTCTGCAACAGCCTGTTTGGTTTTATCTATAAAATGGTTGTACGAATGCAATTCGTGTTTATACAAATAAGGTGGTTCCGGCATTCTCATTGCTGGCGATATAGGTTCCGACGCCGGCAAATTCAATCCCGTCAATCAATTCTTCTTCCTTTATCCCCATCAGATCCATACTCATGGTACAGGCAATGAAACGAACCCCGGCATTTTGCGCTTTTTTAATCATTGTATCGAGGTCATCGACGTGTTTCTTTTTCATGATGCCCTTAATCATCGCCGGGCCGGCTCCCAACATATTCATCATTGACAGTGGCAGTCGGGCAGCTCCCTTTGGCATCATCGCTCCAAACATTTTTTCGATAAAGGTTTTATTGTGACCTTTGCCGTCTCTTCGTCGCAATGCATTGAGCCCCCAGAATGTAAAAAAGAGGGTGACGTTTTTCCCTTGGGCAGCAGCCCCCTGAGCAATGATCATCGAGGCCAGAACCTTATCTAGTTCGCCACTAAAAACCACCAGGGTGGCATTCTTCTGAGTTGAAACAGCAGGCATCAGGCTACAGGTTTCGCCAGCATCACCTTTTCGAATCACACTGACAAAGCTTTTGCCTTGGGTTATCTGCGATACCAGCGTATGGCCGTTGGTTTCGCACCAGCTTTTGATATCACTGACAAAGCCAAAATCGGTAGCAATAATCTGCACCAGATCACCGGCTTCAACACCTTGAATCGCCTCATACGTAGCCATCAACGGCCCTGGACATTGCAATCCGGTGACATCCACCTTTTTTTTGATCACCTGGTTCCCATCACCGCCGTGATCGACATTGCCGCCATCGGCTTCGTCTTTCTTGGGGATGCATTCACCAATAGTGAAATCCGGCTGAGCCAGCTGATAGTGGGCTGTTTTGTAGGTGCTGTAGCCACCCGATAAGTTATAGACATTGGTGAAGCCATGACCTTTTAGGATTCGTATACCCAGATACGCCCGTTGGCCGACCTGGCAACTGACATAAATTGGGGTGTCCTTGGCAATCGGTATTTCATCAATGCGATCTCTTAAGGTATCGAGTTCAATATTGACAGCACCTTTTATGGCACCGGCGCTAAATTCAATTGGTGTCCGGACATCCAATAGAAAGCCGCCTTTTCTAATGATCTCGTCAATCTCAAACCATTCTACTGTTTTATAAACGCCGGTTTCAATGTTGCTGGCGATATAACCCAAAACATTGACCGGATCTTTGGCTGATGAAAAAGGCGGTGCATAGCATAATTCGAAATCCTGAAGATCCAACACCGTCGCACCGGTTTTCATGGCGGTGGCAATAACATCAATTCGTTTTTCAGTGCCATCCTGGCCAACCGCCTGGGCCCCTAAAATTTGGAGGCTCTTTGGATCATAAAGCAGTTTCAAGGCAATATTGGTGGAATTGGGATAGTAACCGGCATGATTGGCCCGATGTGCAATGACCACCTGATAATTTATTTTTTTTATATCCAGCTGGGCGGCATTATTGCCGGTGGAAGCAATTGTTTTGCCAAAGACTTTGGCGACAGCCGTGCCCTGAATTCCCAGGTTTTTTGTTTTAATTCCATTAATATAATCAGCAACAACCCGACCCTGACGGTTTGCTGGCCAGGCCAAGGGAATGGCGGTTTGCTTTTTAGTTACAAAATCCTTTACTTCAATGGCATCACCAATGGCAAAAATATCGGGATTAACGGCTTCGGTATCGGCATTGATGACTTCATAGTTTTCAGTTGTGACGATATGACCCCGGGGACCGCATTTGAGATTGGCATTTTTTGCAAGTGCGTTTTCCGGAACAACACCGATGGCTAAAATAACCAGATCGGCCTGTAATACCATACCGCTCTCCAGAACTACCTCGGCTCCCTGCTTTTGGAAATGATTCACCCCATCTTCCAGAATCAGATTAACACAATTGGCATTGATTTCCTGATGAACCAGTTGAGCCATTTCAAAATCCAGGGGTTTTAAGACCTGATTCATTTTTTCAACCAGAGTCACGTTGATTCCAAGCTCCTGGAGGTTTTCAGCCATTTCAACGCCGATAAATCCGCCTCCGATGACGACCGCCCGTCCGACCTTGCCGCCATCGACAATGGCTTTGATTTTATCGGTATCAGGAATATTTCGGAGGGTTAAGACATTTTGGGCTTCTGACAAACCAGGAATCGGAGGAGAAATTGGTTTGGCACCGGGAGATAAGATCAGCTTATCGAAGCTTTCAGTATACACTTCATCGGTCTGGTGGTTTTTAACTGCCACGGTTTTGGCGATTGGATCAATGCTGATAACCTCACTGAAATTTCGGATATCCAGATTAAAACGTTTTGACATGCCATCAACAGTTTGTACCAGTAATTTTTGACGATCTTTAATCACATTGCCAATATAATAGGGCAACCCACAATTAGCAAAAGAGATGTACTCATCCCGCTCAAACAAAATAATCTCGTCATCTTCACTTAAACGACGTAAACGGGCAGCAGCAGTCGCACCACCGGCGACGCCGCCAATAATTAATATTTTTTTCATGATAAATCCTCTCCGTACAATGCCTTAATAATATTTTGAGCTGGTTTACTGATGACTTCGTAATAAATCTCATTTCCTGTCCGGTAGCCCTTGACAATGCCGGCATTTTTCAGCTTTGATAAGTGTTGGGAAACCCCAGATTGGGAAACTTCAAGGCACTCTTCCATATAGGAAACATTGCATCTGCCATTGGCGATCAGTCCCTTTGTAATACACAACCGGACTGGGTGTCCCAGTGCTTTAAGAATGTCTGCCGTAACCTCGTGATCTTTCAAATCCATTTCCATGAAAAACTCTCCTTGCATCAACATAATAAATCAGCCTATCATTATTATATTAGACTTTTCTAATATGTCAACTCTTTTTTATTTTGTTTTGCTTCCAACGTCTTAAATCGAAATTCTATCGTCAAAAATTCGATTAACGCTTAATTATTTTGAATGACGAAAAATGAACAGTTGTACCTGCTCTGCGAACAGTCAGGAATGTTACTCCTTTAACTGGTTTTTAATTGCTAATTACCTACACATTACCACATTCTAATACTTTAATCAAGGGGATTGTTTTGTCGTCTATTTTAAATAAAGTTATGAATTTTGTGATTCATTGTACAAAAAATGCTCAGTTTAATTTACTGAGCATTTGTTAGTATTTTTTTAAACCAAATAAACGGGGCTAAAGCCTTAGCATAATGAATAAATATGGTATTCCTTATTTAGTTCCTAATAACTTATATAATATATGGTATAGGGTAATTATTTCCTCTTGGGTGATGGGTAAGCATTCTTTAACTTTATCTGGAATCTGACTGGCAGGTTTCTTGAGGGATTCGCCTTTTGGGGTGAGTTTAATAATCACGTTTCGCTCGTCATTGGGATCACGGTTTCGTTCAATTAATTCGATTGATTCCAGACGCTTCAATAACGGAGTCAGGGTTCCCGAATCCAGATAGAGATATTCGCCCATTTTTTTCACATTGATGGTTTTATGTTCCCACAGCACCATCATGGCCAGATATTGGGTATAGGTCAGTCCGATTTCATCCAGAGAGGGTTTATAACGTTTAACCACCTCTTTGGCACTGGCATAAAGCGGAAAACACAATTGGTTTTCCAGTTTCAGTTGATCATTGTTCAAGTCAATCACTCCTTTGAAATAGTATACCAATCATTATACATCACAATTCTGTTGCAGGCAATTTTTCGCAGGGGATTATTCGGCTAATAATTTTTTGATATCATTCTCAATTTTTTCGGGCACATCGGTTGGCGCAAATCGTTTAACGACCTGGCCATGTTTATTTACCAGAAATTTTGTGAAATTCCATTTTATATTGGAACCCAACATTCCTCCCTGCTCATTTTTCAGGAAATTGAACAGCGGATCGGCGTTATCGCCATTAACATCAATTTTATGAAAAATTTTAAACGTGACACCAAATCGGGTTTCGCAAAAACTCTTTATTTCGTCATCAGAACCGGGGGCCTGATTGGCAAACTGATTACAGGGAAAATCAAGAATCTCAAAGCCCTGATCCTTATAAGTATCGTATAGCTCCTGAAGTCCGGCGTATTGTGGGGTTAGACCACAACCAGTGGCGGTATTGACAATCAATAACACCTTACCCTGATATTCTTTCATGGAAACATCCTGGCCAGTGGCGTCTTTTACGGTAAAATCATATATGTTCATGATCGTTCTCCTTTGCGTTATTACATTGTATGCAATTATTATACATCACAATTTAATGTCGTCAAGTGTTTTTTGCGAAGATTTAGTACGATTTAAACATTGAATGCATAACTCAAATAAATGGAACCGTTACAGAATAAAACCTGCTCAAACTGGATTTATTCCGTTAACCACACTGCGGATATTTCGGAGACTGTTTTTTACTTCTTCAGGAGAACAGACATGGACACTCTGGGGCAGATAATTTAAAAAATCCCTAAATACAATTACTATTCCAATTTCTCTGACAATCAGTTTTTGGATGCTCTGGTTCATCCGATTGAGTATGATAAATTCAACGACTTCTTCATTGACATGATAGCGGATGCACAGGTTTTTTGCACTACCAACTACGCCGTCTCGCAGTACCGAAATACTAGATCGAAGAATGCCACCTGTTTCCTGAGGTGAGATCGTAGTAGCAACACCCTTCTTTTGCGGATTGGCGCTTTGATCCAGGATCGTTTCAAGCTGATCAAATGAAATGAACTTTTCTGAGATGGAGCTTTTTTTTATTTTTTCAAATGCTGGCAGGGTGTGATCGACCCATTGTGCTGATTCTTTTTCAACAAAAGGTATGCATTTTCCCAGAATCATCTGGGATTTTTTCTGGTAATAGTCTAAAATTTCAGGATCTTCATAAATAATCGCACTTTCAAAATCCCGGTCAATGGTGATTACCTGCTTTGATGTGATAAAATAATTGGGAACAATAATACTGATATCATCATATATTTTGGTTCCTGAGTAGAAATAGTACGGCTCATAATCAATATTTGTGAGACTTTTTAGTAATAGAACGGTTTTGAGGATGTCGAGGTTATTTCCCAGTTTTTTCTTATTGACTAAGGGAATAATATTCTGAATTTTTCCGCAGTGATGATTATGACAACTGATCCGCATAATTAACTCATACAGAAAATAGTGTTTGAAATTGATTGACATGATGACATGGGCATCTTCATTCCGCCCCATTTCTTCCATAAAACAACTTCGGATAATTCCCTCAATTTTTACCTGTCCGTTGATAATCCGAACTTTTTCTGAAGCTAACTGGGTTTTTACCAGATACTCTTCCGTTTCAATCCACATTTTCTTCTGATTGGTTTGAGTACTGATTTCGTTATAAAGAGCAAAGATATCATGACTGTTTTTGAGAACTTCGCAATCGTCATACTCATTCTCATAAAGGGCGTATAATAACTTCTTTTTATCTTTGCTCAGGTTTAAAGCCACCATAATTTTCTGAAGATCCTCTAGATTAAGACGGCGCTTGCCTGACAAGAAATGCTGAAGGGTGGAGCGATCGACTCCCACTTCTTTAGCAAGTGAAAAAATTGTCATATTTTTTTCTTTTATCATTTCTTTTAACACATTACCGATTTCCTTGCTCATTCTTTCCTTCGTCTCCTCCTTCAGTTGTGCATTTTGGTGATTTTGGGGTAAGTTTAATTTAATTATTATTTTGCGATCATAACGTTTGTAGATTGATGCTTTTATTTTAACATTAAGATGCAAAATAATCAATAACAAAGAGCTAATATTCATATAATGATTGACATGCGCTCGCTTCTATCAGATGTTTTTTGAGCGCAAAAAAGCGCACGTCAGCCAGATGCTGCGTACGCATGATAAAAATTGGTTCAAAATGGTTTAAAGGTAACGCTTTCTGTAAGTGTGTCTGAAGTTTACTAGATATAATCGAGTTCTTTCTGTCGTTCCAATTGTCTTTGTGCGGCTTTAATGACCGACTCCGTATTATCTGACTCATCGTACTTGGTATAAAAACCAAAAGAAACCGAGAGTTTAATGGTTTGAACCTTAACTTCGTCAAGACTCTTTTTAAAGCGCTCCAAAGCCCGCTCAACCTTGGCACCTTCGGTTCTGGGCATCAGAACAACAAATTCGTCACCTTCGTAGCGGGCCACCACATCATCGCCCCGAACGCCATACTTAAGAACCTGAACTGCTTTTCGCATGAGAATATCGCCAACAGCGTGACCATACTCACTATTGATCTTGGACATGCCATTGATGTTCATAAAAATGATCGATAGTGGGTAGTATTGCTCTTCATCCATTCGTTGCAGCTCTTTTTCATAGAACTTGCGGTTGTATACACCGGTTAATTGATCATAAAAGGACAAGGATTCCATGTTCTGGTCAAGACTGTTTTTTTCTTTAAGCATCTCCTTGATGAAACTCCGGTGCTCGGTGACATCCTGCATAAAGCAGAGGATCCCGATAATCTCACCATTGCTATTTTTGATTGGTGCCCAATGATTTTTACCAACAATGACATTCCCACTATCACCCTCATACTCTTCAAGGGACGAAAACTGTTCACCAGCCAGCACTCGATCAAAAAATCCCCGTAGATTATCCCGTTCCTCATTACTGTTAATGATATCCAAAATACGGGTTCCAATTGCAATGTCGGCCCCCCATTGATCTTTTGCCATTTCTTTATGTCGATTATTAAAGCTTAAATACCGATAGTCCCGATCCAGACCGAAAACAAGAAACTCATGGGTGGTTTCAAGCATGGTTTTTAGCAGGCTATTTGCCAACTCCAACTTCTCAGTCAAAGCTAGTACGGCTTCTTCAAATGACTGCTCTTCAAGTTTTTTTCGGTTATCTTCATTGATGGTCTCAATATTTACGACACTCATATTTTTACTCACTAAGCCTCAACCTCCAAAATTATTTAAATCTTAGATTTAATTAAAATATTCCTGTATTATTCAGGAATATTTATATATTGTAACATTTCCAACGTTAAGATTCTACTTTTTTTGACTATAATTTTTGCATCATTATTATTTGTAACGCAACCTGACTGAGGGTATCCTGTAATTTTTTAACATTGTCAAGACCTTAGACTAAAGTTTAACCCCGTCTGGAAATCCGACTGAAAAGCCGGGTTGTTTAAGAATTTTCTGATTAGAGACGTCAATTTTCTCCAGTGCGTTACAGCCATAAAAGGCATATTCCCCGAGGGTTTCCAATTCATCAGGCAGATGAATTACATTCAGATTGTCGCAGCCATAAAAACAACTGATGCCAATATGCTTTAACTGATTTGGTAGGATCATTTCACTGATTAAGACGCAATCTTTAAAGACATGACTGCCCAATGTTTCCAGTTGACTATTTTCAAGAAATGCAACGGATTGAAGGCGCTGGCAGCCAAGAAATACCGCTTCTTCAATTTCAATTACGGCATCAGGAATGACCAGTTGTATTAATGAGCGGCAGCCTTCAAACGCAGAGGTGCCAATCTTTTCCAGAACTCTGGCACTGTCTAAATTAATGCTATTTAACGATTCGCAGCCGTAGAAGGCAAAATCTTCAATAACTTTCAGGGTGCTGGGGATGGTCACCCGTTCCAACTGAGTACATTGATAAAACATACTGCGTTTGATGACCTCAACACCCTCGGGAATAACCACTGATTTTAGCTCAGAATCATGGCGATAGCCATGACTTGCTGCTGTTTGAAAGTCTGCAAAATCTTTAAAAACAAGTTCTTTTGTATCATCCGCCGGATCAACGGTATCGGCTTCATTGTCAAAGCTGAGACCTGGATTTTCGGGAAAAATTGGCTTCGGTTCAGTTTTTGAGAAAAACCCCATACCCTTTTCAATTGTTGCCTGGGAGGCGGCTTGGTCGTTAAAGGGATTTGGCTTGGAGTGATAATCGGCGTCTATTGATAAGTACTCAGCAATTGTTATATCTGGCACACTCTCCGGCTCAAACGCTTTGACAATGGGTTCTGGTTCGGCTGTTTCCTGTTTGAAGCTGGTAGGCGTATCTGCTATGGGCTGATCGGAGCCATTAAATTGTTTTAGCACATTTTCTTTTTCTTTGAGGGCCAGGTCTGCCATAAGCATCTCATTTTTGAGGTTATCCAATTCTGCCCGTAGCGGCAGTCGTTTTTCAGCGAGGGGTGGTTTTACTGCTTGGTTTGCTTCCAGTTCATTTTGGGAGGCAAACAATTCGTTCTGGAGAATTTCCAGTTCTTTCTGGGATTGGCGGATTTTCTCTGTCAGTGTTTGAAATTCGGTTTCGGCATCAAAAAGATGCGCCTTCACGGTATGGAGTTTGCTGCGGGATAAATCGAGATCCTGACGGCTAGTCTCCAACTCCGCTGTGATCTGCGTCAGGGCGGCTTTTTTTAACGAAATTTCACTGTTAATCGCCATCAGTTCCTGATCAACTGCTGCGTTATTGCCCAATTCAATACTGTTAACAGTTTCTACTGCCGGATTCTGTTCAAAGATGACCAGATAAAAATCTTCTTTCTGGGCCGGGGAGCTTTCTTTTAAGAGCGGCAACACCCGAATGATAAGCCCCTCGGTAGCCTTTTTCCGTCTGACTGCAATGATCGGAGAATCAACCGCTAAGCGACGGGTGATAGCCTGGTAGAGCGTTTTATTCAAATCACGACGGAATTTTTTACGGGCCATTTTTAAAATGTTATTGACCCCGGCATAACCCTGCGTCGGCTCTAAAAATAACCCGGTATGACCGTGAACATAGCGAATCGTTCCCAACTGATCCACCAGCACCGCCACCGGGGCATAGGTTTTTAAAAGTGCTTCTCTGGTCAGTTCCATAACGGTTTGCTCGGCTGACCGAACTCTGCGGGTAATGGTGAAAAAGCACGGCCATTCCAGGGCTCCTATTTCAGATAAAACACGATCTTTAATCCGGTATTTTTTTTTCGCCTGCATTCCTGCAGTTACTTTATTTAGTTGTTCCATAACCGATCCTCCTCTACTTTTTGCGTTTGTTCCAGGTGGTGATGGCAAAATTAACAGGGCTTGCGATACACCGCTGGCATAATGAATTTAAAATTGGTCTGTTTCAGATTAAGTGACTCGGCATGACCAATAAAGAGATAGCCTCCGGGCTCCATATAATTGTACATCTTTTCGACTAAACGGTCTTTGGTTGCCTGATCAAAGTAAATCATCACATTACGACAGAAGATAACATCAAACTTTTTCTTAAAAACAAAAGTAGGCGTCATCAGATTGAAACGACGGTAAATCACTTCATTCTTGATCGCATCCACAATCATCATGTGGTTGCTGTCATAACTCTGAAAATATTTTAATTTCCAGTTAGGCGGGAGTACCTGTACCCGATCTTTTTCATAAATGCCTTTTTTAGCGGTATCCAGAACCTTGTTGGAGATATCGGTTGCCAACAGTTTTTTGTCCCAAAGATGGGCCTCAGTTCCGAAAAATTCGGCCATGATCATCGCCAGCGTATACGGCTCCTCGCCAGTGGAACTGGCGGCGCACCACAGCCGGATATCACGGTTATTTTCGGCTTCTTTTTTTTTCTTGAGATAAGGTAACACGGTATTCTTAAAGAACTCAAAGTGCTCCGGCTCCCGCATAAAAAATGTATGGTTGGTGGAAACCTTATCAATGAGCACCGAACTGGCTTCTCCGGTTTTATCAGAGATTAAATAATGATAATAGTCGGTAAAGCTATCAAAGCCCAACTCCACCAGTAGCTTGTGAAGCCGCCCCATCAGTAGAAGTTGTTTTTCTTTTTTTAACTCAATACCATACTCACTGTGAATATATTCCGTTAACATGGCAAATTCTTTTTCGGTGATTTGAATCATTTTTCCACATCCTCAATCCTGTTATCCGCATTCACCCGTCGTCTGACAATGCCCAACAACGGCAAATACTTAGACTAGTTTAACTCAGACCGGGGCTCTTGTAAATACTGAATTTTGCCGGTGTTGCTGATGTTTTTTCGGAATTTATCATCTTCTTCAGTAAATAATTTTCTTGTCAATCCGATTAAAAAAGGCTATACTGGAATAAATCTAATTTAGAATGGAGAATGAATATGGCAATCGTATGGACACCAGCTCTGTCAGTGGGCGTAGACAACATTGATTCACAGCATAAAATCTGGTTTGAAAAAGCAGATCAACTTTTTGAAGCCGGCAAGACCGGAAAATCCAAGGAAGTTATTGCGCAAATGTTTGATTTTCTTGACGATTATACCAAGCAGCATTTTAAAGATGAAGAAGCTTACATGGCCAAAATAAACTATCCCGAAATTGAAGAACAAAAAAAATTACACAAGGCGTTTATTGAAGAGCTGGCCAAACTAAAAAAAGATTATCAGGAATCCGGCGGAAATATCACCCTGATTATTAACGCCAATCAGATGATTGTAAATTGGCTGACCAAGCATATATCGAACGTTGATAAAAAAATTGGCACCTACGCCAAAACTCTATAAATCATCAAACCGCAGTCGCTGGCGATTGCGGTTTTTTTCTGATTAAGTAGTGCAAACAGTTCTCCAACGGGATAAGCCCATTTAAATAAATCCGATTTTCCCCAATACTGCTGTCAGTTTTTTCATGTCAAGGGGTTTTGATGCATAGGCATTGCAATTATAATCAAAGGCTGACTGAACCACCGGGGTTTCTCCCAGAACGGTGGTCATGATTATTTTGCAGGCTTCGTTTTGCGGGATGCCTTGCTGACGTTCCAGATCCCTGATGGTTTTTAAAACCTGGATGCCATCAATTTTTGGTATCATCACATCCAGACAGATCAGATCATAGGGCTGGCCATCCTGACTGGCCAGGAGATAGGCATCGATGGCTTCCAGTCCATCCACCACCATATCGCAGTCGCCATAGCGGCTTAAAAATTTGGCCAAGAATTTGCGACTGACCATGTCGTCTTCCACAATTAAAATTCGTTTCATTTCAATTCTCCCGGGCAGCTCCGGCCTTTTGCGCATACCAGATTGCTGCGATTTGTTCCAGGTATTCACTGACTGCTCCGATCCGGCTTTTGCGGATTGCAAGTTCCATTTTAAAAACCAGATTTTTTAATTCTTCCGCATTCATTCCTTCAAATATTCCTTTTAGCTGATGGGCAATCACTTCCATTAGTTCCAGATTTTCCTGATCCAACAGTTGCTGCAACTGATCAATTTTTTGTGTAACCGCATTCGGATCCTGCCCATTTGGCTTGGGTGGTTTTATTAAAGCAGCTTCCGACATCAGCTGCACGTGCACATCAAAGCGATTGGTTGCGAGTGGCACAAATTGATTTTTTGCTTACTGCTTATTATCCAGATATTTTTTTAGCAGGCTCTGCATCTCAAAGCGATCCACCGGTTTAGACAGATAACCATCCATCCCGCTGGTTTTAAATGACGCTTCATCTCCCTTCAAGGCAAAGGCAGTCAGGGCAATAATGGGTGTCTTCTGATTAAGATGGTTTTCCTGTTTATATAGATACCCATCTGAAGGATTGTAATGTTGGCCCCCTCGGATGATCCGGCTTGCTTCAAGGCCGTCCATCTTTGGCATCTGGATATCCATTAGAATGAGATCATACTTTTTTTGGGTCGCTGCATCAATACCCGCTACGCCATTTTCCGCCACATCGACAACGGCACCCATGCTTTTAAGCAATTTTGCTACAACAATCTGATTGACCGGATCGTCTTCCACCAATAGGATCTGACATTCTGAAAAACTGCTGTCGTCCCGGGTATCCATAGCAGTTTGCCCAGGTTTTTTAGTAACAAGCATTGGCAGAAAAACGGAAAAAGTGCTTCCGACCCCCAGTTGACTGCTGAAGGTCACACCACCACCCATCATTTCCAAGAGCTGCTTGGTGATCACCAGCCCCAAACCGGTCCCCCCGTATTCCCGGGTATAGGAACCGTCGATCTGGGTAAAGCTCTTGAAAAGCATGGAATAGTCTTTTACATCAATGCCGATCCCAGTGTCGGTGATGGCAATTTTTTGAATAATTTCGTAATTCTTTTCAGGAACGGGTTCCTGACTGACTATAATTTTAACCGAACCGGTATTGGTAAACTTGATGGCATTACTGAGCAAATTATTGATAATCTGTTTAAGGCGCATGCTGTCACCGATGACAAAGTTTGAAATGATGCTACGATAGTCGACCGATAAGTCAAGACCCTTTTCCAGTGCATGTTTTTTATGGGCTTTAACCGTCGATTCGATCAGATCCATGAGATTAAAACTCATCGGATTAATCATCAATTTTCCGGCTTCCATTTTGGCAAAATCGAGAATGTCGTTGATGATCCCAATCAGCGAGCTGACACAGACCTTGGCAGTCCGCAGATTATCCTGCTGCTCCTCGGTCAGTGGTTCCAGGGCGGTCAGATCAATCATCCCGACAATGCCATTGAGTGGCGTTCTTATTTCGTGGCTCATATTGGCCAGAAACTCGCTTTTGGCCCGATTGGCCTCCTCCGATCGGGCAATGGCCTGTTTTAATTTAATCTCGGTTTTTTTCTTGCTGTCGATGTCAGATGACAGCACCGCAATATATCCAGCTTCAGGGCTATATATTGAAGCCTCCACCCACTTTTTCAGGCGAATCATATAATATTCTTCCAGTTGGAT
The DNA here is from genome assembly GCF_002237635.1 of Acetobacterium sp. MES1. Taxonomy (NCBI): domain Bacteria; kingdom Bacillati; phylum Bacillota; class Clostridia; order Eubacteriales; family Eubacteriaceae; genus Acetobacterium; species Acetobacterium sp. MES1. Next base: position 52,663 of record NZ_MJUY01000036.1, read on the forward strand.
GTTTTCTCCGCAACTAAAGACCTCCTGAAAGCGATTGAACAAACCCTGACTTTCTTCGGTTTCCAAAAACCCCATTTCCGATAATTTGTGCCCAATAACCTCATCCCGCTTGATGCCAAAGAGTCTTTCCGTAGCAGATTCATTTCCACCAGTTCGGCATCAACCAGATTTCGGCCTTCATCATAAAGGGCTTTGAAATAGGAAATACTGCTGTCCATGTATTTAAACAGCGAGTAGTATTTCTTCTGACTTTTTATAAACAACTCTTCAGCAAAGCGTTCGTCATGGATATCCAGAAACATCCCAATCATGCCAGCATATTCCCGGTTTTTATCATAGAAGGGTCGACCCATTCCCCGGAAGGTGCGATAGGTATTGTTGGGGGCCAATAGTTCCAGCTCCATATTAAAGTTGGATTGTTCTTCCAGCGAATCTTTGAGAATATCGATAAAGCGGGTCTGATCCGCTTTTTTCATATGACTCTGGATATCTTCCAGAAAAGACTCGCGGGCAATGTTCATAAAGGCTTTAAAGGGCAGTGGCGACAAATGCGCTGACAAATAGCTTTTATGGCCGTCCGGTCGGAGATAATAGCTGCGTCGGGGCAGTCCCACGGCTGTTGTGACTTGATTGTTTTCGCCATATTCCCAAAATTGAATCGGTTCCTGTTGACCATCCCGATACAGACGCAATACGTCATTAAGGGGTTTACCCAAAACATCTGACAGTCGCCGCCCCAGTATTCTTAGGGCTTCAGCATTGGCAAAGTCCAGCTGATTATCCAAATCACAGGTAATGATCGCATCGCCAGCGCTATTTAAAGTTGACACCAGCCAGGCTTTATCTTTGTTTTTGAGATGCAGTCTCATTTCATCCATCTGATTACTCCCGTCACGTTTTTTCTGAAGTCATAGCCCTATCCCGATGACTGGCTGTCAGTATTTACCATACTCATCGTCACTGAGGATGATGGTTTTTGGGACTGGCGCATGGGTGTTCTGACCGGATCGCTTTTTAACCGACTGGCGGTTTTGTTCTTTCATGGTTTCAAACATCCGCATCATATCGGGGTTGACGTTTTCATAACCGGTCGCACCCATGAAACCGCTCCGTTTTAGTTTAAAGCGGGACACCTGTTCTTTAAGGAGTTCTGCCTGACTGGCCAATTCTTCGCTGGCGGCGGCCGTTTCTTGAGAGGTCGCCGAGGTTCCTTGAACAACATTGGCAATTTGGGTAATGCCCTGATTGATCTGTTCCACACCAATCGCCTGTTCATTGGAGGCCACCGAAATATTATTAATCAGCCCGTAGACCTGTTCAATCGAGTCCACAATCGAAACCAGTGCAGCCGCCGTTTCATTGGCAATTTTAGTGCCACCTTCGACTTTTTTGATTGAACCTTCAATCAGGGCCGTGGTTTCCTTGGCGGCGCTGGCCGATCGGGCCGCCAGATTTCTAACTTCTACGGCGACAACGGCAAAGCCTTTGCCATTTTGTCCGGCTTTGGCCGCTTCAACTGCGGCATTCAGCGCCAGAATATTGGTCTGGAAGGCGATTTCATCAATTACCTTGATAATCTTGGAAATATTATTGGAGGATTCGCTGATGTCTTCCATGGAGCCCAGCATTTGTTGCATCCGGCTGTTGCCCTGGTTGGCATTTTCTTTGGTATCTTCAGCCAGCTGATTGGCCTGCTCGGCGTTTTCGGCGTTGAGCCGGGTCTGAGCAGCGATCTCTTCAATCGAGGCTGTCAGTTCTTCAATCGAAGAGGCCTGCTCGGTGGCACCCTGAGACAGGGAGATGCTGGAATCCGAAACCTGCCGGGAACCTGAAGCGACCTGTTCAGTGGCTTCGTTAATATTGACCATCACCTCATTGATATTGGTGGCCATCCGATTAAAGGCGCTGGCCAGATCGCCCATTTCATCTTTGGTCGTGATGTCAATGGCGACATCCAGATCGCCATCGGCCATCCGTTTGGAAGCATCAACCATTTGATGGACCGGTTTTTTGATGGTGGAGGCAATAAAGATCCCCAGCAGAATCGAAAGAACCATCCCGATAACGATCAAGATAATGGTCATAAAGGTTGAGGAACTGGCAATGGCACTATTGCCATCGCCGTTTCGCCAGCCACCTGAAGTTTTATTTCAATCATCCGGGCAATAACTTTCCATCTGGGCGGCGGCACTGGCATAGTCACCATTCTTCATCAGCGCAATGGCTTCGGCCTGTTTTCCCTATCGTACCAGGGCAATGATTGCGGCACTGGCCTGATTCATCTTTTCTTTTTGAGCAATGGCGCTTTCCACCAGCTTTTTACCTTCTTCGGAAATCAGTGTCGTCTGAAAACTCTGCATTTTACCATCAAACACCGTATTCTGTTCTTGAATACTGGCTTCCAACCGGGCGATTTCATCAGCATTTCCGGATAAAATAATCCCGTTGACATCGTTGGTAATGCCTTTGTAAGCATCGGTGATATAAATCAGTTCACCCAGAGGTACTGTCATTTTCTGATAGAGATAGGTGTCCTGACGATCCACCGTCTGGATGTTGATAACGCCCATCACCCCAATACCGCCAGCAATCAATGCAACCACAACAAAACCGAGAATCAACTTTGTGCCAATTTTCAGATTATAAAACCATCTCATCCTTGTACCTCTCATCTTTCTGATTGATTAGAATTTCCACTTCCTGGTTGGATAATAACTTGTCACAGTCCAGCAGTTGTTTGACCTCATTTCCCACCTTGCCGATGCTCTTAATAAACTGGTTGGAAATGCCTGAACTGAGCATTGGTTGTTCAATAATGTCTGCTGCTTCAAACGAAATTACCTCTGAAACACTGTCTACGATCAGACCAACGGTATTTTTTCCGACATCGATGACAATCACACAGGATCGTTCATCATACGCAACAAATTTTTTCTGAAACCGTAGACGCATATCCATTAAGGGAATAATCCGACCCCGGAGGTTGAAGATCCCCCGGACATAGGCCGGAAGCTCCGGCACTTCGGTAAAAGGCAGGATGCCAATAATCTCGGTCACATAACCAATCCATATCCCGTAGTACTCATTAGCCAGCTCAAAGGTTAAATACATCCCCTGTTGATCATCGTCCTGATCAAATTCTTCGGTCGCTTCTTTTATCATCGTACCACTCCTATCCATACAAATATTAGGTCATCGCGAAACTGACGTGAGCTCCAATTTATAAGTTGATTTGATCCATGGCGGTTATTGAACCCGTAAACCAGTCAGGCCGCTGATATCCATAATAAGACTGATACTGCCATCAGGCAGCAGGGTGCAACCAGCCAATCCCAGAACTTTTTTCATGGCATTGACATAGTTGGGGAGTGCTTTAACCACCACCTGTTGCTGCCCCAGGAGTTCATCGGCAAATACGCAGATCACCTTTTCGTCCTGCTCCACCATAATCAGAATCCCCTTGGTCAGATCAGTTTCGGCATTTTTTATCTGATAATGCTTGTGGAGCCGCAGGATCGGGAAGCATTGCCCCCGCACCATCACCATTTCGTTGTTGTCCGGATCCATCATACAGTCCTTTAGATTGGGCCGGAAGGATTCAGAAATCGTCGTTATCGGGATGGTGTAGCGGGACTTTCCGACCCGGATGTTCATCCCCTCAACAATCGCCAGGGTCAGGGGAATTTTCAGGGTGATGGTGGTGCCCCGGTCTATTTCACTGTCCACCAGTACCGTGCCACCAACCTCTTCGAGATTTTTGGTGACCACATCCATACCCACTCCCCGGCCGGAAAATTCGGTAATGCTTTCTTTGGTGGAAAAGCCTGGCAGTAGAATCAGTTTAAAAATCTCCCGGTCGCTCATTTCCGCTTCGGGTTTGGTCAAGAGGTCGTTTTCCCGGGCTTTTTTAAGAATTCGTTCCTTGTCCAGACCCCGGCCATCATCCTTAATAATAATCATCACATCACTGCCAACGTTTTTGGCTTCGAGAATGATCCGCCCGGCTTTTTCCTTGCCTTTTGACAACCGTTCCTGCTCGCTTTCAATACCATGATCAATGGCATTGCGGATGATGTGCATCAGCGGGTCGGAAATGTGTTCGATGATATTCTTATCGACTTCGGTTTCTTCGCCATAGAGATCGAGTACCACTTCCCGGCTCAGTTTTTTACACATGTCCCGGACAATCCGGTTCATTTTGACAAAGGTGGTCGATAGCGGCACCATCCGAATCGACATGACCATGTCCTGAAGTTCCACCGTGATTTTATGAAGCTCAATGGCTGCTTTATGAAAGTTCTCGGACTGAATAATTTCCACTTCCGGGCATTAGGTGACCATCGATTCGGTGATCATCAGTTCCCCCACCAGATTCATCATATTATCCAGTTTATCCACATTGACGCTGATCATTTTCTGGGTGGCCCCACCGCTGCTTTTGGGGAGTTCCTCAGAAGCAGCCGAAAGGTTAGTGGGCGATATCGGTTTCGCCAGCTCCGGTTCCGGCAAAACAAAGCTTTCAGGGGGGGCTGTCGGCTCCTGCGGTTGCCTGAATAGATCCAGCCGTTCATCCTCAATTTCCCGGAACAGCAGCTGCTCCACATAGATAATATTTTCAAAATGAGATTTGATTTCTTCATAGCCCAGCTCGGTTCTAAAATAGATTTCAAAACCATTTTCCCGAATATAGGCCGCTGTGTCGGGATTCTCAGCAATGTCGGCCGGTAAATAATAAACCTCTTCGGCCAGCTCGGCCAACCCGAAGACCAGCGTATAAGCCCGGATATTTTCCATTGTGCAGTCGTCTTCATATTGAATAATCACCTGATAGCAGGAACCCGCAGCTTTCCCGTCGCTGTCCTGATTTGGTGACGCAGCAGTGGGCTCTGTTTTTTTTTCTTGAGGGATGTAATACTGCTGCTTTTTTTGCTGGCTCCGGTTTTGGCTGTCTTCCTCGCCAAAGATCTGCCGCAATTCGTCCAGAAATACTTTTAAAGATTCAATTAGAAAAGCAGGGTCACCGTCGGCGTCATAGCGTTTGGTAATTTTTTCGATCTCCGCTTTAATAAAATCTACACATGACAACACCAGATCAGAAACTGCCGAAAAATCCAGTCCGGAGGGTTTTTGCTCACGGATATAGTAAAAAACATCCTCCATTGCATGGGCCACCTTTTCGATGTTATCAAATAGCATCATTGCCGATGAGCCCTTGATGGTATGCATAAACCGAAAGATCTCACTGACATCATCCGGGGTGAAACCACCGTTTTTTTCACTGCAGATGATCACCTGCTCCAGCTGCTCCAGATTTTGGATCGTTTCAAAAATGTAGACTTCCACCATTGGTTCGTTTTCGAAATTTCTTGTCACATTTGTCACCTCACGTACTTCGATTTTTCTTGAACTATCTTTTGTCTACCACAAACTGAATTATTTCGCCCTGATCGGCTAAAGCATCCACTTATTTAATAATCTGTTGCAATATCATTACAGATTACCCAATTAATGCTTATTCCCTGTCATTTATACACCGATTTAGGGAATTTAAACAAAAAAATGATTTAGACGTTAATATTTCGAACAGTTCAGTTTTTTTTATCTATTTTTGCATAAATCCTGAGGCTTATTCATCGTTGACTGAACCTTAGACGGCTAGCTGGGGAAAAAAAGACGTTGTCCAACCAGATCCAAACAATCCGGTCGTGCAACGTCTTTAACACGAAATTTTTTCTATTTTAAAGCAAATAGGTGATCATACCATAGCAACCCACCCCTCGCATCAAAACGCACCATTTTTTATTCTATCGGCACCTGCAGAAACGGGTTAATCTGTGACCAGTTCAGCCAGCATGTTCTCCATTTGTTGCAGAAAATCAATGACACTGCAGATAATGGTGGATTTTTTGCTCATTTTTTGATTAAGCGTATCAATTTTTTCACCAAACGAATCGACAACCTCTGAAATGGCCCCAAACCCTTCTGCTGCACCATTGATCCGCTCGCTGGTGGCATCAATGCCTTTGATGATCTGTTTGCTGAAATTCTTAACCTCATCGGTACACTCGCTAACTTGGGTAATATTACTTTTTACCGCATTAACTTTATGCAGATTTGCCATACTTGCAGACTTTGACGCCTGAATTTCAATATTGACATCTTTGATGCTCTTATAAAGCGCTTTGACGCTGTCATCAATACCATCAACCAGTTCCTTGGTCGATGTCGATAAGACCCGCATTTGCTGGGCGACCACGGCAAAAGCCCGGCCCGCCTCACCAGCCCGTTCGGCTTCAATGGAGGCATTAAAAGCCAGCAGGTTGGATTGCATCGCTATACCATTAATACCGTTGGACATATTCTTAATGTTGGCAAAGTCTTTTTCCAACTGTAAAAAAACCTCGGCAATGTTATCAAGTTGATCATTGGTATGTAAAATATTGTTTGCCAGTTCGGTTACATTTGTGCCGGTTTGATTAATCATCGTATCCGAGTTATCGATAACCGTATTAATCTGATTGGCATAGGAACTGAAACTCTTAAAATCGTCATTAATATTGGTTGTCATTTCACTGATGTTGGTGATTTGCGAATAGGTTTTTGCCACATCATCCAAATAGTTTGAAACTTCCACCTCTTCCTGCATCAGCAGTTCGATTTTTTCTTCAATATGCTTAACGCCAAACTGGATGCTCTTTTCCATTGTTTTATCACGCTTTTTTATCATAAAACCGGTTTCATTTATCATGCTGCTGTTCACACAATTATTTTCTAACAAGTTCATCTCTCCCACTCTATTCAAATACTGCCAGCACCATAGTCTGGTTGAAGTGCTGTTCATTCAGCTGCTCGCCATAGCCTGCAAAACCGACATAATTGCCCAGGGCGTTTCCGACTGTGGTGGCAAACTGATTTAACTCACCATTGGATTCAAAAAGAATCGAACGGGCCAGACAATTGACCATTAGTGTCAAACTGGGGCGGCTGCATTCCTGCCGGGCCTTGTCAAGTGTTTTTTGAAGAACCGTTTGATAATCATCAGGCTCCAGTAGCACCATCTGGGAATTGTTGTAGATGCGGGCATGATATTCCATGCCGCTGCCATTGACAACCTGATTGTTCGCGACAATAAACATTTCATTGCCAATAATCCGGCCCAATGGATAACTATCCAGATATTTGGGCAATTCACTGACCTTGACACCTAAGGCGGCAGCCATTACGGAAGCAGCCGGTTTGTGATCATATTCGTAGACAATCCGTTTGCGCACATCTACCTTGGTGGATTTAAAATAATGACGGGTCGGTTTATAGATATTCTCCCGGTATAAACGGATTTTTCCACCGAGGTTTTCAATCATCACAAAGACGCAGGCATCTTGGTAGACCTGACCGTTTAAAGCGATGATGGTTTTTTCGGCCCGTCCCCGGTCACCTGAAGAACCGCCAAAAACCGGGATCTTCTTTTTTGACAGCACCGCATTGAGGGTTGACAAAACCAATTCCTCACAGCTGATCAGGGCGCTGGAAAACTCCAGGCAGATGGTATTCTGCGGTTTATTGAACCGGGCTGCCGCTTTTTCAACCTGCTCCACATATTTTAGCGGATATTTATCTGCATCTTTTAAAAGACCCGCTTCACAGACGATCCCATCTTCAAAACCGATGACTAACAGGCTGTCTTTATACGCCCCATCTTTACAAAAGGCCGCAAAGGTGGTAGCGCCCATCGAAATAGCATCCGGAAATCGGGTCTTTATTTCTCTGGCATAGGCGGTAAAATCGTCCACCTCTGAAAAAAATAGAAGCAGCTGAGGCTTTTTCAGCTGACTGGTCGCCTCGGTGACGGCGGCATCGGGATTGGCTTTAGAGCTTTTTCCTATCTTATAATTCATTGTTACTCCCTTTCACATAACTAAACTGTCGATTTCCAAGTCATAGGGACAATACTACACCACTAAAAATATTAATTCAAGCTAACTTTTGTAAAGTTTTTCAAAAAAACAAAACTCAACTAATCGAGATTAGTATCGTCTCGACTAGTTGAGTTTATCTTTAACCAGCACCTATTAGTATCGTACAACAACTGTCAGACCGTCATCACAGCCCAGCAACGTGGCCAGTGGATATAAAACCTGGTTGTTATCGATTATGATTTCCTGCTCGGCGGCCAACATAAGCAAGTCGATATAAGCATTCTTATCATAATTTGATTGAACAAACAGATTAACATTCAAATATTAGTTGCTGCTTTTTTTTACGGGAATCCAGATTTCACTTCTGTATTTAGGATTATGCAAATCTGTACTTTCATTCCAGAGTATTTCAGGGCCGTTTACGGATTCATAACCTGATGACGGAAACCATTCAGAATATATTCTGCCCCAAATTATTTGTAATGTTTCAGGAAATGGTCCAATTGATTCAAATACGGCCCAGGTATTCGACTCAACTTCCAGTTCATCAAAATCTCCGACATCACTGCTTGGGGTAGCAACACCAATATAGTGATCCAGTTCTCCCTTTTCGTCCATTCTTCCTTCGGAAAAATTTGTCGATGCACTAATCATTCCAGTTGGTTCAATATTGGATAAGCTTTTTAATTGAACAATTACTTCCGAAGTTAGCAGTTCATACATTTTAGTAATCTCTGGATTAACCCCACTAAAAACCATCGGTACTCTCTTTTTGTACCCCACCAGTCTAAATGGTTCTTTTTCAACAATCCGATAATTCATTTCACATCCTCCTTGAATTGATAATTGGAAGGTCATTCTGGGAAATGCTTTAATTTGGGCACTTTCGTTTCTTGCTTCAGACGGCAAAATACCATGGACAGAATAAAAGGCTCTAGAAAATGAATCGGCTGATCCATACTCATATTTCATAGCAATATCGATGATTCTTAAATTTGAATCCTTTAATTCCAACGCCGCCAAAGTCAGCCGTCTTCTTCGAATATACTCAGATAAGCTGATGCCAGATAAAAAAGAAAACATACGTTTAAAATGATACTCCGAACAGAGTGCAATTTTTGACAATACTTTAAAATCAATCACCTCTGTCAAGTGACTTTCAATATAGGTCAAGGCATTATTCATACTGCTTAACGAATCCATTTGATCCCCCCTTCCAATAGCATATTATCAAAAGATGACTTCGTTCATCCGACAATTTGTGCACCGTTTAGTCGTTTCTTGCGATATATTCTTTGATTGTATTAAACAGGGAACTATCAAAAAGAGCATATGCCTTTGATTTGCTCTTCCCATCAATCGTTTCATCGCTATAGCTAAACCATTCAATAAAACGATTTGCCTGTTTGCTCGGAAAATTTTTCGCAAGTTCGATGATACCGTCATAATCAAATGTATCCGTTCGATATTTTTTCCCGTCAGCCGCTGTCAGTTTTAGTTGGTTAGCAGCACTAACCAACTCGTTGTTTTCTTTTTTAAGTTTCGTCTTTAAATATTTCCAATAATTTCTGTGTTTTGTGTAGTCGTCCTCGCCACACAAAACACCGATGATATCCAGAACAGAAAACCACCACTTGGCTTTTTGATCGTCCCAAACAGCCTGCACTTCCTTATCATCAAAAAAACGAATGGAGATTTTGCTCATTTCAATCACCCCCTATCAGTTTATTGGCTACCTTTAATCATTTTCGATAAATCTTACTACGCTCTCACCGCACTACTTACAGCGACCTTGCAGAACCAAACCGAATTGATCATTTTGAATACCATAGTCGACAATTGTCGGCACCCCACATTTTGAGCAAAACACATTTTGTAAGAGCCTTTGCTGCATCTCCACGGGAATTTTTGCCCATTTTCTCAGCTCATCCATATCTGATGAGTTACATCGATCTACTAAATTCATGTAGCACTTGCCTTTCTGATCTCGAAATTCTTTAAAAGGCCTTGTTAACAAAACATCTAAATCAACCACTCAACAAGTCCTAAAAACAAATTGTGAAAAAATAGGCGCAGGCCACCACGGGAGAAATCTTATGGTGGCTTTTCTTATGCAGAAAAATATGAACGAGCTCAAGCTTAAAATAAACCTTAATGCTCATCATAAGTTCGTATATGATGCGTACATTGAATTGACAATATGATCATTTCGAACTATAATGATGGTAGATAAGGAGGTGCTTATAATGGCTACTAGTACAAATTTGAATATTCGTACCGATAAAGATATCAAAGAAGCTGCAGAGAAAATTTTTGGAGAGCTTGGTCTTAACATGACAACAGCAATCAATATTTTTCTCAGACAAGCAATCCGGGAAAATGGGATACCTTTTGAAATGAAATTGTCTGTTCCAAATCAGGAAACAGTTGCTGCCATTACCGAAGGTCGAAAACTGGCCAAAGATAGCAGTGTCAAAGGTTATTCCAATATGGATGATTTGCGAGCTGCACTGGAAGAATGAAATACGAAGTTAAATTCACAAATCAGTTTAAAAAAGATCTTAAGCTTGCCAAAAAACAAGGCAGAGATATTGACCGACTTTATGCTGTTATTGAAAAACTTGCCGATGATGAACCTCTGGAACAAAAATATCGTGATCATGATTTAAGTGGTAATTATAAAGGATGCCGTGAATGTCATGTCGAACCCGATTGGCTTTTGGTCTATGAGGTGATGGACGATGTTCTGGTATTAATGCTTTATCGTATCGGAAGTCACTCAACGTTGTTCTGAGTTTATTACTCATAAAAATCTCTTTAAAAATAAAAAGCCCACCGAGTGTGCGTGTCAATGACAGAGGCCCGTGGGATTTGTTAGCGTTATATTACCGCTTTCTTGTGAGGTTGTCAATGCTTTTCAACGACCTTTAAAAAATCACATTTGAAGCAAGTGGAGAGTAAATGAGAGTTGATGTTAATACCCAATGTGTTATAATAGTATTGTGAAAAAAGTAGGCGCAGGCCACCACGGGAGAAATCTGATGGTGGCTTTTCTTATGCCCTGAAGGAGGCGAACACCATGCCTAGAAAGCCTAAACGCCCTTGCAGCTATCCTAGTTGTAAAGAATTAACCGCTGGCCGGTTCTGCGAGGAGCATCAGAAATTATCGGAGCAACACTACAATAAGTATCAGTGCGATCCTGAGACCCGGAAACGCTATGGCTGGGCATGGAAGCGTATCCGCGATTGTTACATCAAAGCCCACCCACTTTGTATGTTATGCCAAAAGAATGGCAAACTAACCCCAGCCCATGAAATTCATCACATCACTCCCCTATCCAAAGGCGGCAACCATGATGAAGAAAACCTGATGGCGTTGTGCAGCAGCTGTCACTCCACTATCACGGCTCAGGAAGGTGGCCGGTGGAAGTGAAAGACTACAAAATACGAAGCCAATCACGACGAGCATAAAGGATTCGTTCAACGTTGATAACTTTGGATTGTTCATCGATGGTAAAGAAAGCGACATAGTTCTTAACCAAAAGTTTCCGGTACCCCATTGAAGCCAGCCGGTCATCACGAACAGCCGGACATTTCTGTGGCATTTCGGTTAAACCAAGCAGTGCTTCTTCAATCGTATCCATCATATTTATGGCCGTCATTGGTGATGACAATTGTGACGAGATGTACAGGACAATGTCTCGTAGGTCGTTTTCGGCTGGCTCTGAGATCTCAATGCTATACGTTGCCATCGGTTATCTCTTGTCGCAGGTCCTTTATGACATCAGTCAGTGGACGTTTTTTTCCGGCTTTAATGGCAGCTCGACCCTCATCAAGGGCACGATAAAGTTCAACCTTGCCGTTTAACATTTCGTATGCCTCGATGCTCATGACAGCCAAGTCTCCCTGACCATTCTTAGTGATGAAGATGGGTTCCTCGTGTTCGTGACAGAATTTAGAGATTTCGTTGTAATTATTTCTTAGATCCGTACTGGATTTGATATTAGGCATTTGATTGTCCCCCTTTGTTAATCTAAAGATATTATACCAGAATATCTTTAGATTAACAATGCAAGAACCTCAAGCCTGGCGATGCGGAATATGAGAAGCTCAAGCGGTCCATTAAGGAATTCGGCTACGTCGAACCTGTTATCTGGAACCAGCGCACCGGCAACGTCGTCGGTGGTCATCAGCGCTTTAAGGTACTGACCCAGCTGAGCGAAAAAGAAGTGGATTGCGTTATAGTGGATATTAATGAAGAAAAAGAGAAACATTGAATATTGCTCTAAATAAGGTCTCCGGAGATTGGGATGTGCCGCTGTTAACGGATCTGCTAAAGGATCTTGATGATAGCGGCTTTGATCTGGCTGAAATCAATGAACTTTTTGGCGAACCCGATGCCCAAGAGGATGACTTTGATCCAGAGCAGGCTTTGGATGAGATCACTACCCCGATGACCCAAACCGGTGATGTTTGGTTATTGGGAAAGCACCGGTTAATCTGTGGCGATTCCACAGTCAAAGCAGATATGGACACCCTGATGGATGGCCGACTGGCTGATCTTGTTCTAACGGACCCCCCTTATAATGTCGACTACCAGGGCGGCACCAAAGAAAAACTCAAGATTCAAAATGATAAGCTTGATGATGTAGCCTTCCTGGAGTTTTTAACGGCCGCCTGTATATTCCGACCGTGAAATCCCATCTGCACGGTCAAACCGTCCCAGCGTCACGATTGAACTGACCCACCTTAACGAAAGGTGAGCCATTCATATAAATTGATCCTATAATGAAGTTGGCACACAAATGTGTGACTATCATTACAGGAGGTCGATAATCATGGTGAATTATCGAGAAATTTTGAGACTGAACAGTCTCAATTACACCCAGCGACAGATTGCTGCAAGCGTGCATAGCTCGTGAAATACGATCCGGGAAGTGCTTGAAACCGCAACCAAATCGGGCATCGAATGGCCCCTGGACGAAACGACAACCAATGAAGTACTGATGGCCATCTTCTATCCCGATCGGCTGACAGCAAATAATCACCGAAAGGAGGCTGATTACAGCGCCATCCACAAAGAACTGGCCAAGCCGGGAGTGAATCTTTCTTTGCTCTGGAGCGAATACTGTGAAACCTGTTACACCAATGGCGATACCCCCTATATGTACTCCCAGTTCTGTGACAAGTACCGCCATTGGGCCAGAGTGACAAAGGCAACCATGCGGATCCGGCATAAGCCGGGTGATGTGATGCAGGTTGACTGGGCCGGTAATACCATTCCGATTCAGGATCCCTTTACCGGGGATACCACCGAAGCCTATCTGTTTGTTGCGGTGCTTCCCTGCAGTTGCTATGAATGTAAGCAAAAGCGTCACCGTACTTCCAGCTAGAAAGCAAACCAGAGCCAAAAATGAAGATGAGGAAAATGCGAGGTTACGGGTAGCAGCCTATTGCCGGGTTTCCACTGACAGTGATGAGCAAGCCACCAGCTATGAAGCGCAAATCGAACACTACACGTCCTACATTAATAACCATCCGGACTGGGCACTGGCGGGTATTTATGCGGACGACGGTATATCTGGTACCAATACCAAAAAGCGTGAAGAATTCAACCGTATGATTGATGCGTGTATGGCTGGTGATGTTGATATGGTCATCACCAAGTCCATCAGTCGGTTTGCCCGAAACACGCTGGATTGCCTGAAATATATCCGTCAACTAAAGGAAAAGAACATCGCGGTATTCTTCGAAAAAGAGAATATCAACTCCACGGATTCCAAAGGTGAAGTCATGCTCACGATCATGGCTTCACTCGCCCAGCAGGAAAGCCAATCCTTAAGCCAAAACGTGAAGATGGGCCTACAATACCGCTACCAGCAAGGGGAAATCCAGGTCAACTGCAAATGGTTCCTAGGTTATACCAAAGACGAGAATAAAAAGCTGGTTATTGTTCCTGAGGAAGCGGAGGTTGTCAAACGCATCTACCGGGAATATCTTGAAGGTGCCAGTTTGTTAAAAATTGCCCGCGGTTTAGAGGCAGACGGCATCAAAAATGGCGCCGGGAGAGAAAAATGGTACACCAGCAACATCAACCAGATTTTGCGAAATGAAAAATACATCGGCGACGCCCTCCTACAAAAAACTTATACCACGGACTTTCTCACAAAGACGCGAGTTAAGAATCATGGCATCGTTCCGCAGTATTATGTCGAAAATAACCATGAGGCCATCATCCCCAGGGGAATTTACATGCAGGTGCAGGAGGAACTGATCCAACGCCGCATCGTCCACACCAGTCCGAATGGGAAAAACCGAACCTTTAGCTGTACGCACTGTTTTTCAAACATGATCATTTGTGGCAATTGCGGTGAAGTTTTTCGCAGGGTCCATTGGAACAACCGCGGCAAAAAGTCCGTCGTTTGGCGCTGCGTCAGTCGCTTGGAAAACACCGGGCTATTCTGCGATGCCCGTACGGTTCCGGAAAGCCAAATCGAGTTGATTCTAGTCAACGCTATCAATCAGACGCTTGGCAAAAAAAACACCTTTCTTGCCACCCTACAGGGAAACATCAAAACCGTCCTCAGCCGTGAAAATAATCAACCCCTGATTGATATTGAATTGCGACTTCAGGAACTACAACAGGAGCTTTTGAGACTCGCCAGCTCTAAGGCCGACTATGAAGAAGTTGGTGCTGAAATTCACCGTTTGCATGATGAAAAACAAAAGCATCAACTAGAAGGTGCCGGACGGGATGACATTAAGAAACGAATTTCCGATATGAGTACATTTTTGATGGAGCAGTCAACCGCCCTGACCGAATATGACGAGGCGCTTGTCCGGCGACTGATTGAAAAAGTCACAGTCTACGAGGATAAATTCACTGTGGAATTCAAATCCGGTGTGACGGTAGATATTGAAGTAAATTAAAATAATTAAGGCACTCTACGAAAAAATGGTCGTAGGGTGCCTTGTTTTCGTGGTTATGTCTATAGGTAAAGTAGAATTAAGATTCATTTCAGTTTCTTACTGTCATTATTCCAGACGCTCAAAAATACGATAGCATAAGTAGGTCAAATAAGGAGACGGTATTTTTTTTTGCCCAAAATCCCAATCTTTCAATTTCATATACACCGATTCAGGCGTAAAATATTTATCTTTATCCTGTTTGTTTCTTATCAGGGTTATCATTTCCTTGAATCGCGGATCTTGATGCACGAATTTGTATTTACTAAGAACTCCTGCCATGCTGACAATGTCATACCAGCACGATGGCGCTTTCAACTTACGGAAGTCCGTCCCCATATAGAACACATACGGATGCAGATCAAGGCTGTTTTCCCAGAGACTTAGTAGCGCATTAACGCAGCAATGAGCGACCTGGGAATCCTGATACTCTGGTATGTATGATAATAAATCGGCCATTATCATCGTTGCATATGGGCAGCAATCGGCCTTTTTCCCGGGACCACGGAATTTACCGAGTTCTGAAGAAGCGGCGCAAGGGAAGCCATTATCACGGCACAACGAAACCAAATAGTCAACGCCAGGCTTAATATGTTCATGATAATCCATGCCTGCTTTTATCAGCGCAAGCAAAAGCAGCGGGGCATCGCACAGGCACCAGCTAAAAACATCCACACCCGCTCCGCCAAAATGCTTCGGTACGTTGGTCAGAGACTGATAAATGCCGTGCTCATCCTGATGCTTAAGAATTTCATCAACTGCCGTTTTTATTTCAGGTACTTCCATATCGAATCCGAGATCTAGAAGAAACATGAGCTTGTGTATCGGCAAATCAGGATTTTTATGATTTGTCACCAGACTCGCGTGAAAATTCGCAACACTAGAAAGGTGTTTTTGAATACGATCATCCACTAATGCTACATTTCTGATTTCTACAAGACTGTCCTTTGGTTCATGGAACAAGTGAAGTAGAATCGCGTATTTCAGCCAATTGTTGCTGTGATCCAATAGCTTTTTATAATCCATTCGCTCATCACCCCTTTTTAATAAAATTGAATTAATAAACCTCTATTAAATAGTACGAATCGTGCTTGCCATCGTCCAAGCATCCGACGTTTCCAATGTACTTTTATTCACCTTCACCTTCAGTGATTTCATTTTCCTGCTCATAATAGTAGGAATAATCGACACCCTTCATAAACATTTCACGGTCGTTTATCTTATCTGTCAAGGAAAACTGCAAAAGTGCTTTTATTTGCGTTGGATTTGACACACTCTTTTCCATAGAAGTAAGATAGTCTTTTTTATTAATTTTGCTCCAGTCCACGCACAATTTCAGGTTCTTTTTCAGAATCAGGTCAAGCCATATGCGCATACTTCTGCCATTTCCCTCCATAAAGGGGTGAGCAACATTTATTTCTACGTACTTATCGACAATTTCTTCAAAAGAATTTTCTGGCATTTTTTCAATTTTATTCAGCGTTTCAGGCAAAAAACGCACCATCGCAAATTGAAAACCACCCTTGGCAATATTAAGCGTCCTGATTTGCCCGGCAAAGTCATATAGCCCTCCGAATAAATAACCGTGAATCTGCTGTAAGCCTTTGACAGTACCGACTTCGATTGTATCAAACAAGGAACTGTCGAAAAGAGCATATGCCTTTGATTTGCTCTTCCCATCAATCGTTTCATCGCTATAACTAAACCATTCAATAAAACGATTTGCTTGTTTGCTTGGAAAATTTTTCGCAAGTTCGATGATACCGTCATGATCAAATGTATCGGTTCGATATTTTTTCCCGTCAGCAGCAATCAATTTCAGTTGGTTAGCGGCACTAACCAACTCGTTGTTTTCTTTTTTAAGTTTCGTCTTTAAATATTTCCAATAATTTCTGTTTTTTGTGTAGTCGTCCTCACCACGCAAAACACTGATGATATCCAGCACAGAAAACCACCACTTGGCTTTTTCATCGTCCCAGACAGCCCGCACTTCTTTATCATCAAAAAAACGAATGGAGATTTTGCTCATCTCAATCACCCCCTATCACTTCATTGGCTACCTTTAGTCATTTTCGACAAATCTTGCTACGCTCTCACCGCACTTCTTACAATGTCCTTGCAAAACCAAACCGAATTGATCATTTTGAATACCATAATCGATAATTGTCGTCACCCCACATTTTGAGCAAAAGACATTATTTAAGAGCCGTTGCTGCATATCCACGGGTATTTTTGCCCATTTCTTCAGCCCTTCGATATCTGATGTTCTACATTGATCTTCTAAATTCATGTAAATACCTCGCCTTTCTTATCTCTAAATTTAAAATAAGGCCTTGTTAACAAAACATCTAAATCAACCACTCAACAAGCCCCAAAAGCCAAAAACATCTATATTGTTATTCAGCAAATTATTCGCTTTAAATTTCATCATTATCAGTCAAAATAAAAGAAGGTATCGGATAAAATATTCTGCAGCATAATGCGTCAGATTGTTTGATCCGGTACCTTCTTGTGTTATCATGAAAACATTACTTTTGATTGAGTGGCAGAAATAACCCTAACAAAGTCCATCTGCCACTCATGACATCACAGAGAGGTTGTAGCCCCACTATAACAGTTTATATGATAACGATTTTTACGGATAATTGCAATCCCATTTCGCAAATTTTATATGATCAGACGCTTAACGATCTTCAGTTCCACCAGCTTACATGCAGCTGTGGCTGTTCAGGGGGTCTTTCTGTCCATGGCTACTACCGGCGCAGCATCAAGGTTGGAGATTGCCTGGTGCCACTGCGGATCTGTCGGGTGAAATGTGCCGTTTGCAAAAGAACCCATGCCCTACTGCTGTCATCGATCGTCCCTTATTCTCAGATTAGTCTTTCCGGGCAGATCCGAATCCTTTCCTGTTATGAAGCTTCTGGTGACTTCGCTGCGATTATGAATAGTCATCCGGCGATTGATGAAAGCAATATCCGGCATGTGATTCGCCAGTATCGTTGCCACTGGCGCCAGCGGCGGCTTGCCATCGGGCTGACACTTTCGATGACCCGTCACTTCATCAGCCAGTGTTTTAAAGGCTTTGGCCGGCAGTTTATGCAGATTAAACCGACACCGAATGTTTTCTTTCCAGAACCCACATAAGCTGACACGATCCCTCCGACATTTTTTCATATAATGGATGAAAAAACCAAGGAGGTTTCAACCATGAACCAGAATAAAGCTCAGGCAGTTGCGCTGATGCGCTATGCTGTCATCGCTCCCCTTATTTCAGGCCTTTCTGATGCTTATCCGTCCAACGAGGCTTTCTTTCGTGACGCTTCCCTTAAAGGGGTGCTGCTGGCCGACGGATCAACCCGGCACTTTGCACCACAAACGATCAAGTACTGGTACCGCAATTATCTGAATCAGGGCTTTGATGGCCTGCTCCCTTCGTCCCGGTCGGACAGTGGCCAGCCACGCAAACTGGATGACGATCTTCAGGCCCAGATCCGGTATCTGAAAGAAAACTATCCGCGGATGTCGGCGGCGGCCATTTTCCGCCAGCTTCGTGAGAACGGCAGCGTTACCGCCGGCCAACTGTCGGAATCGACGGTTAACCGTTTTATCAGACAGCTGGCGCTGGAGATGAAAACCACCACCAATCATGACATGCGACGCTATGAACGCCCGCACATCAATGAAGTCTGGTGCGGGGACAGCAGTGTCGGTCCCTATCTTAAAACGCCGGACGGAAAGAAGCACCGGGTTTTCATTATCGCCCTGATTGATGACGCCAGCCGCCTGATTGTCGGGATTGATGTTTTTTTCAATGATAATTTCGTGAACCTGATGTCGGTCATGAAATCAGCGGTCGCCCGGTATGGTCGTCCGCAAATCTACAACTTTGACAACGGCAGCTCCTTTAAAAACAAGCAGATGGAGCTGCTGGCAGCCCGTACCGGTTCGGTCCTTCACTATAACCAGCCTTATACGCCGATCCAGAAGGCCAAAATTGAACGGTGGTTTCGCACCATGAAAGATCAGTGGCTGGCCAGTCTGGATATCCGCGATTTCACCTCGCTTTCGGGACTGCGTGACCACCTGCGGGCTTATGTCCTGCGCTATAATCAGACCCCGCATTCATCGCTTAAAGGCCTGTCGCCCCAGGATCGCTTCTTTTCAGAACCCCAACACATCCGTCGTCTTTCCGATGAAGAAATCGAAAAGCATTTTCTGCTGGAGATCGAACGCCGCGTCTCCATCGACAGCGTCATCACCATTGATCAGGTGGAATACGAAGTGGACTGCCGTTTTGCCAGGCAGCGGATATGTCTGCGCTATTCTCCGGACATGGAAAAAATCTTTATCGCTGAAGCGGATGGTACTCTTACGCCCATCCGCTTGCTCAACAAACACGAAAATGCCTTTGTCAAACGGGAAAAAATCCATTTATGCCGGGGTGATGCATCATGAACTATACCGCACGCTATGGGCTCGAATTCAACCCCTTTCTGAAGAATTCAAAAGAGATCCTGGTCGATACCAGCGAATACCGGGAAACCCGTTTTCGTCTCGATTATCTGGTTAAAACCAGAGGCTTTGGTCTGCTCACCGGCAGCCCCGGACGGGGAAAAACCACGGCAATCCGTAACTGGGCCGCTGGTCTCAATCCTTCCTTATTCAAGGTCATCTACTCCAGTTTTTCCACCCTGACCCCTAATGACTTCTATCGCCATCTGGCGACCGAATTCGGGGCTCAGCCGTCTTACCGGAAACCCGATAATTTCCGGATTATACAGGAGGAAATCACCCGTCTTGCCCTTGAAAAGCGCAAAACGCCGGTCATCATCATTGATGAAGCCAACCATATCAACAGCGCCATCTTAAATGATCTGAAGATTCTCTTCAACTTCGAGATGGATTCAAGAGACCGGGCGGCCATCCTGCTTGCCGGTCTGCCGGCCCTTAATTCAACCCTGCGCCTGGGGATTCATGAACCCCTCCGCCAGCGCCTTGTCATGAATTATGATCTGGGCGGCTTAACCGGTGAGGAAGGCCGAATCTATGTGATCGATAAACTCAAAGGGGCCGGCTGCCATCAGCCCGTATTTGAAGAAAATGCCCTGCAGGCCATTCTTAACGCAGCTGACGGTACGCCACGGATGATCAACAAGTTCTGCAATGCCAGTCTGCTGATCGGCGAAAGCCATAAAGCGGCCACCATAAATGCCGATATCGTGATGCAGGCCATTAACGATACCGAGCTTTAGGAGGGCAGGCATGACTTTTGATTACTGTTGTTCTAAAAACCTGTCAGGGATTGCGTCCTGGAAAGGACAGGTTAGTCTGATCACAACCGTTAACCCCTATGAGCTGACCGTGACCGCCCGAAACAGCTCTTTTCATATCATTTGCGGCACCTATTCCCACGGCCACTTTTTATGCATCCCGGATCTGGGGGTATCGACCCCGCTTGCCAGTTTAAACGATACCTTCTGGAATCTGGAACGGCTTACTATGAATAATCCGGATTTATCAGAACCCGATGCCATCAGCATCATCTGTGCTTTAAAAGCCCTTAAATCCCATCTCGCCATCTGATTAAAAGCAGGGAAACCTGCTTTTTTAGATCTTTTAATTTGCTCCATTAATATCGCTGTTTATTTAATCTGCCGAATCAGGTGTTTATAATATGCTTTATTAGATCTTTTTTCCGCTATTCCGGTTAAAATAAAATGCCGGATGGTGGTGCTTTTAATTTGACGGACAACACCACCCTTAGTAATCAGGTTAGCGTCGACCTCGCCATAACCTGTTTTATATACCGCTTCAACCGCTGCCATGACTCTAATTAAATCCTCACCTTCAAACCACTGATCCAGGGTCATGTGAGCCAGCTCTTCAGCTGAATAGCCAGTCATTTCTTCATGTTTTTTATTCCATTTAATCAGCTTTCCGGTTTCATCATAAACGTACAGATAACCAGGAATGCTCTCAAACAATGCGTTAATGAAGACCATTTCCCGTTCTAATTCAGCTTTTGCAACGATTAGCTGATTATTCAGTTCATTCAGATCATCGATTCGTTCCGCAACCCGCTTTTCTAAGAGCGTATTTTCCTGTCGCAATAAATCACTGTCAAGTTGCAATCCGGAAATATCTGTCACAATCGAAAGTAAATAATTTCTGCCTTCTAGCGCTACCGGACTTGTTCGCACTTCAACATCACAGATTTCGCCATTCGCACGAAGCTGTTTAAAATAGAACTGCTTCCGTTCTTTATTTTTGGCCCGAGTAATTTCTTTCTTCAGTTGCTCTTCACTGAGGCAATTAAAGTGGGTAATTTTAGATGTGATCATCTTATCATGGGATTTTCCATAAAATTCACAGGCAGAAATGTTGCAGTCTTCAATTTTGAGGGACTCTGGATCAATCAACAGCATTATTTCAGTATTATTTCGAAATAGTTCTTCAAAAAAAGCGTCATTTTTTTTGATTTGACCCGTTCGATGATCATCCAATTTACTCACCTCATCTACCTTAAATTCATGATTTCATTTTCTATCCAATTCCAAATCGCAGTGTTATATTCTTCTATTTACCCCAAAACAGCCGTTTCAATCATCAGGTCATTTTGTGTGATAAGTAGGATAAAAAAATCACAAGATATAATGTCACCATTATTCTTGTGATTCGGATTCGAGAAAAAAATAATTCAGTCGGTAGTGAGGGGAAAATAATCGCCTTTCTCAGACATACCAATGGGATAGTGGCAACGTTTGAGCCAGCTCTGGGTAGTCAGTTCAGGAATTGGTGGAAGTTCAAGACAATGTGTAAATCCTTCCCGGACAATTTCCACAACCTGCTGATCAATGTTTGTTGCCACAGTGTCGAAAACCTCCCAGCCTTTTTCGGGCAGATGAAGTAGGATAATCTGGGTTTTATCACCCTGAGTAAAGGTATCCAACACTTTGAAATGCGAGCCTGCCTCCATCACACAAAGCCCCCAATGGGTGTCATGCTCATAAGATTGCATGTTTGCATAATGATTTGAAAGAATTGCCAGACGATGGGTCGTTACCATACCACCCCGGCGCAAACTGGCATCGGTAAATCCCAGTTCCTTTAACACCATCCCGACCTGGTATTTTTTCCCTAATTCACCGAGATTGCAATCACGAATCAGCAAGGTAATTCCGGGATAGGTAAACTCGATCACTTTTTCTAATTCTTCAAGCTTCTGATACTTTTTTGCAAGCATGATTAAACTCCATATTTTTAAGCTAAACTGGTTGGATTTCTGAGATTACAGCCAACGACGTTTTTTACGCTTTTCTCATTCTTACTAATCATCGCATATCGTCCAAACACAAACGAAATTTTGTTTGACGATACTAATTATTTTTTTGACCTGGTATGCCATTTTCACAGGGAACATTGACCTGGCATTTACCACAACCATATCGAGGTTTGTATTTTTCTGCAGTTTTATCCAAAAAAATGCTGCATAAACGATGATCTTTTCCTTTTTCAATTGAAATGGCTTTCACCGGGCATTGCTTAACACACGCTCCGCACTGCGTACAATAGGCGTTATAAATTTCATATGGTCGCCCATTGGGTTCCAACTGCAGTTCAGTCACCAGGCTGCCAAATCTGCCAGCAATACCCTTTTTCGTGATTAATCCTTTTGAAAGACCAAAAGTTCCCAGTCCGGCAAGGTAAGCGATGTGGCGTTCTGACCAGTTACTTGTGAAGGCCAGCGGCTCACCACAAAGTTCTTCAATGGGTTCGGTAATGCTGAAAAACTTTTTATCCATAGTCGGAATGACTGAAGCATAACCAGCCTTTCTTAAGTGTAACTCCATTTTTGATAACAGGGTACGTAACAAGCGGTGGCCTTCAACCCGACCAACTAACCATCCCCAGGAGGGCCAGATTTTTTGTTCCCGATTGCTGGCTTTGACAGCTTCACTATAGGGCAGAAAAAATGAGATCACAGTTTGTGCTGTCGGCAACCACTCCCGGGGATTCCGGAAATGGCAGCCAATCACTTCGGGGTTTTTGAGAACTGCAAACACCTCATCACTCGCTTCACAAAAACCAAAAATTGGCGGATCATATATTTTTTCACCGACTAATTCAATGGGTGCTTTACTGTCCATTTTTATCCGATTATCAGCTGAATTTGCTATAAAGTCTTCAGCTAGCTGTATTAATTCTATTTTGTCCATTTTAGCCTCTCTCGATTCATCATATCGATTTAATTATAAACTAATCTTATGACTTTGTAAATTTTTATGTTGTGAGTTAATACACAAATCGTTAAATAATCAACAATTCCACACAACTTTTTACGGACGTCTGACCAGCCACATCATTTGAATCTTTTATTTTTTCGGATCAGATGACATCATTATAAAACAGAAAAACGCACTGCCAAGGGTAAATTTACCATTGGCAGTGCGCTTGATATGATACTAGGCCAGACTTTTTTTGTATTCAATGAATTCATCATACGTCGAGAGACGATCAATGATGCCTTCTTCTCTGATTTCAATAATGCGATTCGCTACGGTTTGCATAAACTGATGGTCATGGCTGGCAAAAAGTAAGATCCCTTTAAAATCAATCAGACCATTATTAACGGCGGTAATGGATTCCAGATCCAGGTGATTGGTCGGTTGATCCAGGACTAAAACGTTTGAACCAAACATCATCATTTTGGACAGCATACAACGTACCTTTTCGCCCCCAGACAGAACCTGAACCTCTTTATAAATATCATCGCCAGAAAAAAGCATCCGTCCCAGAAAACCCCGGATATAGGTTTCCGTAATTTCTTCGGTATACTGCTGTAGCCATTGACAAATATTTAATGTGCATCCATTAAAATAATCGCTGTTATCTTTCGGGAAATACGACTGGGTGGTACTGACCCCCCATTTAAAACTGCCTTCATCTGGTTCAATTTCTTCCATCAGAATTTTAAACAAGGTCGTCATGGCAATCTCGTTGTCAGCAACAAAAGCGATCTTATCTTCTTTGTTAACCCGAAAACTGACGTTATTAAGAACTTTGACGCCATCGATGGTTTTTGATAAATGCTCAACCGTTAAAATTTCTTTACCGGGTTCCCGATCAATCTGGAAGCCAACCCAGGGATATTTTCGGGATGAAGACGGCATGTCTTCAATATTCAGTTTATCCAACATTTTCTTACGGGATGTGGCCTGTTTGGATTTGGATTTATTGGCTGAGAACCGGGCGATAAAGTTCTGGAGCTCTTTGGCCTTATCTTCATTTTTCTTGTTCTGATCTTTGATTAGGCGCTGAATCAACTGACTGGACTCATACCAGAAATCATAATTTCCGACATAAACCTTAATCTTACCGAAGTCGATATCGACGATATGGGTACAGACGTTATTTAAGAAATAACGGTCATGGGATACCACAATAACCGTTCCCTCATAATCCATCAAAAATTCTTCCAGCCATTCGACGGCCTGAATATCCAAATGGTTAGTGGGCTCATCCAGTAAGATGATTTCCGGCTTGCCAAACAAGGCCTGGGCCAGTAAAACCTTGACCTTTTCGTTACCAGTCAGGCTGTCCATATTGGCATCAAGAATTTCGACCCCCAGACCAAGCCCCTGAATGATACGGGACGCATCGGATTCGGCTTCCCAACCGCCCATTTCGGCAAATTCACCTTCCAGTTCGCCAGCCCGGATACCGTCCTCATCAGAAAAATCTTCTTTCATATACAGGGCATCTTTTTCTTTCATAACCGAATACAAACGTTGATTCCCCATCATGATGGTATCCAAAACTGAATACGCATCATAAGCATAATGATCCTGCTTTAAGACCGACATCCGCATGTGCTCGGGGATAAAGACATTCCCGGTGGATGGTTCAATTTCGCCTGATAAAATTTTCAAAAAAGTGGTTTTTCCAGCCCCGTTCGCTCCAATGACCCCATAACAATTCCCCGGGGTAAACTTTATATTTACATTGGAAAAAAGATTTGTTCCGCTAAAATTTAAGCTTAGTTCTGATACTGTTATCATTTTTTATAATCCTCCATTGATTTAATTGGCAACCCCTGTAAAATAATCTCATTGTGACTTTTTAAAACTACCTGATTTTACTCGCTTCCAGTAGCAGGTGCCAGTTTTTTGTACAATCGCCGCATTAATCTGCAAATTTGTATTTCATCATTTTGTTGCCGTTCCGTAAAGAAGAGGCCTTTATCAGATCACTGACAAAGAACCTCTATCATAAGCCACTTTATTATATCCTTTTTATCATTTTTTATCCAGTCTTTTTGCAAAATAATATCATATTCTTAAATGTATCCAGATACGTTGCCACTGTGATTGTTCTTTTTGATTTAAAAAACAACCATTCCCCACTAAACCCGAATATTCTTTCTTAATATCAGCAAAGCTGTTTGCTTTCCATGATGAGATGATTATCACGGATTCGTCTGGGTATATTGGGGTTAACAGCAATCATTGACTGGGCACTACACACAAATTAATTATCCTTTTACTGTTGGCTAAGTCGGATACTCAAAATTATAGATCAGGAGGTCTTTAAATGAACATTAAAAAAGCAGCATTAGGTCTCACACTGGCAACCTCGTTGCTGGGTGTCTCAAGCTGCGCACAAAACACGGGCAACCAGCCCATTGATCAAAGAATCGCTCATCTCGATGCCCAGCCTAATAACGATGGCAATTATAACATTGTCTTTGTAACAGTCGATCAGGAGCATTATTTTGATGAATTCCCGGCTGGCACCAATTACAAAGCCCGGGAACTGCTAAAAAAAAAGGGAACTACCTTTGAAAAACATTATACCTGCAGCAATGTCTCCACCTCATCCCGATCTGTCATTTACACTGGCACCCACATCACGGATACGCTGATGATTGACAATACTGAATCACCCTGGCAGGAGCCGATTTCTGAAAATCTCACCACGGTCGGTGACCGGATGCTCTCAGCTGGATACTACTCGGCATTTAAAGGCAAGTGGCACATGGGCGACACCAGTGTTTTTGATGATACCAGCCAACCCGCCATGCAGGAGCAGAATGGGCTGCTGGGCTACGGGTTTTCTGACTGGAATGCCCAGGGTGATATTGTTGGACAGCTTCAGCAGGGCTATATGCAAGATAGCAACATTGCTGGAGATACGGTCAGCTGGCTGCGCTCAAAAGGATCGGCTACCAATGCCTCCGGACAGTCCTTCTTCCTGGCCGTCAATCTCGTGAATCCCCACGATATTATGTATTATAACACTGATTCAGACGGTGTCGCCGTACAGGACACTGGCCAAACAACCTTTGCTATTGCCGGAGCTCCGGTTAATACAATTTATGAAACCAGTTACCCCAAGGCGGAAATTCCGTCTAGCTGGTCTCAGGCTATTGATGCTCCTGGCAGAGTCCCGGCTGAATTGGAATATTTTGATTTATGGAACCGTCGGGTGGGCGAAATTCCCGTCGAGGCCAGCCGTTGGGAAAATTTCCAGGATTATTATTATAATTGTATTCAGGACAATGATGGCCAGCTCTATAATATTTTATCTGAACTATCCAATCTGGAAATGCTGGATAATACCATCATCGTCTTTACCAGCGACCACGGTGATATGCAGGGAGCCAATGGACTCCGGGGAAAAGGCGGTTTTATATACGAAAACAACATCCACGTTCCCCTGATTATCGTGCACCCTGAATATGAAGGAGGCAATACCATTGATGCGGTAACCAGCCACCTCGACCTGGCACCCACCTTCATTGATATGACCAATCTGTCAGATACTAAAAAAGCCGAGCTTTCTGCTGGGCTTCCCGGCAGCAGTATGATGGATCTGCTTGATGGCAGCCAAACAAAAATAAGAACGGGAGCTTTATTTGCCTACGAAATGATCTCAATGATCGACAGCGATATGATGCAAACCACTGACCCAACAACCGGTGTCACCAGCTATACGATTGACTATTCCAAACGTGGCTTTGTCCGTGGAATAACCACTGAAAAATACAAATTTGCCCGCTATTTTTCACCACTCAATTTCAATCTACCAACAACCATGGAAGCATTGTATGCCAATAATGATGTTCAGCTGTTTGATCTGGAAAAAGACCCCGATGAATTAGTCAACCTGGCCGCAGACCAAGACACTAATGCTGCTCTGATTATGGAACTGAATAATCAGCTTAATACCCTGATCACAGCAGAGATCGGTGTTGATGATGGCAGTGAAGCCACCGCTGTCATTGCTCAGATCAACAAAACTCCGAATTGATGGTCATGAAAAAACGATATCCCCCGGATTCCAGGACTTATGCCATCATGGCCAAACCCATTGGCGCATCCTGTAATCTTAGCTGCCGCTATTGTTATTACCTGGAAAAGCAGGATCTGATGGCTCAACAAACAAAACTTATGTCAGATGTAGTGCTTAAGGCGTATATCCGTCAGAATTTCGCCATTCATGGGAACAACGCAGTTGTCGAGTTTGCCTGGCACGGTGGTGAACCAACCCTGGCTCCCCTTGATTTTTACATACAAGCATTGAATTACCAAAACCAATATGGCCCTGGCCGAATCATCCGCAACACCCTCCAAACAAATGCTACCTTGCTGACGGATGCCTGGTGCGCGTTTTTTGCGGCCAATCATTTTCTGATTGGTGTCAGTATCGACGGTCATGCTGATCTTCATAACCGTTATCGAAAAAATCGTTTCGGCAACACGTTTGAACAGACCATGGCTGGTATCAAACTGCTTCAAAAACACGGTGTCGCTTATAATACACTGACAACTGTCAATACCATTAATTCGCACCATCCCGAGGACGTTTATCTGTTTCTTCGAGAGCTCACTGACTATATGCAATTTTTGCCAGTCGTCGAATGTTTGCCAGCCAGCTATGAAAACGCCTCCGGACAGCGGTTTGCCATGCCCGCTGGACTCCATTCCCCCTCCATGATGCATCCAGTAACAGATTTTTCGGTCACCGCCAAAGACTATGGCACCTTTCTCTGCACAGTTTTTGATTTGTGGAGAAAATTGGATTTGGGGGAAAAATATGTCCAGATTATTGAATCGACGCTGGCTAATTTAAATAATCACCCTGCTGGTGTCTGCGTTCATGAAGCGCTTTGCGGCCACGCTGGCGTTCTGGAAATGAATGGGGATCTTTTTTGCTGCGACCGTTATGCTTTTGAAGCGTATAAGCTTGGCAATATTCTTGAAACGCCACTAGCAGACTTAATGGAGAAAAATCGCTCCTTTGGTATGCACAAAACCTTAGGACTGCCTGACGAATGCCTGGATTGTGATCATATCCGACTTTGTTTTGGGGGCTGTCCGAAAGATCGGTTTCTTTTATCAAGAGACAATCAAAAAGGCAAAAACTATTTATGCGAAGGGTATCGGCAGTTTTTTAAGCATATAAAAAAGCACTCCGGTGATCAATCAATTCCGCTTATATTTTGAGTGATCGTCAACTTTAAACCCTGTTTACATCAATTCTTCGGGAACAATAAGGAGGTGTCAGATGACACCTCCTTATTGTTCCAACTTCCTGAATTATTTTTTGTTAACGATGATTTAAAATTCGGTGTTCACTTCGCTTTGTCAGCATTATAGCGGTAGTAATTTGCGTTTTTCTTGAATTTCACTTTAGTCAGGATAACACCAATGACAGCTGCCCCAACCTTGTCGAGATTTTTTTTTGCTTCAATAATTGTTGCTTTTTTTGTGGAGTGGGCGGCAATTACCAACAAAACCCCATCGACAACATTTGAAATAATACTTGCGTCGGCAAAACTTAACACAGGTGGGGTATCAATAAGAATAACATCGTATTCTTCTCGACATTTTTTAATGAATGTTTCAAATGCTTCTGAATTCAGCAGTTCGGTCGGTGAAACATGTTTGTTTCCAGCGGTTAAAATTTCCAATTTTTCAAGTTTTTCTATTTTATTTACAAGGGACTCCAGCGGTAATTCATCCACCAACATATTGGATAAACCATTCTTTCTCTTATTAATATTAAAAATGGTACTGATCTGAGGTAACCGTAAATCAGCGTCGATTAGTAACACCCGTTTATCGGCCTGGGCAAATGTTACCGCCAGGTTTGAAATGGTGGTACTTTTCCCTTCTTCTTTACCAGCACTCGTTACCAGCATCACCTGATAACGATTATTCAAATTTTTAAAATTCAAATTTGTCCGCAATAATTTATAACTTTCAGTTATAAATGATGTGGGGTCGCTTAGTGTGATTAAATTTTGTGAATCCATATTATCGAGCCTCCCCTTTAAATTCTGGGATATCCCCTAAAACTGACACGCCAATCAAATTTTCAATGTCTTCATCATTTCTAATCGTATCATTCATCAGAAACATCAAAATAATTACAAATAATGAAATGAAGAATCCCAATAAACCGCCAATAACGGCATTAAGAAGAACATTAGGCGAAATAGGTGCCTGCGGTACCAGCGCCTGATCCAGAATTCTGATATTCTCTACGCCGACAATTTGTAATACCGCCACCGTCAATTGTTTAGCCAGTTCATCGGCAATCTGTTTGGCAACTTGGGGATCCGAGTTTCTAAACCCAACTGTGAAAAGACGGGAATCGGAAACACTCTGAATAATAACGTTATCTTTAAATTCATCGTAAGAAATAGTCAATCCCAAGTTTTTTATTACCTCATTTATTACCAATCGGGTGGAGGCAATTTGCTTGTAATCAACAAGTAGTTGACTATTAGCATTTAATTGGCCTAATGATACATCTATTGACCCCAAACTACCGCCCTCCTGACCAATGTACAAAACTGTATTTGCTTCATAGATCGGGGTTACATATTTTACTGTGTAAAGATAAGCTGACCCGAAACCGACAATGGTCAGCAACAGAATGAGCCACCATTTTTTAATAATAATCTCTAAAAGTTCTTTAAAATTGACTTCCTTTGTTGTTTCCATGCTGTTCTCCTTTCTTAAAGACCAGGTATGTTTTACAGTTTCTATTTCCAGTTTTCTTGATTAATATCTTCATTAACTTTAAACAGGTTTTTGATTGTATCCAGATCTTCCTGACTGTACAATTCATACCATAACCCATCAATAATTTCGGAATATGTTTTTAATCGATAATTTTCAAAACTCAGATTTGTGTCCCCGCCGCTCATATTGAGATACTCTTTAAGCTTCGAAACATTAACATCAGTCTCAACACCATTATTATAGTAGGTTTCAATCAATTGCAGCTTTTTTTTCAGACTCATCGTTGACAGTTTCTTCATTAATGACTTAACCACTTCCTGCTGTCTGGCGATCCGGCCATAGTCGCCGTCGCTATCACTGCGAAATCTGACATAAAATAATGCATTTTTACCGTTTAAAACTTGCTCACCCTGACTGATAACTAATTGATTTTCATTTTTATAGAAATCCTTTTGTGCGGTGACTTCGACGCCCCCAGCATCGTTGATGATTTTGGCAAATGTATCAAAATCCAATTTCACTGAAAAGTCCAGTTTTATGCCCAGCAACTCCTCAATGGTCTGATTGCTCAATTCTCTGCCACCATAAGCAAAGGCATGATTAATTTTATCCAAACCATAACCGGGAATATTAACCCGCAAATCTCTTGGTAACGAAGCCATGACCATTTTTTGTTGTGTTGGATCGTACATCACAACCATGATAATATCACTTCGTCCGGTTTCATCAGATCGCTCATCAGTTCCATAAATTGCAAAGATAACCGTTTTTCTCGTATCTGTCAGTTCAAGCAAATCTTCGTTGTTCTGATTCAAAACATCCTCAATCGATCCTGCATCCGCTTCAGTATCTGTGTCTGCATTTTGAGTATTGGCCGAAAACAAGGATCCATTGTTTGCACGAGCAAATATGAGCAGGCTGGCCATAATTACCAGAAATAGAACACTCAATAGAATTATAACCAATTTTTTATTTTTCATGGCGTTTGATTCCTTTCTCAGTTAAACTTGCCTGAACCCAAATAGCTTGCAATCGCTGATCGAACAACGCTTTATCTATTTCAGATAATTACCATTGTTATTAACCTCGTCACTGTCTTTGTAGGTAGGAACAATATTTTTCACCATACTGATCAGCGCTTTTTTATTCGATGCTTTTAGATAGGGTCTTAACTCTTCAAGTGACTTCTTAAGTAATGTGTAGTCAATATCTCCCGGCTTACCCACTCTAATTTTTTCGAAGCAGGTCTCTTTCAGCCACTCTTCATCCATTAATAGTTCTTCATAGAGTTTTTCTCCTGGTCGCAATCCAATGATTTCTATTTCGATGTCTTCATTCAGCTTTAATCCCGAGAGTTTAATCAGGTCGACTGCCAGATCAAATATTTTTACAGGTTGCCCCATATCAAGCACAAATATCTCTCCGCCTTTTGCAATCGCACCCGATTGAATTACGAGTTGCGCCGCTTCCGGGATGGTCATAAAGTATCGGATAATTTCTTTATGCGTTACAGTAACCGGACCGCCTTCTTTAATCTGTTTCTTAAATAGGGGAACTACTGAACCATTGCTACCGAGGACGTTACCAAAGCGAACAGCCGTAAACTTTGTTTTACTTTGCCTGGCTAAACCTTGAATAATCATTTCACAGATCCGTTTACTGGCACCCATTATATTGGTCGGGTTAACGGCTTTGTCTGTCGAAACCATAACAAAGCGATCTACCCCAAACTCATGGGCCGCTTCCGCAACATTTTTTGTTCCAAAGACATTATTTTTAATCGCTTCCCAGGGCGAACGCTCCATTAAGGGTACATGTTTGTGTGCTGCCGCATGAAAGATAACATCGGGATGGTAGGCTTCAATAATCGCAAAAACATCATCCCGATCTCTTACCGAAGCGATAATCACATCCAGATTGATTTTATTTTCGTAATCATTAATCAGTTCATTTTGTATTTCATAGGCATTATTCTCATAATTATCCAGAATAATCAATTTCCCCGGATTGAATCTGGCAATCTGTCTGCATAATTCAGAACCGATCGAACCGCCACCACCCGTTACCATAATAATTTTGCCTTCAAGATAACTGACAACTTCTCTGATATTAAGATTTACCGTTTCTCTGCCAAGCAAATCCTCAATCTCGACATCTCGAATTTTACTTAACGAGACCTGACCATCAATCATTTCACGAATTCCCGGAACAATTCGTACCTTGGCAGGCGTACGTTTACATTCACTGATGATCATTCGGAGTGTCGTTGGATCTGCTGTCGGTGTTGCAATAATAATTTCATTGATATTGAACTTATGAACAATACTGCCAATATCATAGTTATTACCCAGAACCTTAACGCCAGCAATTGTTTTATTTAATTTTTTGGCATCTTCATCAATAAATCCCACAACTTGTCCGTAGCTTAATGCATGATTCTTAATTTCTGTGGCAATCAATGTCGCCGTCGCACCACTTCCAATGATCAATATTTTCTTCTGGACATCCTGCTTCATAAAGATTTTTCGGTTTTTTAAACTTCGCACCAAGCGATAGCTAAAACGGCCACTGCTGACAAATGCAATTTCAAAAAGCATACTGGTTAGATAAATACCAAAATATAGTCTTTCGCCCATATAGAAAAGATAAGCCGTTCCAAACACGTTGGCGACGATCACCGCCAGCAAAATCTTAATCAACTCTTCCACCGAAGCATAAGACCATAAACTGTTATATAAATCGAAGAATCGATAAATTAGCAGCTTTCCGACCGTTAAGATAAAAACACTGCTTAAATAAATACTAATTACTTCTGAAGGAATGTCTCCTTCAAAATGCAAAAATAATGTAAACAAGAATGCAGCGTTCACTGCCAATATGTCTGCTGCAATTAAAAACAACTGCCTGCTTAGTTTCGTTTCCATCGACTACCTCACTTTTTGACAGAATAATTTTGACAATTTTTGCTAAGCTTTTTACTGAATTCAGAAATATTATACTACTGACGGTGAAATCCAAACCGTTTCTTTTTCAGCACAGGCACCATCAGTTCTCGATCTCTGATCATCATCCCGGGATTTTCATAAAAAAGCATTTGTCCGCATTCTTCACCAAACACTTTTACGACAATTTCATATGCCCGTTTCATGACCGGTGGACGCTTGACTAAATCATGTCCATCGGATGCTATAATATAAATCAAACCACTTTCAATCCATTTTAGGGCCTTTCTTCTTGTTTTTCCATCCATAATATATTGTGATGTGATTTGGGAATAAATTCCCCGTTCGTTTAAAGCTGCCAGCTTTTCTGGTCGTCTTGCGAAAACCTCATATCGCTCAACATGGGCCAGGACAACCTTATAGCCACTTTCCTGTAATTCGAAAAGCATGGATTCATGAAACGGGTAGTAATGGTATAAGGGTAATTCCACAAGCAAAAACCGGCTGTTTCCCATCGTATGGGCGAGTCCCCGCTTGATCCCTGCCATGGTTTCTTCGCTTAGATATATTTCATTACCCAAATGTAGTTTAAAATCAATGTTCTCTCGCTCGATATAATCTATCAGCAATTGGTACTGCTCATCCACATTTTGATTATGGTAAGTTGGCAAATTAAAATGGGGGGTCACGATCATTTCATTAACGCCGTCATTTATTGCCAGCTGCATCATCTGAATTGCCATTTCCAGATCTGTAGCCCCATCGTCAACCCCAGGCACCATATGTATATGTGTATCAATCATAATCACACTCTTTATAATCCTTTCGCTGGATAGTCTGTTAAGCGATCCTTTTTGTTAATCCCGACTGAACAAATCCCTGGTATATACCTTATCAACAACATCTTTTATTTCTTCTGACAGACGATTCGTCACAATTACATCAGCTATTTCTTTAAACTCATTAAGATCTTTTATCACTCTGGAATTGAAGAAGTCACTTTCTTCAAGGGAAGGTTCATAGACAACCACCTCAATCCCCTTTGCCTTAATACGCTTCATCACGCCTTGAATCGCCGATTCCCGAAAATTGTCAGAGTTTGTCTTCATTGTCAACCGATAAATCCCCACTATTTTCGGTTTTCTTTTGATTATCATATCTGCGATATGGTCTTTTCTGGTGCGATTGGCGTCCACAATTGCCGACATAATGTTCTGGGGAATATCAGCATAATTTGCGAGTAATTGCTTGGTGTCTTTTGGCAGACAGTAACCACCATAACCAAACGATGGATTGTTATAATAATTGCCAATTCGCGGGTCCAGGCACACTCCCTGGATAATATCATACGTATTAAGACCTCTTACCTCGGCATACGAATCCAATTCATTAAAATATGCAACCCGTAATGCTAAATAGGTATTTGCAAAAAGTTTTATCGCTTCAGCCTCAGTTGAATTTGTATAAAGAATTTGAATATCCTTTTTTAAAGCCCCCTGGGCCAGCAATTCAGCAAAAACGCGGGCCCGTTCTGACTGCTCACCGACAACAATTCTTGAGGGGTAAAGATTGTCATACAGCGCATGTCCTTCTCTTAAAAATTCCGGTGAAAAGATAATGTTTTCCGCTTCAAACTTTTCCTTTATAGCCTCTGTATATCCGACCGGTATGGTTGATTTTATGATCATTACTGCGTCAGGGTTGATCGCCAAAACATTGGCAATTACCGCTTCCACAGTTCTGGTATTAAAATGATTTTTTTCCGGATCATAGTTTGTCGGTGTCGAAATGATTACATACTCCGCATCTATGAACGCTTCATAATTATCTGTTGTTGCCCGCAAGTTCAGTTGTTTGGTTTTTAAATATTCTTCAATTTCATCATCAATAATTGGCGATTTTTTATTATTGATCATCTCGACTTTTTCTTTTAAAATATCAAGTGCAATAACCTCATTATTCTGTGCCAATAAAATGGCGTTCGACAAACCCACATATCCGGTACCGGCGATTGTTATCTTCATTTTCTTTTCCCCCGTCGTTATCGATTTATTGATCAATCTTATAATATTCTTTAAACCATTTGACAAACTTAGCTAAACCCTCTTCAATACTCGTAACAGGTCGAAAACCGATATCTTTTTCAAGATCGCTGATATCGGCATAGGTAATTAATACATCACCTGGTTGCATATCCATGTATATTTTTTCCGCTTTTATTCCCAGCTGATCTTCCAGAATCGTAATGAAACGCATTAACTCTACGGGGCTATTATTCCCGATATTATAAATCTTGTATGGAGCAAAACTTGAGCTTAAATCATTCTCCCTTTCATCCCAATTCTGATTGGCAATGGGAATTTTATCAATCAATTTGCTGATACATGCGACGATATCATCGATATAAGTAAAATCACGTTTCATTTTTCCGTGATTAAATACCTTAATCGGTTTTCCGGCTAGAATATCCTGAACAAAAGAAAAGTATGCCATATCAGGCCTTCCATATGGTCCATAAACCGTGAAAAACCGTAAGCCGGTTGTTGGAATATTGAACAGATGGCTGTAGGTATGGGCCATCAATTCGTTCGCTTTTTTAGTCGCAGCGTAAAGAGAAACCGGATGATCGACATTGTGATTGGTCGAAAATGGCACCTGTTTATTTCCACCATACACTGAGCTTGATGAGGCATAAAGAAGATGCTCCACTGGATAATTGCGACATGCTTCAAGGATATTCATAAATCCCACAAGGTTGGAATCCAGATAGGCATAAGGGTTAGTGATTGAATAACGGACGCCAGCTTGCGCAGCCAGATTAACCACATAGTCGGGTCGATGGGTTTCGAAAACTTGATCGACTGCAGCTTCATTTTTTAAATCCACTTGATAGAAACTAAACTTGCAATGATTTTTCAAGATAACCAAACGATCTTCTTTTAAGGATTGTTCGTAATAATCATTAAGATTGTCAATTCCAACTATTTGATGATTCTCGCCAAGCAATGAACTAGCTAAATGAAAACCAATGAAGCCTGCCACACCAGTAATTAGTATTTTCATTTTTACTCCGCCTTTTTCTCAAAACTTATTCATATTCCATTGTATGTATTTTACCCCTTTCAGCCGTAACTTACCACTATTTTAATGAATATTCATTCCGAAAAACCAGTTTTTCTTTTTTATCCTTTTGCAGCAAAAAAATAAGCCCTGCAAAAGCACGGCTTATTTTTTCTTGATCTTTTATTTTGTTTCAGAAATAATTCCAATTATTCTTTTTTCTTAATCAACCTTTGCTGTCAGCAGATTAAAATTATTGGTAGCCACGGAAAAATCAGAGCTGGAATTCAGTCGCTGGAATCCGCTGTAAGAATTATTGGACACTTGAATCTGGGTTCCTTCGGGATTATAAATCAGATAAGAGTAGGATGCGCCGCTATTGGTAAAGGTATTGTTTCGCAGCACGGCCTGTGATCCCACACCTCTGAATCCGATACCGTATTTGTCGATACTGCTGTACTGGAAGCTGGAGTTTTCAACCACGACATTGGTTGTCTTGGAAGTGCTGCTGGCACTGATTAACGGAATTTTATTGACATTTGTAACGTTCATTCCAGAGATCGTGGTATCCTTCACTTCTCCGATAAACCAGTACAATGCACCGGCCATCCCGGTTGAGTCAACGGTAACATTGCTAATACTTGCCTGATAGCTGTTGCCGATGCTGAATGCGCCAATATCGGTGGTTGTTGGCTTGGCACCACTGATGTTGACATCGCTGATGGTTAAGCTGTTGGCATCAGCAATTTTGAATCCCAGACCGCTGCCAGTGATGGTTAAGCCTTTAACTGTGACGTTATTGGCACCAGTATTGATGTGCATCCCGACAACGCTGTTCTTGACACGACAATTTTCAAAGACGATGTGATCCGGTGGGGTTGGGAATTTTTCATTACCAGCTACAGCAATACCGCCACCAGGGGCATTATTGAACTCGACGTTTCGAAACAGGAAATTGCTGTTATCGCCGCGAATATAAGCTGCATGAAGCCATTTTGTTCCGCCATCATTGGCGTTAAGAATACTGTCGGTCATGGTTAAGTTGTTAGTTCCGGAAATCTGAATGGGCATCCCGGTTTTATCAATTTTAAGATTGCTGACGGTGACTCCCTGGTTGCGGCTGCTTCCGGATTGTCCCATTTTCAGACCCACATACATACTGTCCATCGAAACATCTTTGATCGTCAGATTGCTGATGCCCTGGAAAAACATTCCCTGAACGTTACTGATCATGCTGTTGGCATAATAGTCGGCTCCAGCGATGGTGTTCTGGGATTTTAGTGTCAACCCTTCAAGGGTAACATTTGAAATGTATGAAGCCGGATTTGACCACAAAATATTTGCTACGGCTGACGGCTGTGGCGCCATGTACAAGGTAGCCCCATAACCGCTGATTCTGGTATTGTTCTTGACTTCCAGTTGACTGGTAACCACATAGGTTCCTGCCGGAATTGTCAAGGTAACGTTTTTACTGCTGGCATCATTAATGGCATTTTGAATCGCTGCCGTATCATTGGTGATGCCATCCCCTTTTGCGCCAAAATCTTTGACACTGACTCCCTGATTCACTGGTGTTGTTGGTGGTGTGACAACTGGTTCAGTCACTACGGGTTCAGTCACTACGGGTTCAGTCACTACGGGTTCAGTCACTACGGGTTCGGTCACCACGGGTTCGGTCACCACGGGTTGTGTAACTGTGACAGGTTTTTTAGGAGGTCTGACTCTGGCTGCAAATGCCGAATTTATTGGCATAACACTAAATAACACAAATAATGTGACTAAAAAAACAGATATTTTTTTCATGATGGTATTCCTTTCGGTAGCCGGCTGCCATTTTACAGGCCCTTAGCTTTGCGTCCCAACTTTTCAGTTGGTTTGCCTTTTTCGTTGAATAACGATGAATTGCAAATAAAAAACTTCCCTTTCGGTAACTGGCTGCCATTTTACAGGCCCTTTAGCTTTGCGTCCCTATTTTTCAACAGGTTTGCCTTTATCGTTGGAAAGTGATTCCACGATCAATATTAAAATTTTGTAATCGCTTTTTTTGAGTATGTTACCTTCCTTTCGGTAGCTGGCTGCCATTTTACAGGCCCTTTAGCTTTGCGTCTCTGACTTTCACCAAATTTGCTTTTATCGTAGAAAATAAACGGCACCTTAAACAACTCCCCAAATCAAATTGATTTGTTAAGTATTGTTTTATACGTTCCATTTTTTGAATCGCACTTACATACAATCTCTTAACTGAGCAAATATTCGAATATTAAAATATTTGCTTTTCTTGGGCTCACTATATCACATTTTTGGATACTAGTCAATGCCTTGTTTAACTTTTTTTAAATTTGTTTTTGCCAGAGCTTCAAAACCGTCACATGCGCTATATGTTGATGCCAGAAATATTCTGTTCCAAGATATGGTATCTCTTCGGATCAATTGCTATCCTTGCCAAAATGGCTTAATTGTCAGATATTTTTGATTTCAGAAATCGGTAGTTTGTGATGCAACTCATTTTATTTTTTTAACTTAACGCAGATAAATCACATTTTTGGGTAATAAATAAATGTACCCAATCAGTCTTTTTTTACACGAAACTTTGTATCGGGAGGCGCTAAATTATGTTTAAAAATTTTAAATCACAACTGATTAAAATGGATGCACGATTGTTCAATGGTACTCTCAAGGCATTTTATATAAAACATATCCAGTATAAAGGCAAAGCATATTTTTTAACCAAAGAATTATATTTTCCACCACATACAACTGCGAACAAGAGCGTCCGGATGGGTTCTGCTGGCGAATTATTAGCGGTTGGTGGCGATCTAAGCCCTGAACGAATTATTTTTGCTTTCAAAAATGGTATTTACCCATCATCACTTGTTGATCAGCCAATTTTATGGTGGACTTCAGAGATCCGTTGTGTTTTGTTTCCTGAGCATCTTCATATTTCAAAAGTCATGTGGCGTTTAATTAAGCACAACCATTTTCACCTGACCGTGGACAAAGCGTTTGATGATGTCATCAATGGCTGTACCGAATCCCGAGAAGCGTACACCTGGCTCACCCCTGACCGTAAAAAATCGTGTTGCACTTTACATGATTTAGGTTACAAACACTCCATCGAGGTTTGGCAAGATGGCAATCTGGTGGCCGGATTGTTTGGCTTCTCATGCGGCTCATATTTTTATATCTCTTCAATGTTTACACGTGTTAACCACGCTTCGAAATTTGCCATGATCGCCTTGACCATTCGACTGGAAGAATTGAACTGTACGATGATCGATTGCGGAACCTGGCCAACCGATCATCTCAAAAGCATGGGCGTCGTCACAATCGAGCGTGACGAGTTTCTGAAGCGATTAGACCAAAGCATCAATGTTCCTGCAATTATCAATAACTGGGAAGAGCTTTTTGAAAACTGGGACTTTTGCCAAGCCGTCAAAAATCACTTAGTAAAAAATAACCTCGATCCGATATCTTGAATTCTTTTAATGTCGCAATGATCTAATTGTGGCCTTCAACCAGGTCATATTCTGTTAGCATCGCTTTAATTCGATCCCTGGGATTAAACATCATCACATCAATGATCGATAAGTTTGGCACAAACTGATAATAAAATTGTCGGTATTCTAATGTCTCCCTCGTTTTAATAAATTTAAGTTCAATACCATTTTCTGCAAATTTACGTTTTGAATATAAATCCATTCCACCGATCGAATTTATGTAACGTTTTGCCTTCAATTCTTTGCACACATAAATAACTGAATCCTGATAATCTAGTTCCGGTGATAATAAAAAGGAGGATTCAATTAATATTTCTGTTTCAATGTCCAGAAATACACAAATTTCTTTTATACTATTCGTCAGGAACTCTGCAACGTTATTATTGCTAAAATTCACAATCACTTCAATTAAAGGATAAATCAATTTGAATTCCGGAGCTTTCCGGTATGAATTCACAATTTTATTCAGGAATGCACGACTTCCCCTTGGGTCAGATTGCATTACAAAGCTCCGTTTATTGATGTCGAGGAAAGAACTGTCTCGATTTAATGGTAATGTGATCAGTAAAGGTTCGCCATTTAATAAAATCCGGTTTCTGTTGATCCAGCCTTTCCTGATAAACTGCACATCATCTGCAATCACAAAATAATCTGAACAATTAATCATTTGAAAATATCCAATATAAGGAAATAAATAAGGTTGCATGATTGAAACATCCATTTTGATTCCTCGCTTTTTTTTCTTTGACTCGTTTTTACTTTCCGGGAAATTTGGGAGAATTTGATAAGAATTATCATGTAATTCTGCGCCTGCGTGACTTGCATTCATTTTGCACTCATTAAAAATGTGTTGTTGATAATCACTCATCAAAGGGATCTCCATTGCCAAAACCCGGTTCAGATTTCTCAGCTAAAATAACGAATAGTCATCCAGCATTCTGTTTATCTCTGTTGGTGAATTAAACATCATCACATCAATGATTGAAAGTTTTTCTTCAAATACCGGACGGCGTTGGGGATAGCGCTTTATCTTCACCGAGTGAAAATGTATTTTTATCCCAGACTTTTCGTATTTTTCAGGATTAAAAAATGAAAGCCCTCCAATCGGATTCCAGTATTCCTCCACATTTCCCAATTTTTTTGCAGATATTAAGGGCCCACTCATCCGGTTCATTGGCTGGCTCAATTTCCAGGTTCATTTGTGAAAAAATCTCTATATTTTTTTTGATCCCCAGATAATCACAAACACAGTTCATTGTATTATGATTTAAATAAGTAATACTTTCCGTATTAATCGCCAAAGCTCTTTCGACCACCGCCATGGTCTCCTTGTAGAAGGGGGCTTTTTTTTTATAGTGATTCAATTGGCAAAGGATATGATTTCGCCAGTCTTCGTTATTTCTGATTGACACATCTTTTATTTTTGCAAGGTGTGAAGCTTTTACCAGCGGTACGCAAATATATTGGACTCCTTCGCACGGTTTTAAAATTCGGTTTCTTTCAATCCACCCATGCCGAATAAACTGAACCGTATCAAACAAAATAAACCGATCAACCTGCTTTAACAAACTAAAATATCCCAGGTAGGGAAAAAAATAGGGTTGCATTATTCCAATGATCATCTTATTCACGCTTCCTTCGATTGTCCAACATCTCCTTTGCGGTGACCATTAGATATATCAGACATTCAAATTTAAGTAATTTTGCTATTCCAAAATAAATACAGATTCCGACACCTACCTGTAGTGTCAGGGTTATTAAAGGACTCATATTAAGCCATAAAAAACAATAGATAATCCCACCCATTGCCAAAGATAATAACAGCGATGGCATAACATCCTTCAATTGTTGTACATAACTGTAATCCAATAGCTTCTTATTGGGATAGGCATTGATAAACGATGAGGCAACGCTGCTAAAAAACATCCCGGCAGCAATCGCATAGATACCATATGCGAGTGAGACTCCTAAAATCGTTAAGCTGACAACATTTTTAATAATCTCCAGTTTTAAAAATATATCACTTCGGCCCAAGGCATTGATTGCCTGGAGATTAGCAGTGTGAATTGGTAACAAAGCAAATGCTGCACAGGAAATCTGCAAGAATGGGACACAGGGTAACCATTTATCAGTCAAGAGAATTGTGACCAGTGGTTCGGCAATCACTGCCAATCCAACCATCATCGGAAAGATAAAAAAGGCACTGGTCACAATCGCTCTTCTGACCATTTCCTTGACTCGCTGTCGATTATCCTGTTTAAGGGCCAGGGCAGGAAACATGACCGATTGGATTGATCCATTTATATTTGAGACAATCAATGATGGAAATTGCTGACCCCGATTAAAATAACCCAGCATCGCCGGATTATAGATTTTTGCGATGAACAAGCTTTGAACATTATTATAAAGCATATTAATAAGTGCGGAAACTAATAATTTCCATCCAAATGAAAAAAGGCCTTTCAAGCTTTCCAGAGAAAATAAAAACCCCGGTCGCCATTTTACTGTAAACCAAAGAATCCCCGCCACCATCAATTGATTCGTAAGTTGCTGGGCTACCAATGCCCAGGCACCAAACCCATTGTAAGCCATCACGATGCCGATAGTTCCTGACCCAACAACAGCTCCTAAACTACTGTAAAACAATTTTTTAAATTCCAAATTTCTGGCAACAACAGCATTTTGAATCGAATTTAAACCACCTAGAAACAAGGTGGTCGACAAGACTCGCAGCAGTGGTATAAGCATTGGATTCTCAAAAAAATCGGCAATCAGCGGCGCCGAAATGAACAGGATTGCATAACATAGCCCCGCAACCACTAAACTTAAAAAAAACACAGATGAAAAATCAGTTTCATTTGCATCCTGCTTCTGAATAAGTGCGGTATTAAACCCATACTGAACAAAGACATTGGCAAACGAGATGAATATTGTAATCAATGCAATTGTCCCATACTCTTCTGGCAATATGAGACGCGCCAATACAATTTGGACAACGAACTGTATTCCCTGCGTTCCCAGTCGCTCCATAAATTTCCAAAACAAAGATGAAATCACCTTAGATTTAATTTGCTTATCGTCCATAATCCTTCTTCCAGGTTAAATTATTTGATGTTTTTTTTCTTCGGTACAAGTTTTCTCGTCGTCTGATCTTTTACAATTTCAATAAACCCCCTGAAATCTTCGGGCATATATTTAATAATAACAAATTTAAAAGCCAAAAGATACAAAAAACCCACTGCAAACGTCATGACAATCAGTCTGATCAGCGCATATGGTAAGGTTGCTATGGGAGTGCTAATCAGATAACTGACGCCCCCAATGACAATACTGACAAGAATAATTGGCGTTAAATACCCCAATAACTCTCGCATTTTAAGTTCAACTAAATGTCCAATCAGAAACGTCATGATAAAATAGTTGATAATGATCGCAATTGTTGTTGTCACTGCAACTCCGACGATCCCCCATTCTTTACCAATATATGCCCCCCCAATGACCAGTGTTGCGTATGCAATTTGTACCCATAGTCGTTTATAGACCGCTCCCAACGAACGTACCAGCGCATCACCAATTTTATATGCCATTCTAAAAAATAAGCTGACAATTAATATTTTGAAGGGAAGGATGGTTTCTTCCCATTTCGGACCCAAGACCACTTGAACTAAGTCTGCCCCCAGTGTCAGCGACACAATCGTAATTGGAAAAGCCAAAATTGCGATCAGCGCTGTTAAATTCATGACGACATAGCGGATTTTTTCATGTTCATCCTGATACATGGCCAATAAAGGAAACAAGACCCGCTCCATCACTGTGGCAATCAAGTTTGTGGGTACCAATAACAATTGATAGGCTCGATTGTAGAATCCTAAAGCTGCACTTCCAAGTGTTTGACTCACAACAAAATAATCTCCCTGATTGGCAATATTATTAAATAGCTTCGAGAGTGCATATCCGGTACCAAAATTAATTAGTTCTTTTGCTGATTCTTTTTCAATTATCAACCTAAATTTAATCGGCTTTTTGATAATCGACATGACGGTTTGAAACAGAACACTGATAATTTGAGCAAATACGAGCGACCACGCACCAAAACCACTAAGGGCTAGCATAATTGCCACGGCTCCATTGATAATCGCCGCCACCGTATTTATAATGCTGATGGTTTTAAAGCGCATTTCTTTTTGAAGTAATGCTTCAGAAACGCCTGAGATACTATGAATTACGAATACGATCGAAAGAACCCGCAACATCGTGATATCATTTGATCCAACCAGGCTGGCAATTGCGGATGCAAAAATAAAGATGGTCAAATAAATAATGAGCCCCAGTATTAAATTTAAGGTATTTCCGGTTGCAATGTAGTCGTCTGACAATTGCTTTTTTTGAACAATGGCACTTCCCACACCCATCATCCAGAATATT
This sequence comes from Acetobacterium sp. MES1, assembly GCF_002237635.1. Lineage (NCBI taxonomy): Bacteria > Bacillati > Bacillota > Clostridia > Eubacteriales > Eubacteriaceae > Acetobacterium > Acetobacterium sp. MES1. Next base: position 96,501 of record NZ_MJUY01000036.1, read on the forward strand.
TCAGCAAAGCTGATGATGATCTGAATCGTTGCAACCTGACCAAACTCTTGGGGTAGCAATAATCTGGACAAACTCATCGTGATTAACAACTTGATCACAACACTGGCTAACCCCATAATTGTCATCCAGTAAACACCTAAAAATGCCTTATCTTTATTTGATACTTTCATCAGTCTTAACCGCCCTTATCTCAGATTCATCTCGAGTCAGAATATCAGCCCAAATTTTATCCATTCGTTTTCGAACATTGAAATAGATAGTTCCATATCAATTTCTTTATCGCTTTTAATTCTATATCGTACTGCTGACTGGCATCAACGTTATGAATTACAGCATCTCTAAAACTCAGTGTATGAATAATGTCTGCTTTTCTTTCTAATTCCAGGATACTATGGTCTGGCTTTCTCGTAACTGCTATTTCAGGTGATACAATCAACTTAATGACTAAACCCGGGCTCATTTTAACGCATCGACCAATGTTCTTTTCCTCCATTTGCATTAAACAGTTGATGATCGGGCTATTGATGGTTCCATATGCTTTTCTGATTTTCGGACCATCATTGATTCCCATAAACTGATTTTGCGGAAATCTGTCGAACAGGGAAATTCCGCCGTTCTTAGAAAAGTCATTTGACTTTTTTAACTGCTTTAATGAGTGAACCGAAATGCGATACAAATAAAAGGCATTGAGATGACAATACCCTTTCTTAAGTCCCTTTTTTAAAACGCGATCTGGCGTTTTTTTCAATTGGCTTTTTCCTGTATTAACTGCCTGCTGTTCATTCGATGATCGTGAACGTCCAAACCATCTGACTATTGTTCTAAGACCTTGTTTGTATATGGGGTTATAATGATCACCGCTTCCCAGATAATACCGACGGCAGTCAAGTTTTTTTGAAAACCACTTCTCCAAATCAGTGGTAACGGTGCTTTTGCCTGACCCATCAGAACCAATCACTGCTATTGAAGGACATCTGAACGAAAATCTGTTTTTAGAGGATACTTTTTTTGCACGGTTGTTCATAAAATTCTCCATTGCATCGCACTGATCTGCTTTCCTCCCGCACAAACATAAGTGAACCTGAATTAAGTCGCCGTTAAAATCATCATACCCTATCCACGATTCAAATTTTTTCGAGATTGATCGTTTTTTTAGTTGAATAAATTGGTACTTTATGAACGTTCTTTTATAAATAGTACAATCTTTCTCCAAACCAATGATTATCATTTCAGGTTGTTGATATTTTCTATTGTCATATGTGGTGTTCGGTTGAAGGACTGAATTATCTAGCTTAAGCTGATTTAAATCCTCCAATAGTTGTTTTTTTACATCAATCATTGTCAGTTCCCTTCCCCACACTATCTTAAACGGCTTTGTAAGACGATTTGCCTCATTCTTTTGATCCCTCAACATAAATTCCTAGAGCAATTTAATATAATTTTACAAATCCGATCGACCTCGTCAAGCATCAAATCAGGATACAGCGGCAAAGTTATAACCCGTTCGGCAATATTCTTCGCCACCGGTGTTTCGTTTGAATCAAAACGATTGGCATAGCATTTGTAGTCCGTTGTTAACGGATAGAAGTACTTTCTCGGAATAATTTGATTTCTCTCCAGTTCGTCAAAGACATCATTTCTTAAATTCGCTTTCCCACAAAAAATAACTGGAAAGTAAGCATAATTACTTTTAACCGCTGGTTGCGGTTGCAAAAGTTTTATCCCATTGATTCCGTCCAAGTTTTCACAATAACGATTAAACACAATCTGACGTCTGGCAATTTCTGCATCGATATGGCGGAGATTACAAATTCCCATCGCTGCCTGAAACTCATTCATCTTTGCGTTACCACCGACAAACTCCACTGACTCCGGGCCAGTAATCCCAAAGTTTTTGAGAAAATAGAGTGTTTTTTTCAGTTGCTCATTATTATAGGTTACTGCACCACCTTCGATGGTATTAAAGACCTTTGTCGCATGAAAACTGAAAGTTGACGCGTCACCAAAGTTACCGATGCCGATATTGTTAACCGTTACTCCAAAAGCATGCGCTGCATCATAAATCACCCTCAGTTTGTATTTTTTTGCAATCTTTTCAATCGTTTCCACATCACATACGTTTCCGTACAGGTGAACTGGAACAATTGCACAAGTTTTTTCGGTTATCAAGCTTTCAATTTTTTCTACATCAATAGTATAATCGTCCTCATTGATATCACAAAATACTGGATCCAGACCATTTCTGACAATTGCGTGGGTGGTTGAGGCAAAGGTAAATGGTGTCGTAATCACCTCTCCCTGAAGATCAAAGGCAGCAATCGCACATTCAAGGGCAAGGTGACCATTTGCTAAGAGGGTTACCATTTCCACATTCAAATAATTTCTTAAGCATTTTGCGAATTTCTTGTGCTTTACACCCATGTTGGTTAACCAATGGGTGTCCCATAGCTCTTTTATTTCTGCCATGTACTCTTCAAATTCTGGCATCGATGACCGTGTAACGTTGATTTGGTCTTTCATATCAAGGCTCCTTCGCTCTTCGTTTTCAAACCATCCAGATGATTTTGTACTGCTTGTTTTAAATCCCAATTTTCGAACAATGCACCCCAATCAGCAATCACTTCAGGAGCATCCTTACTTCTATCCAGAATCTCAAGAAACTCATCTCGTGAAATAACAACAGCACCCAAACTTTTCATATGATCCGTTGGCCAAATTCCACAATCCATAATCGTAAAATTCATTTCTGCAAGTCGAACCGATAATCCAATGTATGCTAATTTTGAGGTATGACTCACCCGTGCAAACATCGATTCACCATGAAAATATGTTCCGAATGAAACCCCAAATAATCCCCCTACCAGTTCTTCGCCTTGCCAGACTTCGACTGAATGGGCAAATCCCAAGTTATGCAGTTGATGAAAAGCTTTGACCTGTTCATGCGTTAACCAGGTGTAGTCTTTTCTTGTTTCCGAGCAAGCACTGACGACCTCATAAAAAGCTTGATCAACGGTCAGTTTGTACTTATTCTGGCGAATTAGCGCCCGCATATTTTTGGGAATATGTACATCTTTAGGATACATGACACAATGTCGTTCTGATGTCCACCAAAGAATGGGCTGATTCTTAAATGCAACGGGATAGATGCCATTTTTATAGGCGAGAATAATGCGTTCCGGTTTCCAGTCACCCCCAACAGCCAATAATTCTCCCTCAGGACCCATCCGAATACTTTTGTTTGATGCTGTGTGAGGAGGGAAATATAAATCTTCCGTTAGCTCATAGGCTTTCCCCCGATATTTAATGCGATGTATATAGAAGGCTTTAAGCTTTCCCTTAAAAATCAAGTCATCGAACCTCAACAACCCCGATTTGAATTTTTTTAGTGTCACAATCGCTCCTCCATTTCCATGCTCAGGTATTTGCAACCGGTTAATCCTACCTATTTCGACTCCGTTTACTTCATCAAGCGATACTTTTTACGCAGCTTTTTATAGGTTCTGACTGACTGCGGAAAGTATTGTTTAATCAATATTTTAGTTTTTTCTTTTTTTCCCAGCTTTTTAAATATTGCTTTGAATCGGTCTTCCTTCAATGCTTCAAACCGTTCCTGAGCAATCATAATTTTAAATTGATTGATATTATTTTTGTTCGTGATCGCCTCATCATACTGATAATTTGTGTATTGATTGAGATGTGCCAACATTTTTTCAGTATTATCGACGTGTTTAATTATTTTTTCCAGACTTGACTGTTCTGTATTGGTCCAGGAACCACTCACACCTTTACGGTATGCCGCCATGTATTCATCGATATAATATACTTGTCCGTTTAAGGCAAGATAAATAGCTAAGGGATAATCCGTTACCGGTGCCTTTTTATAAAAATCTGGTTTGTTTGGATCTAAGTAGCGAGGATACATCATCGTATTTGTTGCAAATAATCCGCCCCCACCTTCAATGACTTCTTCAATGGTGAATATTTTGTTCCCAACACTCGGTCTCACCGGTTTTATTTTCCTGCCGATCACGTTGACAATGTAAGCGGCATGAACACAAAGCGTACACTCCGGATGACCCTCCATATAATCAACTTGTTTTTGAAGTTTAAGCGGATCAAGCCAATAATCATCACCTTCACACACTGCAATATACTTTCCTGTTGCTCTTTCGGTATTCAGATCGTCAATATCAACGTCTTTTGAATACAGATTCTCCTTTTGGTAGATCGGCTTAATTAAATCTGGATATTTTTGTTCATAATCACGAATGATTTCTGCAGTTCTATCCGTAGATGCATCGTCATGGATCAATATTTCATAGTTAAAGCTGGTTTTTTGCATAATAAAACTATTTAATGCTTCAGCGATATAATTCTCGTGATTATAGGTGATACAATTCACACTGACCATTGTTTTATTCTTCATAATAAGCTCCCTTTTAAGCGATTCAGCTGTATTTCTATCACTTATCCTGAACAATCTGGATCTGTTATAAATCTAGTGATCTTTAATTCTCATTATATAATTTACGATCACCTGCACAGTTTCATCAATACACGCTTTGGTATTTACATCAAGGCTCTCCAGCTCCAGTTCTTTGATAATTTTTCTGATTTTATTAAAATTATTTTGCTGAATCGTTAGTGTATGGATGGCATCCGCCTCGTTTAACTTCTGTATCCGTGACATATTCCCTTTTCGTTTAACAAGACGCTCAAACGAAATATTAATATCAAGATCAACGTTGACAATGTATAATCCCACATTCTTTTTTTTTGCAAAACAGATTAGTTTTTTAACATATTTATCAGCAATCAATTCTGACTCGTAAAGCATCGAAATAATTTGTTGAACAATTCCCTGATCAACCAAAATAACTTCATCACCACAATCCTGGCCTTTTTTTTGATAAAAATCAAAAAGAACCACTAAAGAAATCACCCTTAACCAGTTTTCATGGTTAAGTTTCTTGTTTGTAATCAAATACATCGTTGCCAGATAGCCTATTTTAACACTGCCTGGCTTTATCCTAAAAAGGTATAACAACAGATGTTTTGAGTTTTTTCTGGTTGGTTTCTTAATAACCTGATGATAGGATTCAATCAGATAATTCTTGCTTTTCATATCCGTAATCACTCGATTTGACAACGTCGTTTTCCCCGAACCTGGAATCCCGTTAAATTCCAGAAATATTGTTTTATTTTTCATCTGAAACTTCCTTTCGAGGCGTTTTCAAATCATCTATGCGGTCATCGTCAGCCATGATCAATGCGCAGATTATTAAATAAAAGATGAAATTTTCTCTGAAAAATAAATTTATCCCAAATCCCCGAAAAATTAATGCCACCAACGGTAAAAGACAGAGCATTCGGCCTTTGACTTTCATCGAAAAAGGCTTAAAAATTGAGTTTAAGACATTGAAATATAAAATTGTTCCGATGATCCCTAAATGGACTAAGAGTTCAAGAAAGTAATTATGTGCCTGCCTTAAATGATAAGCCTCCACCGAGTAACCGACGCCAACAAGGAAAATCCGCCAATCACTGAGATACAGGCTTAAATAATCCGACCAGATGTCTGAACGACCCGTAGTAAGATCCGATAGACTCTGATCAAGAAAACTACCAACGCCCAATCGTTGAAAATAAATATTCATATAAGGTAAACTGCTAATTTCTGAAATAATTAATAATGTCAATGCGATAAAAAAGATGCCTCTTAAAACAACATTGACGTCAAAGGATAATTTGGTCAACTGAACGATCTTAAAAGCTAAATAGAGTATAAATATCACACCCACCGCCAACATAAAAGATAAACTCAACGATAATATCCCAAATCCGAGTAAAATTATCACTAGAACATAATCGTACCAACGATGTTTTTTCATGCCAATCATGTATAACAGCGCCGCAATCGCAATTGTTATGTCCATGGTATAGAAGTTGGGATTTGTCTGGATTCCAGAAAATCTTCCAAATACATCGCCATCTTCGAGTTTAATCCGGGTTTCTTGCATAAAACCGCTTAGGCCAGGAATTAAATCGCTAAAAGACCCTAAGATTGACGCTATGATGATACCCGCAATAAAATACATAAGTAATTTTCGCACCTCGATATCATCCTTATTGTTCATTACTAAAAAAGCCAATACGAAATAAATAACCAGCTCCACCAGTTTTATTAAACTTGAATCCATTGTATTAAGTAAGGAAAAAATAATAAGTGCAAGAATTGATAGGATTTGATAGAGTGAAATCTTCGTTTTCGGATTTAAAAAAATCATTCTGAGGATGTACACTGCAATAAGGACATTAAAAAAAGTATTTCCCCCTGGTGCAAACTTCATGATGGGAGAAAATGGCAACATAAAATACAGACCATAAATTCCTTCTGCTCCACTAAGAAAGATATAGCTACTGGCAATCATAATTCCAATAATCAAAAATACAGTGTTTGAAAGACCAAGAATAATAAGTAGCAGCGCCAAACCTAATATCGCAATGGAATTAGTTGATTTCCTGGTTATCATTTTGAACCTCTTTTTCGTCATTAATCGAATTGTTAATAAACCGCACTATTTTTTTAGCCCGAATATCGATATGGTATTCTTGTGACTGCTCCAAGGCGTTTGCCGCCATTTTCTTACACCAAATATCATCGTTTTTTAAAGATCTAATTGCTTTGGCAATAGCGGTGACATCCATACTATCCACCCGGATGGCCCAGCGATCGGTTAGTATATCATCATTAAAACTGAGATCCGAAGAGATAATCGGTAATCCACAGGCCATCGCTTCAAGAATCGCATTGCTGCATCCTTCTGCCAAAGTTGGCAAAACAAACACATCGGAACAGTTTAAATATTCACAGATCTGATTATGCGGGAGTTTTCCGAGAAACACAATTTCTTCACCGGTTGGTCTGAGATTGCCTGAACCAATAAAAATGACTTTCGTCTGCTCCACTTGTTTCACTGCCTCCGCCAAACGCAAAACACCTTTTCGTTGATCGAATGACCCCATGAATGAAACAATAAAATCATCCTGACCAAATCCCAGTTTGCTTCTGATTTCACGTTTGTCCATTTTGTAGAATTTTTTCGGATCAACGGCGTTTGGAATCACAATCATCTTGTTGCGTGGTGCAAGCTTAAGCTCAATACTTTCATCCAAATTTTTGGTTGAAACGCAGATCACACCGCTTATATCAGCCAGAGCTTTTTGAATCGTTTTACGGGGAAAAAGGCTTTCCACCCAAATCTTACTTTCACCGGTTGCAACGAAAAAGGGAATTTTATACATTTTACTGATTAAACCAGCGGTTACCCCAGAATGCCAAAAATGAGCATAAATAATGTCCGGCCGCGGTCTTATTTTTCTAAAAACACGAATCACTGCTTTTTGTGACACGTATGCCGAAAGGTTCATTCCAAAAATTTTAAGATTTGAGAACGACAGAACCTTGGGCTGATAAACATCCACCCATACCTCTTCATTCACAAAATCCTGCCAGAATTGAGGCCGGGATGATTTATTCTTTAACAGCTTTTTTGTGACACTTTGAGGCGCAATGACTGAACATGGGTATCCCTGCTCGGCAATTGAGCAGACCAGCTCTCTGACAAAGGTATAAACCGGATCATTCTGTGTCGGATAGTTCGGTACAACAAAGCAGATGTGTTTTTTTTGCATGATGGCCTCCCCCCTTCTTCACTCTTACTTTTGCCCGATCGCCTCATATATATTTTTGTATTCCTCACAAATATCAGTCCAGCAAAATTTTCGGGCATCGGTTATTGCATTTTGCGACAAATTATTGTAGTTATTTTTGATTTTGATGATCTTATTGGCAATATCTTCTACATCAAAACAATTTACCGCAAAGCCAACTTCCCCATCGGAAAATTGACCATCAAAGCCCTGCCCTTTAGTGTAAATCACAGGAAGTCCCTGACTCATTGCCTCGGGATAAACCAGACCAAAGGTCTCAGTGATCGACGGCATCACAAAAATGTCACTGTTTCGGTAAATCTCAATCAACTTTTCTTTTGAGCAGTGTGGAAGATATCGGATAAAGGCTTCTTTTTTTATTTGCTCAAAAATTGACGTATCATTGACTGTGCCAACAACCGTAAAGGTCACCTCATATCCCTGGCGGATCAAGTGCCTGATTGCCTTGATGGTTGCGGGAATATTCTTTCTTTTGTTGATCATTCCCACAAATAAAAGATTTAGCGTGTTATTGTCTCGACTTAGTTTAGGAGTCCCCAAATGATCCAGCCAGAATTGATCAATGCCATTGGGAATAACTGCACATTTGGCGAGAATCTCATCTTGCAGGTGTTCTGGCAGATATTTTTTTATTACCGCATCGCGATAGGTTGTTGACAGAAAGATTACCTGTGAGGCCTCTTTTAAAATACTAATCCCAAGTTTTCTAAGCCAGACCATCCGTTTAAAAAAGACATTGGCATCGGTGTCCCGCACTGCAACGATATAGGGAACACCAAAGTCCTTTTTTATTCGCATCGCAATGTATCCGTTGGAAAATAATGAATGGGCATGAACGACTGTATAATCCTCAAGACGGTATGTTCTCTTTATATCCCGATAAATTTTTGTGTGTTTCAGATGAAATAAATAACGATCATAATTATTATGATTAATACTGATGGTTGTATAGTTTCCCAGATCACGATTGACCGCAATTGGCGTCGGTACAAATACATCGATAGCCATTCCTGTTTCTATCTGTTGATCATACAAATGTTTATAAAAAGTTCCTTGAGCGTAATAGGAATTCACATGTAAAACATTCATCATAGCGATCCTCTAAACATCGATAATCACATTGCATATTTCATCGATTTCTTTCTCTGTCAAATAAGGATGCATTGGCAGCGATAATACTGTCTCGCATAACTTATTAGTAACCATATAATCAGCATCATCAAATTCCTGATCGTTAAAAGCTTCCTGTCGGTGCATTGGTTTTGAATAATAAATCATACTTGGTATCTTATGCTCGCTTAATCTGATTTTTAGTGCGTCTCGTTCGGATTTGTTCTTAAGTTTAATGGTGTATTGGGCAAAGCTGGAATAATAACCCGCCGGTATCATCGGAATCTCAACAGCTCCAGCCAATTTTTGGTTATACAGACAATCGATTTTATTGACATCCTCAAGTTCATGCTCAATAAATGCGGTCAGTTTGACATTTAAAATCGCTGCCTGGATTGTGTCCAACCGGGAATTAAGACCAATCCTTACGTTATCATATTTATTTTTTCCTTTACCATGAACTTTTAATGAATTGAGCAGACTGGCTAAGTGATCATCATTTGTAAAAATCGCACCACCATCACCATAACAACCGAGTGGCTTGGCCGGGAAAAATGATGTTGTGGCAGCATGACCAAAACTACCGGCCTTCTGACCGTTAATACTACCGCCAAATCCCTGGGCGGCATCTTCCAAAATTAGCAGATGGTATTTTTCGGCAATCCGACCGATTTCATGATGGTCTGCCGGCAAACCAAATAGATCCACCGGAATAATTGCTTTTGGATTGAGTTCACCTTTTTTTATGACCCGTTGAATAGCGTTTTCTAATTTTTCCGTGTCGATATTAAAAGTATGAGGATCGACGTCAACAAATATCGGGGTTGCACCACTTAAAGACACGACTTCACCCGTTGAAAAGAAGGTAAAGTCCGGTACAAATACGGCATCATCGGCTTTAATTCCCCAGACCATTAACACCAATGTCATGGCTTCAGTGCCATTGGCACAGGAAATAGCATGTTTGACGCCAACATATTTTGCCAGCCGTTCTTCTAGAATTTGAATTTCTGATCCGTTTATAAAGTCAGCCTTTAACAGAACTTTTTGAATGGCACCATCAATTTCGTCTTTATATTTTTGATACTGGGTTTTTAAATCTCTGAACTCCATCAAAATCACTCTCCATTCGCATGATTTTTACTTTTCAATTAATTGATCATTCAAAAGACGATATGCTCTGCCACAAGCTTCACAGGAAAGGCCTTCTTTTAATGGTGTTCCACATTCGCAAACCCAGCCGATTTGTTTTGCCGGTACCCCGGCCATCAGTGCATAGTCATTGACGTCTTTGGTTACCACGGCCCCAGAAGCAATCATTGCCCAGCGGCCGATGGTGTTACCACAAACGATGGTTGCATTGGCGCCGATTGATGCCCCGTATCTCACCAGGGTCTTTTTAAAGCCACCCGGGCCTTTGGGGTATTTACTGCGTGGGGTCAAGTCGTTGGTAAACACCATTGACGGCCCACAAAAAGCATAATCTTCCAGCTCGACCCCTTCATATACCGAAACGTTGTTTTGAATTTTTACCCCTTTCCCGATTATTACACGACTGCCAATATTGACGTTTTGACCCAGTGAACAGTTTTCGCCAATCTCAGCCCCCTCTTGTATATGACAAAAATGCCAAACCTTTGTACCTGCTCCAATTTTAACGTCTTCATCGATATAACTGCTTTCATGGACGAAATAGCTCATTTTTCAAATCTCCCTTTAAAATCTGACGTACTGCATTTTTCCAATGGCAATCGGATCCGTTGTCCTTCTGCGGCCGATTTGTAGATTGCCAGAATAAGCTCCACTGCTCTGCGACCGTCTTCCGCCGTAATAGATGGTTCCCGGTCATTTTTTATCGCATCAATAACATCGGTATAATAGGGTGTATGTCCGTAACCAGCGACATTGGGCGGATTTTTGCTAAACCGTTCTTTAATTTCCCCGGAGTCATCCAGGGCATCAGAAAATTGCCATTCTTCAATAATGTTAACCGACTGACCAGTAGCTTTGACCGTCCCCTTTTCACCAAACAGGTAGAGTGTTTCTTCCAGATTTTTGGGGTAAATGGTTGTCGTTCCTTCAACAATGCCATAGCTGCCATTAGCAAAACGGATCAGAGCGATCCCAAAATCTTCCGCTTCAATATAGGGGTGATTAAGATTGTCTGTCATCCCCACCACTTCAATAATATCATCGCCCAACATCCATCTCAGCAGATCAATGTTGTGAATGCATTGATTCATCAGGGCGCCGCCATCGTGTTCCCAGGTTCCCCGCCATTTCGAACCTACATAGTATTCACACCCTCGATTCCAGCGGATATGGGCGGTTCCATAAAATAGTTTCCCAAAACGTTTTAGGTCCAGGGCTTTTCTAATTTCAATGACCGACTGATTAAAACGATTCTGATGACAGGCACTAACTTTGACGTTTTTTTCTTTGGATCGCCGAATAATTTCATCTGCTTCTTCAAGCGATAGGGCAATTGGTTTTTCGATGATTAAATTGCAACCGGCCTCAATAAAATCCAGTGCGATCGACCCATGCTTCCCATTCTCTGTACAGATCGCTGCCAGATCCAGCTCTTCATGTTGAATTAACGCTTGATGATCGGTATATTGATGGATTGTTTCCGGTAAGTCAAATTTGTTGATCAGTGCATTCATACTTTCCGGATAAACATCACACAGTGCAACAATATCAAGATCATTGGCCCGGGCGGCAGCAATATGATTGGCCGAAATTTTTCCGCATCCGATTAATGCATATTTAAGACCCAAGGTGACACCTCCTTAAAGCAGTTCAATATTTTCTCTATTTTTAATGTTTTTCATGGCATTTTTTGTATCAAAAATAAGTTTCGCATGTCTTTGAATGGTACTGTAATCAACATTCGTGTGAGCGGTTGTGACGATGACCAGGTCGGCTGACTCAATGAGTTCGCAGGTTAGTTCCACCTCACCGGTTCGTGTTTTTCCATGTTCCTGAAATTCTGGTACAAATGAATCATGGTAAACGACTTTTGCACCTTCTTTCTCGATTTCGTCCATTAATTTTATGGCAGGACTTTCTCGATAATCGCCAATGTCCTGCTTGTAAGCGACCCCTAGAAAAAGAATTTTTGAATCTTTTAGGGTTTTGTTGTGGTGATTTAAGATTTTACTGGCCCGTTCAGCGCAATACTCAGGCATCCGGTCGTTTACCATCATTGAGGATTCAATCATTGATGTGTGAAATCCATATTCTCGGGCTTTCCAGGACAGATAGTAAGGATCCAGCGGAATACAATGGCCGCCGACTCCTGGTCCCGGATAAAAAGCCTGAAAGCCATAGGGTTTTGATTTGGCAGCATCAATAACCTCCCAAATGCTGATTCCCATTTTATGACACAACATCGCCAGCTCATTCACCAGCCCAATATTAATATTGCGATAAGTATTTTCAAGAATCTTTTCCATTTCGGCTACGGCCGGTGAAGAAACCCGATAAATGGGGGCTTGTAAAATGCTCTCATACATCGCCGCTGCCACTTCGGTACACTGCGGGGTGATACCACCGGTCACCTTAGGGGTGTTTTTCGTTTTGTAAATCAAATTTCCGGGATCAACCCGTTCAGGTGAAAAGGCCAGAAAAAAATCTTCACCGCATTTTAATCCCGATGACTCAAAAATTGGTTTAAGCAGTTCTTCGGTCGTTCCGGGATAGGTAGTCGATTCAAGGACAATCAACATTTCTTTGTGCATGTATGGAACAATGCTTTCTGCTGAAGACTTGACATAACTGATATCCGGCTGTTGATGCTCATCGAGGGGGGTTGGCACGCAAATACAGACACAATCAGCGGCGGCAACCTTGGAAAAATCCGTCGTCGCCGAAAGCAGACCTGACTTGACAATTGTCTCCAGATCTTCATTGACCACATCCCCAATATAGTTGATGCCAGAATTTACCATGTCGACTTTTTCTTTTTGCACATCAAAGCCAATCGTTTTAAAACCAGCTTTCGCTTTCTCCACTGCCAGAGGAAGCCCTACATAACCAAGACCGACCACACCTAATATCGCTGTTTTAGAAATTAATTTGTCTTTGATCGTCATTTTTATAACTCCCTTTAAATTAATTCAATAAGTTTTTCTGTTAGTCGTTGATAATCATAATCATACGCAGCCGCTAGGGCATTTTTACAGTATTCTTCATATTGCTTTTTTGGCATATTGCTGAACTCGATAATGGCTTGGGCCAATTGTTCTGGGTCAGCCTGATCAACCACCATTCCGCAATTGTATCTTTTTATAAGGTCATAACCAAATTCACAATCAGAAACCGTCGGTTTACCGCTGGCAAAGTACTCAAATAGTTTATTGAGACTGGCCCCGTATTTTTTTATCTGATTGTCCTCAAAGTGAATGATATTGAGATTTGACTTGCTCAGAACATATGGAATCCTATTTTTATTGACATAGCCTTTGAACACCACATTATTAATATTATTCTCTTTACAGAAGTCTTCCAGGTTTTTTCGATCACTGCCATCGCCATAAATAAGGAAAATGATCGCATTGGGCGATTCTTTTTTGACAACTTGGGCTGCTTCAACAATGGATTTAACGTTATTTACAAGTCGAATTGATCCGGTATAAATTACCTTAAAGGTTTTCTCATTGTCTAAATCCAGATCTTCAAATTTATAAACCGTTTGGTTTTCCTTGAAGACATCGAGATCAACACCATTATTTATATGATAAACTTTTTTTAGATCAATCGTACCACCTTGCTCTTTGTTCCAACCGCGTTCAATGATGTAATCGGACCCACCTTCCATGGTAAAGATAAGTTTGTTAGCCCGTTTATAAATCCACTTTTCACCGCGATAAAGAATTTTTGCAACCAAGCTGGTTCGTTTTAAACCACTATAAGCGACAATACTTTCTGGCCAGAGATCCCGGACTTCACAAATACATGAGATCTTAAACTTTTTTGCTATCTGAATACCTGCAATCAGAGTGAGAGGATGTACACTTGATGCCAGAATGAGATCCGGTTTTCCATTTATGCGTGCATATTCTTTAGCAACCGGGAACAGGTTTTTATAAAAGGTCAGCATGTTGACCAGTCTTTTTTTTGCATTTCCAGCGTAATCAGGGGTTTTTATAATCACAAAGGTAATTCCATCAATTGTGTCCACTCGATATCTTTTATTCATAACTTCAATGTTTTCATTCGAAAAGTGATCGGTTGAAGCACAGAAAATGATGGGGTTATAACCCTGTTTTAGCAGATAATGAGCAAACGAGTAATGTCGACCAGCACGATCCTTATACATATTGGTAGCATAGTGGTTCCAAATCCAGACAGTTTTTTTCATCAACGGATACTCCTTGCCGGAACGCCCACATAGGTTCCCGATTCAGTTATGTCTTTTACTACAACCGCACCGGCACCAATTTTACAGTCACCAGTAATGGTTAGATTATTACTGATGGTACTGCCAATCCCAATCCAGGTTTTTTGACCAATCACCACCATCCCGGCCAGATGTGCCCCGGGCGAAACATGAACAAAATCGGCAATACGATTATCGTGGTCTACTGTTGCTGCTGTATTGATAATACAGCCTTTGCCGATTCGCGTGGCACTGTTGACTACAACCCCAGCCATAATCACGGTTCCAATTCCTACTTCCACCGATGACCCAACAATCGCTGACGGATGAATTAAGAGTGGTGGCTCTATTCCAGCTGACTCAAGCTTATTTTGAACCGCTTCTCTAATTTTATTGTTTCCAACAGCAACAAAAACATCTGCTTTATCTGCAAATTTAAAGGCATCCCCTGTATTTCCGACAACACTGAATCCCATACACTCGGTAATTGATGGATCATCATCAAGAAAAGCGATGTTTTTCCATTTATTCATTTTCATTGCAATATCAACGACAACTTTTCCGTGCCCACTTGCTCCGATGATCAATAGCTTTTTTTTCACAACGCAGCGCCTCCTTCGATTAGTACCGTGTATTTTTTAGCACTTTTTATAGTTTTTTTTATCGTCTCCACTTGTTCCCTGAAATAACTCCATTGTTGTCGAATCATTTGCATTGATTCCTTCGCGTTTAAAGACCTTTTTTAACGTTAATAAGATAATCTTCCAATCTTCCACAAAACTGACAGCATCAACATACTTAACATCGAGATCGAATTTCTCTTCCCAGCTAATGGCATTTCGTCCATTTACCTGAGCCAAGCCAGATAACCCTGGCCTTACCTCGTGTCTTCTTTTTTGTTTTTCATTGTAAAGGGGTAAATATTGTACCAGTAATGGTCTCGGGCCAATAACAGCCATATCACCTTTAACCACATTTACAAGTTCCGGCAATTCATCCAGACTGGTGGATCGTAAAAAATTACCAAATTTGGTCAGTCGCTGATCATCAGGTAACAGTGCGCCTTGTTCATCCCGCTGATCAGTCATGGTTCTAAATTTATAGAGTGTAAACACCTTTTCATTTAAACCCGGCCTTTGTTGTTTGAATAGCACTGGATGGCCCAGTTTTTTTCTGATCAACAAAGCCAAAATAAAAAATACCGGTGAGAGGACAATGATTGCTGCCAAAGATAAACAAAAATCCATTGGTCTTTTTATAAATCTTTTATAGATCATCACAGTCACAACCCTTTAATAATCTGACAAATTCGTTTCTGATCTGAGTCTGTCATTTTTGTATCAGAGGGCAGACAAAGACCTGAATTAAACAGCTTTTCTGAAACGATTCCCCCAATAAAGTCACACCATTCAAAAAAAGGCTGCTGATGCATGGGTTTCCAAAGCGGTCGTGATTCAATATTTTCGCCTTCCAGAGCCTCGATTATTTCCAGTGGTTTTATTGATCCATCTAAGGTTATGCAACTCAACCAATAATTTGGCTCATTCCAATGATTGATCGGCATAAATTCAATCCCTGGTAATTTTTCCAGCTCTTGCTTGTAAAATTCAAAGATATATTTTTTTTTGGCAATCCTTTGATCCAGTACTTTTAATTGACCACGACCGATACCCGCTGATATATTACTCATGCGATAATTAAAACCCAATTCGCTATGCTGATAGTGCCGTGCCGAATCTCTCGATTGAGTCGACCAGAATCGCACTTTTTCAATTCGTTCCTGATTATCAGAAACCAACATTCCACCGCCAGACGTAGTGATAATCTTGTTTCCATTAAAACTAAATACGCCATATTCACCGAAGGTGCCAGTTTGTCTGCCTTTGTACAAAGTACCCAGGGACTCCGCAGCATCTTCGATGACAGTAACGCCATGATGATTACAGATTGCCATGATTTTATCCATATCTGCCGACAAACCGTAAAGATGAACGACAATCACCGCTTTTACCTGAGGATATTTTAAAAAAGCCGCTTCTAATGCAATTGGACACATATTCCAGGTTTCTTCATCACTATCAATAAATACCGGAATTGCCTTTTCATAAATAATCGGGTTAACGGTTGCTGAAAAAGTGAGCGATGGACAAAAGACAATATCTCCTTCGCTAACACCAACTGCCCGTAATGCCAAGTGAATTGCAGCTGTCCCAGTATTGACTGCAGCTGCATATTTAGCGCCAACTTTTACTGCAAATTCTTTTTCAAATTCATTGACGTTTGGACCCAGTGGTGCAATCCAATTGGTGGCAAATGCTTCCTTGATATATTCCATTTCAAATCCTTCATCACTCATATGTGGTGATGACAGATAGATTTTCTCAGCCATTGTTGTCGTCCTCCTAAAAAATCGTTACTTGATGTCACCTTAGCATTATGATTTGATCGTATTTCTAAGATGTGATTATCTAAAAAATTATTGATTTGTTTTCATTCTTCACAAAAATCATTCAATAATCAAATTCTTTATTATTGCGGTGCTGTTAACACTGTATAAAGGAATATCCTTAACGTCGTTATCTTCAAATGAAGATAACCTCAAATTTTCAATATTTCCAATCAACAAACACAGGGATTCTGTTATTTCGCTGGCATCAATTGAAACATTAGAAATTGTAGCTTGCTCGACATTCTCAATACTAAAGCCGCCATGGTCATTCTCATTTGCTTTTGCTCCACTGATACTCACCTTATCAATACTTAATTCGGATGCTTCGTTGATTTTAAAACCCAAACTACACCCTTCAATCACTAAGCCTGATATTGTTATATTTTTGGCACCGCTGTTGATATGAACACCAACAACACTATCTTTGATGCGGCAATCTTTGAAAATCATGTTTTCAGGCGGTTTATTATATTGTGGATTTCCCGCAATTGCTATTCCACCTCCCGATGCATTATTGAATTCAACATTTTCAAAATAAAAATTACTGTTGTCACCTCGGAGGTATGCGGAATGCAACCATTTCGTTCCGCCGTCGCTTGAATTCAGGATACTGTCAACCATGCTAAAACCATTCGTACCAGAAATCTGTATCGGCATCCCCGAATGATCAATTTCTAGTCTACTTATCGTTATATCCTTATTTTTGAACTTCCCTGTTTGGGCTAATTTTAGGCCTACATAGACATTATCCATGAAAACATCATTGATTGTCATTGCTTCAACGCCTTGAAAGTAGATCCCCTGAACATTGCTGACACGACTGTTCTCATAATAATCAACACCCTTAATCGTATTTTCTGACTTTAAAGTTAGTCCTTCGATTGAAATATTCGAAACAGTCTCATCTGGATTAGACCAAAGCATGTTCTTGATTGTATCTTCTTGCGGGGCCATGAATAGTACAGCTCCATAGCCACTAATGTGGGTGTTATCGCTAATGATCAATTGTTTTGTAATTAAATACGGTTTTTCCGACTCTGGTAAGATCAATAGCGCATTTTTATTACTCGCTTCATCAATTGCATTTTGCAGGGCAACGGTATCATCAGTTAAACCATCACCCTTTACTCCGTAATCTTTTGCATTAACTGTTTTGTCTTTCGGTACGATTACTTTTTTTATTTGACTCGGATTCGAAGAAAGTTTTTCCGATGAGTCCGATTCTGCGGGACTCATAAAGTTAAGTGCAAAAACAATTGCACCGATCACTGCCAATATGAACACTGAGATTGTTAGCTTCCTCATAACAAAACCTTCCTTCCGATGTTTATTCAGAAATTTCTGCACCCATCCGATCTCATTAAATAATATGCATCTTTAAGCTTGAACCCTATCTTAAAATAGAACTGTTCTAACTATGATAGTATTACTCCAACCAAAACGCAAGCACAAGTTAAAAATTTCTTGCTACTTAGCAAATTTTGTTTTTTATTCGAGAAGTCTGCACTCCATTGTGAAATACATACCCAATATTCCCCAAAAAACTCAGGGGTTGACTGCGATTGGATCTCGATCCGAATAATTACAATTTTATTTCCCATTTTCAGTTGTTTTTATTATATTATACTATCAATTCGGAATCAGTCAGGTTTTTTTCTAAATAAATAACGTTGCCTCTTGTTATGAACCCTAACCATTGGGTATAATAGGCTTGAGGTGATAGATTATGAAAGTTGAGTACAACAAAATTGTTCGGGATAAAATTCCTGAAATCATTCGAGACAGCGGACGTACCTGTGAGTACAAAATCTTAGGTGAATCAGAAGTTAGAGAAGCGCTACAAGAGAAGCTTCTTGAAAAAGCTCAGATTTTTTTGAAAAGACCCTCTGAAGATGAACTTTCGGATATCTACGAATTGCTGGATGCAATTGTGGAAAGCTTTGATTTTGAGCCGCTTCATATTGACTATTTAAAAATTCAGAATAAAGAAAACAAAGGTACCTATTCTGAAAAAGTCTTTCTGATTTCGGTAGATGACGGTCAATAGTATTTCAAAAAAGCAACAGGACTGGTGATCAATTTTCTGTCACCAGTCCTGTTTATTCTTTAAAACGAAAAAGCACTTTCTAAATGATTAATCACCTGCTCCCCGTTTGATTCGTAATAGATTTCGATAACATCAAAGCGGATATTGACATCATCGAGCTGCATTTCTTTTATGTACCAAAGCGCTGTTTTACCAATTCGTTTTTGTTTTGACCGGTTCACCGCTTCCCGGGGATATCCAAAATCCAGATTTTTTCGATATTTTACTTCAATGAATACCCATGTGTCATGATCTTTTGCAATGAGATCGATTTCTCCAGATGGCTTTTTATAATTTGTTTCATAAATCTGAAAACCGTTATTTTTTAAATAGTTTAATGCTAACGCTTCTCCGGCTTTACCTTTTTTTACATTATGTGTTTTCATTTTAAGCCCAGATTCTGAATAAAACTTTTACGGTGGATCGGCGTCGGTCCATATTTTTTTAAGGCTTTTATATGTTCAGCCGTTCCATAGCCCATATTGTGATCAAAACCGTACTCCGGGTACTCTTCGTGATAAATCTGCATCAGATTGTCCCGGTAGACTTTGGCAACAATGCTTGCTGCAGCAATGGCATAGCTGGTGGCATCACCATGGACAATCGCTTTCTGGGGGATATCTGTATCGATATGAAGAGCATCAATCAGGAGCAAATCCGGTTTAATAGACAACTTCGCCAGCGAATCAGTCATGGCCTTTTTGGTCGCATTAAGAATATTCAAATTATCAATCACATCACAATCAACCTGTCCAATGGCATAATCTACAGCATCTTCAAGGAGTTGTTCACACAAAGTTTCACGATTTTTTTTCGCAACTTTTTTTGAGTCATTAACATATAAGCGACTGGAATCTGGTTTCAGAATAATGACGCAGGTCACCACTGGTCCTGCTAAGGGACCCCGCCCAACCTCGTCGATGCCACCGATATTCAAGATACCCTGATCATAGTAACCGGATTCAATTGATTTCATTTTTTCAATTCGTTGAACTTCCTGGTCTCTGGCTGCGGTTTTCTTCTCTAAATTTTGCCCAATTTTTTTAACAGCAGCCCGATGATCTTCTTTCAGCATCGGGATCAGGTTAGGATATTCTTCCTTCTGCCTGGTCACAACATACTCTTTTATCTGTGTAACAGTCATATTATCAATTTTTTTCATGATTACCTCTTTATTACGATTCTACCGTCATTATACTACAAGTGGTAAAACAAATATAGACAACACCACCCAATAATCCATTCTAACCCAAATAAAAAACAACCAACTCTCAATAAAAATTGGTTGTTTTATCGTTACCAGCAGGGACTGTCACAAGTCCATCGTTACTCTGGTCGCTCCAAGGTAATGCGGCCAATTCGGCCATTCTTGAAATCGTTGAGAATCAGCACACTGGTGCGGGCATAATCATATTCGCCACCTTTAATCAGCAATCCCCGACTTTTAGCAATGGCATCGAATACCTCGGGGATATTTTTGCCTTCTACTTCAATTTTGTATAGGGTTTCCAAATCTCCCGGATAATAGATTAGTAGATATTTTAACAGATCTGCAGCGATGTTCTCTTTTTCATAAATGGTATCCTTAATGGAACCCAACCAGGCTAAGTGGAGACCGACCAGGGGATCTTCAAATTTTGGCCATAAGATTCCCGGGGTGTCCAAAAGCATCAGGTGATCCGGGGTACTCAGCCATTGCTGCCCCTTGGTGACTCCTGGCTTATTGCCAATCTGAGTTTTTTTCTTACCGATCAGACTGTTGATTACTGTGGATTTACCAACGTTGGGGATTCCACAAACCAGACATTTTACCTGAGCTTTTTCTTTTACATTCAAATCCTGAATGGTTCTGACCAGCTCAGTCTTCATCCGTCGGTCAAATGCGTCAAACAGCACCACTTTTTGAATATCGGTATTTTTTTTAAACCACTCAATCCATTCCAGACTGACTTCCGGATCGGCTAAATCTGACTTGTTCAATAGCAGGATATGCTGCTTATTCCAGGTATACTGATTAATTTCCGGATTTTTGCTGGAAAGCGGTAATCTGGCATCAACTACTTCGATTACCACATTGATCAGTTTGAGTTTTTCTTTAATTTCCCGATTGGCTTTGGCCATGTGCCCGGGATACCATTGTATATATTCTATTTTTTCTTCAGACATCCTTATACCGTACCAATTTCTGAAAGCGGCCAGATTCTAAAGATAACTTTCCCATCAATGGCATCCCTTTCGACAAAACCCAGGCTGGGATAACGGCTATCTGAGCTATTGGCCCGATTATCACCCATGACAAAATAGGTTCCCATTGGGACGGTAACCTCAGCAAAGTCTTCATAAGGATCAGGGTTAATATAATCCTCCTCTAGCGGTTCGCCGTTACGATAAACTACCATATCCTTGATTGCAATGGTATCGCCGCCCTTGCCAATGACCCGCTTGACATACTCAATGCTATCACTATAACTGAGGATCACAATATCGCCATAATCCGGTTCACCGATGGTATAGCCTATTTTATTGACAATCAGACGATCTCCCTCCACCAGCGTGGGAAACATCGAACTGCCCTGAACCATGACAAAGTCGAACAAAAACATCTTTATGATAAAAGCAAGCACAATGGCAATCACAGCGGATTGAATCCATTCTTTAAGTTCCAAATTACCTTTAGATTCCTGATCTTCTTTCATTTTTTCACTTCCTTGCTAAATTTCTAGTTATTAAAACGCTTGAATTAACCAAAAAAGAGGCTTGATAGCCTCTGAATTACGCTCTTTTTTCTTTGACTTTTGCTGCTTTACCAACACGGTCACGAAGATAGTTAAGCTTAGCTCGACGCACCTTACCACGACGAACCACATCAACCTTTTCGATTTTTGGCGAATGCACCAGGAAGGTTCTTTCTACCCCAAAGCCAGACGAGATTTTTCGTACCGTAAACGTTTCGCCAACACCGCCGTTTTGCTTTTTAAGGACGATGCCTTCAAAAATCTGAATACGTTCTTTTTTACCTTCGATTACTTTAACATGAACTTTAACGGTGTCACCAACACTAAATTTTGGTGGCTCAGCCTTCATGTTTTCTAATTGAATCTTTTTGATAATGTCCATTATTTTCTCCTTAATATTCGATTTGCGACGTTCATGCATCGGGTACAGAGGACCGTCTCACTTAATAACATACTGATATATTATACACTTTGTCTATTCATTATGCAAGCTTTTTTGATATTTTTCAAATAAGTCAGGCCGCTTCAACCGGGTCCGTGTTTCTGCCTGTAATAAGCGCCATTTGTTGATTGCGGCATGGTTGCCGGAGAGCAATACTTCAGGCACTTCCTGGCCCTCAAATTCCCGGGGTTTGGTATACTGGGGATATTCCAGCAGATGGCTTTCAAAGGATTCTTCTGCCAAACTGTCGCTATTTCCCAGAAAGCCGGGAATATGTCGAGCAATGGCATCAGCCAGAGTTAAGGCCGGTAATTCACCACCAGTCAAGACATAATCCCCCACTGAAAATTCCAGATCCACATAAGCATCTATCACCCGCTGGTCAATTCCTTCGTAATGACCACAGATAAAAATGATGCCCGGATACTCCGATAGCTTTATCCCATCTTTTTGTTCAAATGGTTTGCCGCCAGGGGTCAAGTAAATAACTGGATATGTGCCTAAATCAGCAATGCTTTTCAGGGCGGCGACAATCGGAGGTGCCGCCATCACCATCCCGGCACCGCCACCGTAAGGGGTATCATCAACCTTATGATGTTTATTTCCGGAAAAATCCCGAATATTAATCACCGTATAGTCAATCAGACCCGCTTTGACACCTCGGCCAATCATCCCGGTTTGAAAATATATTTCAAAGATTTCCGGAAATAAAGTTAAGAAATAAAATCTCATAGCTCTAATATTTCCTGAGGGATACTGGCATCGATCCGGCCTTCAGTAACATTGATTTTTGTAAAATAAAGCTTGCGGGCCGGAACGCAATAGACCTTCTTGTCGGCAGTGATGGTATAAACATCCACCCCGCCTGCTTGCATCACATCGGTTATTTTTCCAAGCAACACTCCGTCATTGTAAACTGGCAATCCCAACAAGTCTTCAATAAAAAATTCATCTTCAGACAATGCCACTGCCAGTTCCCGGGGAATCCCGACTTCCCGGCCAATTAATGCTTCAGCCTCGTTACGGTTTTTTACATTTTCCAGAAACAGCAATACATTGTTTTTATGAAGACGGCAATTCGTAATCTTATAATCTGTTGCAGCTTTATCATGGATTAAAATGACCTCATCCAGATCATAAAAACGACCCGGATCATCAGTCAGCGGTTGAACTTTTAATTCACCCTTAATTCCATGTACGCCAAGAATCCGGCCAATGATGATTAAACGATTATTATTTTCCATTATTTTCTCCTGTTTAAACCCTAAAAACACCCGAAAAAAAAGAGCTGTATACACAGCCCAATGCCTTTATTGGATGATCTCCAACATGACACGTTTATCTTCTTTCGTGGCAGCGGCTTTTATGACGGTACGAATTGCTTTTGCGATACGCCCCTGTTTTCCAATGACCTTGCCCATATCGTCGTCTGCGACCTTGAGTTCCAAAATAATGGACTGTTCGCCTTCAACTTCCTGGACAGATACCGCATCGGGGTGTTCAACAAGAGCCTTTGCAATAATTTCCACAAGTTCTTTCATCATTTACCTCCTGGTACTACTCGATTACGTTTTCTCTTTTTAACAAATACTTGACGGTATCTGTTGGTTTTGCGCCATTGGCCAACCATGTTTTGGCTTTATCTGCATCGACTTTTACGAGTGCAGGGTCAACACAAGGGTTGTAGTATCCAATTTCTTCGATGAACTTACCATCACGTGGTGCTCGTGCATCGGCAACAACGATTCTATAAAAAGGTTTTTTCTTTTTACCCATTCTTTTTAATCTGATTTTAACTGCCATGTTCGTTCCCCCTTTCTTAACTTCTTTATCTAATGACATAAAGTCCTTGATAACACTAATCATATTTCAGTCTACATGAACGGTAGCTTCATCCGTCCTTTTTTTGCAATGTTTGGGTTTGACATTTGTTTCATCATCTTTTTGGATTGTTCAAATCCCTTTAACAACCGGTTGACGTCCGCAACCATGGTACCGCTCCCCAACGCAATTCGTCTTCGTCGGCTGGCATTGATAATCCCTGGTTTATGACGTTCTTCCTTAGTCATCGACAAGATGATAGCCTCGGTTTTCTTGGTATCAGCACCAGATAAATCCACATTCTTCAATGCTTTTTTATTGGCCCCCGGCATCATTTCCAGCAAGCTGCTGATCGAGCCCATGCTTTCAATCTGCTTGATCTGATCGAGAAAGTCATTAAGATCAAAATCCTGGTTTCTGAACTTTTCTTCAAGTTCTTTGGCCTTTTCCTCATCCATCATACTCTGGGCCTTATCAATAAAGGATAATACATCCCCCATTCCCAAAATTCGTGATGCCATCCGATCTGGATAAAAGAGTTCAATATCGGTCAATTTTTCACCGGTTCCGATATATTTGATGGCTTTACCAATTGTATAAGTAATCGATAAGGCGGCACCACCCCGGGTATCGCCGTCGAGTTTGGTTAAGATTACTCCTGAAATATCCAGTAGACGATTAAATTCATTGGCAACATTGACCGACTCCTGACCAGTCATCCCATCGACCGTTAATAAAATCTCGGTAGGATTAATCGCTTCTTTGATGTTGACCAATTCAGCCATCAAGGCTTCATCAATTTGCAAGCGACCGGCGGTATCCATGATCACCAGATCATAATGACCTTCAATTGATTTTTGCAGTCCCCGTTTGGCTATCCCCACCGGATCTTTTACATCATGTTCGGAATAGACGTCAATCTTTAATTCATCCCCGAGGATTTCCAGCTGTTTAATTGCTGCCGGACGATAGACGTCACAGGCGACCAGTAGTGGCTTGAATTTTTTTTCTTTGCGCAACAAGTTGGCCAGCTTGGCTGCGGTCGTTGTTTTACCAGCCCCCTGAAGACCGACCATCATATACACGTTCTGGCGGCCCTGAACAAAGTCCATCCGCTCAATTTCGCCACCTAAAAGGGCTGTCATTTCGTCTTTGACAATTTTAATAAACTGTTGCCCGGGCGTCAGGCTACTTAGTACCTCTTGGCCGATTGCCCGTTCACCGATATTTTTGGTAAATTGTTTAACGACTTTGAAATTGACATCAGCTTCTAATAGGGCCATTTTAATTTCCCGATTAACTTCCTGGATGTCTTTTTCGTTGAGTTTTCCTTTGCGCTTTAGTTGGGAAAATATATTTTGAAATTTTTCATTTAATCCTTCAAAGATCATCTGTCACCTCTAGTTTTCTTCACTGACATTTTTCAGTTTTTCAACCACCAGCATCAATTCGGATTTAAGCTGTTCGTCTTTTTCCCGATCAACACAATCCAATAGTTCTTTCTCAATTTCTTCCAAAAGAACTTGAGATTTTAAAAACTTGGCGATGAGTCCCAGTTTTTCTTCATAGGCTTCCATCATGGCTTTCGAGCGTTTAATCACATCAAAAATACCCTGTCGGGTAACTGCCATTACCTCGGCAATTTCCGCCAGGCTATAGTCGTCATCGTAGTAATACTCTAAAATCTGCTTCTGCTTAGCAGTCAGCAGCTCACCATAAAAATCAAATAAATACTGTTCCCCTACTTTTTTTTCCATAAGCACCTTCAGCATCGTCGTAAAGGATATTTACTTGACGACTTACCTATTGTAAGTCCTGGCAGAGAAAAAGTCAAGCTTTTATTCCCGATTTTCAGGACATTTCTTCAATAATTTCAAGATTTTTTCTCTTAAAAGTTTAAGCTTGTTACAACCTGTGGTGTCCGATTTCACAATCACACAAAGCCTTATTCAAACAACAGATCAACAAATTTCTTTGGATCAAAATCTATAAGGTCCTCCGATTTTTCACCGATGCCAACATATTCGATAGGGATCTGCATTTCATCAATAATCGAAATGGCAATACCACCTTTAGCCGTACCATCCAGCTTGGTCAAAACGATACCCTTGATTTCCACACATTCATAAAAGACCTGGGCTTGATTAATGGCATTTTGACCGGTTGTGGCGTCCAGCACCATTAAATTGTGGATCGAAAAGCCTTCACCTTCCCGGTTAATCACCCGGCTGATCTTTTCAAGTTCTTTCATCAGGTTGACCTTGTTATGGAGTCGTCCGGCGGTGTCGCAAATCAGAATATCGGCCTTCCGGGCCTTAGCTGCCCCAATGGCATCAAAAATTACCGAGCTGGGATCAGCGCCGGTTGTACTTTTGATAATATCAACACCAACCCGTTTAGCCCATTCGTCGAGTTGTTCCACCGCCGCAGCTCGAAAGGTATCAGCAGCCGCAATAACAACTTTTTTTCCTTCTTTTTTATAACGCTCGGAAAGCTTGGCAATAGTGGTGGTTTTACCAACCCCATTGACCCCGACAATCAGCATAATAGTAGGAAGTTGGGGTTTTTCGGTTTCTACCTGAACCATCTCCACCAGGATTTCTTTTAGAAAACCCACGACTTCTTCCTTGCTTTTGGATCGGGTTTCTTTAATCTTTGCTCGGAGCGCTTCAGTGATTTTCACCGAAGTTTGCGCCCCTAAATCCGAAAGAATCAGCGTTTCCTCCAGTTCGTCGAAGAAATCATCGTCAAAACTGCCCATATACATGACATTTTCAATTTTCTCCTTAAAATTGTCAGCTGTTTTGATCAGTTTATTGCGCATCCGTTCATATAAACTTAATTCCATAATTGCCTCCTTAGTTTTACTTCATCAATTGGAGCTAAAATGAGTGTACTACCCAATCACTTTAACATTATCCATGATATTATTTTATGCATAATCCGTCAGTCGGACTGACACCAATTGCGAAACCCCATCCTTGGACATCGATACCCCATAGAGATTATCACAGACTTCCAGGGTGGTGCGGCGATGGGTAATCGTGATGAATTGATTATGTTCCGCCACTTTTTTCAGATACGAAATGTACCGGTAAATATTGTGATCATCCAGGGCGGCGTCCACTTCATCAATTACACAAAATGGCGAAGGGTTTATTTCCAGAAAGGAAAATAGCAGAGCAATGGCAACCATCGATTTTTCACCACCAGAAAGCAACGAAATATGGCGCAGCCGTTTCCCCGGGGGCTGAGCCACCAGCTCAATTCCCCCTTCCAGTACCCCGGTGGGATCGGTAAACTCCAGATAAGCCCGACCGCCTTCAAATAGAATACTGAAGATCCGGGTGAAGTTTTCCTGAAGCTTGATAAAGTTAGCCTTAAACTGCTCAGTCATGGCGTCATAAAGGGTATTGATAATATCCAACAGTTCGCTTTTTCCGGCTTTAAGATCATCCATCTGTGCTTTCATAAAATCATGCCTGATGAGAATTTCTTGATATTCTTCAATGGCATTAAGATTGACATTACCGAGAGCATTAATTTTTTCTTGTAAATCACGCTGACGTTCTTCAGATAAATCCAGCGCATCCAGTTTGTTGTCTTGTTCCAGCTGCCGGTAGGCATCTTCGGCCATCAAATAATTGATTTCATAACTCTTATAGATAGTATCTTCCCAATGGTTCATCTGTAGTTGCAGACTGTTTACCTGGCTGGAAACAGTGTTCTTTCTGTCATTCTCCACAATCAACTGGTGATTGTCGTTTTTTATTTCTTCCTGCAGTGTTTCCAGGCGCTGGGCGTTTGCTTTTTGCAGTTCCGTCGCTTGTTTATTTTTGTTGCGATGGGCTTCAATCAGCTTCGACAATCGTTGATAATCCGCCTCCAGATTCTGCTGAAGTTGAATCAAGTCGTTCGAATCGCTGTGGTAGCATCCAATTTCTTTTTCTAACGCCGTTTTTTTGGTTGTTTGGTGAGTCAATTGTTCCTGCATCAAGATAATTTGTTGATCAAGCCCGGCAATTTCACCTTTAATCTGAGTGATGATCATTTGCCTGTCAGAAATTTTTAACCGAAAATCATCCAACCGCTCCCGAATCTCCTGAGTGCGATCATCGGAATCCTGCTCTTTAGTCGCTTCTTTCGCCTGATTGTAGGCCGTTTCTATCTTTGTCAGTTCCTGACTGGATTGTTCGAGTGTCTGACTTAGCTCCTGAAGCTTTTTCTTGTGAACTGCGATTGAACGGGTGTTTACATGTTGTTTTTCAGTTAAATCTTCAATCCGTTTATTTTTTTCCCACAAACCCTGTTTGCAACGATTGTGTTCATATTCCAATTCTTTTAATTGTTTACTCAGCTGAGATATTGATGCGTGCGACTGTAACTCCTGGTCTTTTGCAAGAACGAGGGCTTTTTTATAAGCTTCCATTTCCTTTTCCAGATTCTGGATTTCAATTTTTTTAGACAGCGGGGACTGCCGGTTATCTTTGCTTTGACCGCCGACAATAGCACCGCCGGGATAGAAGATTTCACCTTCCAGCGTCACCACCGTAAAACGCGATGCCAATTTATTCTGGATAGCTCGTCCCGAAGCAAAATCACTGGCAACGATGATCCGTCCTAAAAGACTTTCGATTGCCGCCGCATAAGCAGCTTCAGTTTTAACCAACTCACTGGCAATTCCTTCCACCCCGGACATATTCTTAAGCGCCGCCCGGGTTCGGTCATCAATTGAATTGTATTTTAAATTATCCAGTGGTAAAAAGGTTGCCCGTCCTAAACGTTCTTTTTTCAGGAGATTTATGCAATCACTGGCAACCTTAACTGTGGCTACCACAATGTTCTGGCTTTTTGCCCCCAACGCAATATCAATGGCCTGGAGATACCTGGGTTTTGTGGTGATCAGTTCGCCAACCGGCCCATACACCTCATGGATCACCGGGCCCAGCAGTTTTTCAGATGTCATCAGTTTTCGAATGGTCGGAAAATAATCCTGATAATTTTTTTGAATATTCTTTAAATACTCTGCTTTAGAGGCATTAACTTTTAAATTATTGGAAATGTGATGGACCTGATGCTGAATTTTTTGCTGTTCTTCCAAAACTTGACTATACTGAGACTGCAACTGGCTATAGAGCTCGTTCTGTTGCTGCTTTTTTTCTCGTAGTTTGTCCAGTTCTATTTTATGTTGTTCCAAATCTGAAGTGATTTGATTTTGGTTGACCAAGGCTTCATCCAAGTGCTTTTTTATAAAAGAAGACTCTGTTGTTGCCTCCTGAATCGCCGTTTTTATTTCAAAACGCTTTATCTCCAAACTTTCACAACAGGATTGATGATTTTGAATTGCATCTTGAGTCGCTTTGATTCGCTCTTTTTCCTGCTGTTCTTCAATCAGCAGACTGTGAAGCGTGTTATCCATTTCACGCCAGGCCGTTTCATGGTTTTTAAGATTTTTGAGCAAGACTTTTTTTTCACGTTCAAGACCATTGATTCTGGCTCGGGCTTCATCAATCTGAAAAGACAAATTTTCCTGCTCTTTGGCAAGCCGTTGCTGGCTTATTTCATTGGCCTCCAACTGGCTTTTACAGCGGATCGCTTCCCGCTGTACCTGATCAAAATCCGTGCTGAGAACACTAAGATTCTTCTTTTCAGCATCAGTTAAAAGATCCAATTCGCGGTTTTCGATGGTCAATTTTTGATAGAGCTCATCCTTTTTTTGAATGGCCGCTTCAATTTGATTGCAGCTTTTTATTTGATTTTTAAGGTTTATTTTTAGTTCTTCAAGTTCCGTGACGGCACTGCTCATTTTCCGATAAAAGATGACCAGATCAACAGTCTTTAATTCCTCATGCAAAACTAACCAGTTTTGAGCCTTCCGGGACTGGTTTTTTAATGGTCCTAGTTGTTTTTCGATTTCGGTCATAATATCCCGAAGCCGATCCAAATGGCCCTGGGTTTGTTCCAGTTTTTTTTCGGCCTCGTTTTTTTTTGTTTTATACGATACAATGCCCACCGCTTCTTCAAAAATATTCCGAAGTTCCGTGGGGCTACTGGCTAATATATTTTCGATACTGCCCTGGCTGATTAACGAATAACCATTTTTTCCTAAGCCTGTATCCATAAAGAGGCTGTGAATTTCTTTAAGTTTACAGCTCTTTTTATTGATGGCATAATCACTTTCACCTGATCTGAATAGTTTTCTGGATATCGCTATTTGCTGAGGATAGTTTTCCAGTGTACCATCTTTATTGTCTAAAATCAAAACAACCTCGGCATAACCTGAGGCTGGTTTTTTTTCTGTTCCTGAGAAGATTACATCTTCCATTTTCTTTCCCCGCAGGGATTTTATGCTTTGTTCACCCAAAACCCATTTGATGGCGTCGGTGATATTACTTTTTCCGCTGCCGTTAGGACCAACAATTGCAGAAATACCTTCTGAAAACTCAAGGCTTACAGGGTCTGCAAATGATTTAAACCCCGACAATCGCAATTTTTTTAAATACAAGCCTTCACCTCAATTTACAATTTCCTGGTCTTATGCAAATAATTCTTTGCAGCGTCCTGTTCCCCTTCTTTTTTACTTTTTCCGATCCCATGACTCACACAATCGCCATTAAAAATCAAATTGATATAAAAGGTCTTGTTGTGTTCTGGTCCTTCAGACCGCTCCAGAATATACTCAATCACATTGTCATTATTCTTTTGAATATACTCCTGAAGTTCAGTTTTATAGTCTTTAACCAAGGCACCTGATAACGCCAGTTGAATATTGTTTTCCAGTACTTTGAGGACAACTTTTCGTGTCGTTTCGAAATTACTGTCTAAAAAAACAGCCCCAATCAGGGCCTCAAATGCATTCGCAAGATTCGATTTTCGCTGTCGGCCACCGGTTACAATTTCTCCCTTACCCAAAAAGATATGATCTCCCAAATGAAGCTCATAAGCCGCCTTGGAAAGAGACTCGGCACATACAATATTGGAACGGATTTTCGTCATTTTACCCTCAGATAACTTGTGAGCTAAAAATAAATACTCACTGATAATCAGTTCCAATACTGCATCCCCCAAGAATTCAAGTCGTTCATTATTGGTTGAATTTCCTGAATGTGAACTATGTGTTAATGCTACTTTTAATAAATCTTTCTTTTTGAAACGGTAATCGATTTTTTCTTCGATTGTCACGTAATATCCCCCCTTATCGATTACGAGATCCCCCCTGGGCGTTTCTCGCTATTCCCAATCAAAAGACCAAACATGCAAACGCCTGGTGTAAACTTCGTAATTGTTTGAAAATGAGTGCCAATTTTTGTTTCGGCACTCATTTTGTTTACTCAGGAAATTGCGTTGATAATATCTTCCACTGTTTGGATATTCTCTAATGCACCTTCGTCAATTTTTGTACCAAACTCATCTTCGAATGCCATAATCAGTTCAACCACATCCAGTGAATCTGCCTCCAGATCATCAATGAGTGAGGTCTCAAGGGTAATTTTATCAATATCAACATCAAGTTGTTCTGAAATAATCGCCGTGACTTTTAAGAATCGTTCATCCATGATTTAAGCCTCCATATTTTTTACATTATCAGTTATTTTTTGCAACACATCATTTTCAATAAACTTCATGCTCTGCCTTATTGCATTTTTGATGGCAAAGGCATCGCTGCTGCCATGGGCTTTAATGATTCCGCCCTTGACTCCCAGAAAAGGTGCCCCACCATATTCAGCATAGTCAAATTGCTTCTTAAAACTTCGTAAATTGTCTTTAATCAGCATTCCTCCAATTTTTCCTTTGGTGTTGCTCATGATTGATGTCTTCATTCCCTTGAGCAAATACGCCGCTATGCCTTCAGTTAATTTCAAAACGATATTCCCGGTGAATCCGTCACAGACTAACACATCAGCCTTGGTTTCGGGTAGATCCCGTGCTTCCACATTGCCCAAAAAATTAAAATCACCAGTTTCCAAAAGCTCGTAAGCAGCTTTTACCAGACTGTTGCCTTTTTTTGCTTCAGCACCGATATTGATCAAACCGATCCCCGGATTATTTTTACCTAAAACATTTTCTGAATAAATTTTTCCCAATTGAGCAAACTGTTCCAGATACTCTGGTTTGCAATCGGCATTGGCACCCGTGTCAATGAGCACAAACACGCCATCGCTTTTGGGTAAAGTCGCCGCTAAAGCAGGCCGCTTTATCCCCTTGATCCGACCAAGCTTTAATAAACCACCAGATAAAAGTGCACCAGTGCTACCGGCCGAAATCAGCACCGCATTTTCTCTTTTTTTCATTTCATCCAAGGCCACCACCAGCGAGGAATCCGGTTTTCGCCGAATCGCCATGGCCGGTTCTTCCGTGTTCTCAATGACCGTTTCGGCGTGCAGAATTTCTATCTTGTCTTTAGGGTAATCGTATTTTGAAAGTTCTTCTAGAACGGCCTGCCTGTGACCCACCAGGGTCAGCTTGACATCATATTCTTTTACAGCATCAATGGCACCCTTGACGATTTCATAGGGTGCATGATCACCACCCATGGCATCTAAAAATATATTCAAAATTATACCCTCCCATATATCTGTCTATTATCCCAGAAAAAAGCTATTCAGTAAATACTATCGCTAAAAATTATCCGGGTCTGAAATAATCCCAGATAGAGAAAAAACAGAGTCTAGACTCTGTTTATTCGTTGAAGCTGATAACGCTAACGTCTTTGTATGTGCCACAAGACTTGCAAACTCGATGAGGCAATTTAATTTCACCACATTTTGGACAAGTACTCATTCCTGGAATATTTAATTTGTAATGTGTTCTTCTTTTGTCTCTTCTTGATTTTGAAGTTTTTCTCTTTGGTACAGCCATCACTCACACCTCCTAATAGTAAAGTCATTTCACTTACAATAAATTTTTCAACGCTTCAAATCGAGGATCATAATCACCAAATTTGTCACATTCACATTGCTCGTGATTTAAATTATTGCCGCATTTTGGACACAAACCCGCACAATCTTCACTGCACAGTACACGGAAAGGTTCATTAATATAAATGCATTCTTCAACGACGGGCAATAAATCAAGTATTGCTTCGTCATCTTCAACCGTTACCGTATCCGTATAGTCATAAAGACAATCGATTGGGGTTGGTTCTAGGCAACGCGCACAGGGAAAGATCATAGTCATCTCGATGGTGAAAGTTACTAAAAAATTACCTTTCGATAACTTCTCAATGGTTCCACACACTAAGGCTCCATGTTCATCCAGTTCTCCCTCTATATCATTTAAATCGGTATTTTTAACAACAAATTCAAAAGGGATTATTTTTTCCTGCAATAGCTTATTGATTTCAAAATTCATTTTATCACTCCAAACGGGCAATCATCATTATATAGACGATTGCCCGTTTTGTCAAGTGAAATACTTTACATTATTTAGCTAATGCCAGTGTGTCTCTCGCTATCATTAATTCTTCATTGGTTGGAATAACCATTACCGTTGTTTTAGAATCCTTATCAGAGATAATCGTTGCTTCGCCGCGTTTGCTGTTGGCAACTGGATCGATAGTAATTCCCAAGTATTTCAAACCACCGCAAATGGCCGCCCGGGAGGTTGTCGAGTTTTCGCCTAAACCAGCTGTAAAAATAATACCATCAACGCCGTCCATTGCAGCTACATAAGCACCGATTGTTGTTCGAACCCGATAATGGAAAATATCCAGTGCTAATTGCGCTCGTTTATCACCGTTATTAGCAGCGCCTTCAACATCACGGAAATCGGAGCTGATTCCAGATACACCAAGTACACCTGATTTTTTATTCATCAGTACATCAACTTCTTCAACAGTGTAGCCTTTGTTGACCAGGAAAGGAATAATAGCCGGGTCAATATCGCCACACCGGGTTCCCATTTCCAGTCCTGCCAGCGGTGTTAATCCCATTGACGTATCAACCGATTTACCGTTTTTAATGGCGCAGAGACTGGCACCATTGCCTAAATGACAGGAAATCAGTTTTAAGTCTTCCAGTTTTTTACCCATTAATTCAGCAGCAGCCTGACTTACAAATTTGTGAGAAGTTCCGTGGAAACCATACTTTCTGATTTTGAATTTTTCATATAATTCATAAGGGAGTGGATACATGAAAGCTTCACCAGGCAAGGTCTGATGGAAAGCGGTATCAAATACTGCTACCATTGGTACGTTTGGCAGTAATTCCCGACACGCATTAATCCCAATCAGGTTGGCTGGATTATGAAGAGGTGCCAGTTCTGAACACTCTTCCAGGCTCTTAATAACCGCATCATCAATAACGACTGAATCAGAAAATGTTTCAGCACCGTGAACAGTCCGATGGCCAACAGCAGAGATTTCTTCTAAAGACTTCACGACCCCGTGTGCAGGATCAACTAAAGCAGCCATGACAAGATTCAACGCTTCTTTATGTGTCTTCATCGGTTGTTCTAATTTAACCTTGTCTTGACCTGGCGCTTCGTGAACCAAAACAGATCCTTCGATACCAATTCTTTCAACTAAACCCTTTGCCAAAACTTCTTCAGTAGTCATATCAAGCAATTGATATTTAAGTGAAGAACTGCCGCAGTTAATAACAAGTACATTCATTAATAATTACTCTCCTTTAGTTTTTTATTGATTACGTTTCATACGTTCTATATAATAACAGTAATAAGCAAATAATACCATTATTTTTTTGTCATATTTCGATAATAAATTTAAAAATTGCTATTTTTTTAACAAAAGAGAGGCCAATATGAAAATTCTTGGTATCATTGCCGAATATAATCCGTTTCACCTGGGTCACGCCTGGCAAATCCAAACTTCAAAAAAAGAAAGCCAGTGCGATGCCGTGATGGTTCTTATGAGTGGCAGTCTGACTCAGCGAGGCGAATTTGCTATTTTAAATAAGTGGGAACGTGCCCGCCTAGCGCTGACCGCTGGCGTAGATTTGGTCTGCGAACTGCCTTTTGGTTACGCCTGCCAAAGTGCCGAAACCTTTGCACATGGCGGAATAAAAATTTTTAATGCCACCGGCGTGATCGATGTCCTCTCTTTTGGTTCCGAATTCGGACATATCCGTCCTTTAAATAATCTGGCTGAGATACTGGTTCAAGAACCAGCTGAATTTAAAAATTTCCTTAAACTGGAGTTGGCGACCGGGGTTTCTTTTCCCCGTGCCCGAGAGCTGGCGATTCGTTCCTACCTGGGCCATGAGGCTAGTAATCTTTTAAAAACCCCGAACAACATCCTGGCTCTTGAATATCTTAAAGCCCTTCACAAAACCCAAAGTACCATCGATTCAATGACTGTTAAGCGGCAAGGAGCCGACTATCACAGCGTATTGCCCTCTAAGTATCTCAGTGCCAGTGGTATCCGTTCGATTTTAAAGGATGCCCTTGTCCACCCGGAATCAGCAACAGCAATTTTAAGAAGCTTGGATAACAGGCTTCCTTATTTGCCTGAACTTCTGATTAACTCATTTAATAAAAACTACAATCTCCAGGGCGATGATTATTTTCTCAACGCCCTGAGACTGCAGATTCTTTCCCATGATGTTCATCACCTAAGAAATACCCCCTATGTAAATGAAGGACTCGAGCATAAAATCAGAGATGCTTTAAAAATTGCCACAAGCCTGGATGAGTGCGTCAATAAAATCATCTCAAAACGCATTCCTCAAACCCGGGTTCGTCGAATTTTGTGCAATCGGCTACTGGAACTGGATAAAGAAAGCTTAAACCTCTTTCAGGCCGACTCGTTTGTCCCCTACCTCCGGGTACTGGGTTTTAATCAAACTGGCGCCGCTATCCTGAAAGCAATAAAAAATCAGGGACGGTTACCAATTCTTTCCAGCTTGAAAAAAAGCCGTTTTAACTTGACTCCCCTCCAAAAAAAAATGCTCAATTACGATTGCCGGGCCACTGACCTTCATAATCAATTTTACGAAACCGTGTATCGCTATCATCAGGATTACACACAGAGTCCGGTTCAAGGATCACCCAAAACTTGGCCTGCCAATCAATAATACGCTGCTGGCCATCGTTAATAAAGTCCCTTATTCTGGGCTACTTTCACAATTCAAAGGAGAATGCTATGCTTTTTTTTAATAAAGAAAAAAACGATTTGTCTAAAAGACCCATCCTTTATCCCCCAGCCGGTCCAGTTCAAGGGCAATTTCGACGGGGCGTGTCCAGTTATAAAGGGATTCCCTATGCTCTCCCTCCGATTGGCAGTCGTCGCTTTAAAGCCCCTGAACCGATGCCAACCTGGGAGGATGTTCGTGATTGCTCAAAACATGGCAACGCCTCGCTTCAAATGGGTGGTATTACCGTTGATTCTCCAAGTACTTACCATATGGACGGAAAAAGCGAAGATTGTCTGTTTTTAAATATTTGGACTCCGGCAGTTCAGGCAGATGAACGCCTGCCAGTGTATGTCTTCATACATGGTGGTGCTTTCTCTTCAGGCTCCGGCTCCGAAATGATTTATGATGGTGGTCGGATGGCTCAGGAAGGCGTCGTGGTTGTCACAATTAATTACCGGTTGGGCGCCCTGGGATTTCTGGCAACCCGGGGGTTGCTTGAAGAAGCTGGCACTACCGGTAATTATGGTTTACTCGATCAGATCCAGGCCCTTCGTTGGCTTCAAGCCAACATCGAGACCTTTGGCGGAGATCCTGCTCGAATCACAATCGGCGGTCAGTCTGCCGGCGCCTACAGTGTCACAGCACTGATGCTGTCGCCGCTGGCAAAAGGGCTTTTTCATCAGGCCGTGGTTGAAAGTGGATCTATTTTTTCAATTTCAGCCTTTTCAGTGCTCAATCGCGGTCATTTTGAAAAAACCATGGCTAATGGAAAACTGCTATGCGACTTGTATGGTATTGAAGATTCAGTAGCTGGTCTTGAAAAACTGCGAGCTCTTCCTGGCGATGTTTTCGCAGCACTTTCCATGGTTAAGTCAAACCAAGCCACGGTTCCAAACGCTTTTGGTTTCTGGCCAGTATACGATGGCGTTGTGTTGCCAAAAGACCCTATTCAGGCACTCAAAAATGGCGAGCTCAATCCAGTAAAAATTCTGGCAGGCTATAATACCGATGAGTCGTCCCTATTTATTAAAAGTCACACGAATCTGGGTATTTATCAGATGCTCTGCTATCATATTTTTGGTCCAGAAAATGCTCAAAAAGCTATGGATCACTTTTTTGTTGATTCCGGCCACTCGCCTTTGGTGCGAGCGCAGGAAATATATACCTATACCGCTTTTTTGATCGGGATGGTCATGATGTCCAAACGATATGCCCAGTTAGGCGAAGATGTTTATTTTTACAATTTTGATTTTGATCCCACAATCCTGAAAATTGTCGGACTGAATACTGCCCATGGAATGGAACTGCCCTTTGTTTTTGGCAACGGCATCGGGCAACGCCGTGCTACCAAGATCAGTAATTTATCCTGGATTATGCAGCAATCCTGGGTCAATTTTATTAAATATGGTAATCCTAATTTCAGAGTTGAGTATAAGGGGCAGATCGTCTGGCCAAAATTTGATCCCAAAAATCAGTACATCATGGTTTTTGACACGCAGCTTTCCAGCAAAATTTTACCGAATCGGGAGGATCTGGAATTTCTGGAGACGCTGATGTTTGGATGAATCGTTAATTATTTCTTTGTTTTGATCGGTAACATTGCGATCCCAGCACTCCCTTCAATTTGTTAATCTTTCCATATTATCTTGCAAAATCCATAAAAAAATGCTACATTTAGCTGAGGCTATAATTATAATGAAGATGCTTAACTTGGAGTCGTTTAACCACTAAGCATCTTTTTTAATAAAAGGAGATTGAAATGATAATATATAAACAAAAGGATTTTTTAACCTATATGCCCGATGTGCAGGAGTGCAATAAAAGTATCTCTGATTTAAATGACCAGTGGGATAATATTAAACTGCTATCTGAAATCAACTGTCCGATCCAATCAAAAAGTGTTCTTCCCAATATGACAAAAATTCAAAATGGCTTTATTGATTTGCAGGAAGAGCTGATTGACACCCTCGTTTCTGAAAAACTAAAAAAAATGGAGCAGAAGATTATTTCGAAAACCCAGGTGGCCATCGATATTCTCATCCGCAACCTGTTCGAAAGAACCGCAGATATTGGTTTTCTGGCCACTGATGACGATATTCGCCGCTTTGTCGAAAACCAGGATCGCACTGACAGTGACCGCAACTTGATTTTGAGACGGATGCGGGACTATGTTGCGAAATACTCCGTTTATGAAGATATTATCGTCCTCGATAATAACTACCGGGTATTGGCAAACCTTGATGAGCAAAATGAAATCCTGGGAAAACAGATCAAAGGACCCAATCTGATCAAGACAATGGATGGGGAACAAAATTTCGTCGAGTATTTTAAGAATTCGAAACTCCAATATGGTGATAAAAATTCTCATATTTTTTCCAGTCGAATCTGCCGGGAAGGGACTTCCCAGGCGATCGGTCTGATCTGTTTGTGTTTCCGCTTCGAAAATGAGATGGCTCAAATCTTTGAAAAATTAACCAACGATTACGACGGCTCGGTGATGACCATCATCGACGACACCAACATGGTCATCGCCAGCAGTGATGAAAACCATGTCCCCACCGGTACCATTGTTGAACCCGTCGAATCTGGTGTTAATGGTGTTGTCTACTATCGGGGCTCTGATTACATTGCCAAAACCATTGCCACTCAAGGTTACCAGAAATACTATGGTCTGGGCTGGAAAGGTCATGTGATGCTACCTCTCCATCTGGCTTTCCGAGATAATCGAAATCTGAAAAGCATTGATACATCGGTGACCACCGGTTTGATGCATCAGGCCGACTCATTTTCGTCAGAACTTAATGAAATTATCAATAAAACCCAAACCATTAACGGGTCACTCAAACGCATCGTCTATAACGGTCAGATCATTGCCAGAGATGATAGTATCGATGCCGAGTATTCACGCCTAAAACCAATTTTAAGAGCCATTGGACGGATCGGCACTAACACCAGCAGTCTTTTTCAAAGCTCCGTTTCCAATCTGTTTTCAACGGTTGTCTCGACCAGCCTCGTCGATACCAGCTTTTTAGCCTCATTATCGGTGGATATCATGGATCGGAACCTTTATGAACGCGCTAATGATTGCCGCTGGTGGGCATTGGATTCGACGATTCGGCGTATTCTTGCGAAAGACGTGCGAACAACTTCCGAAGAAAAACAGTTAACTGAGATTCTTGTCTATATCAATGATCTTTACACCGTTTACAGCAATTTATTTATTTTTGATAAAACTGGAACCATCATTGCCGTTTCAAATCCCAATCGTAGTGAAGATATTGGCAAAACGCTCACAGACCCCTATATCAGTGAAGTTCTGGCTAACTCCAAACAGGAAAAGTATTTTGTTTCGCCTTTTGAGCAAACAGCATTGTATGATCATCGTCACACCTATATTTACGGGGCATCCATCACCGATTTTAATAATCCTAACCGCACTGTTGGTGGTATCGGCATCGTCTTTGACAGTGAAGATCAGTTTCGGACCATTTTAGAAGAGTCCCTCCATTCTGATAATAATTCATTTGCTGTCTTTGCTGATCGCAAAAAAATGATTCTATCAACAACTAACGAAGCTTATCACGTTGGTGATATACTGGATTTGCCCGATGAACTGTTCACTGTCGCCAATGGCAAAACCCGATCCGAAATTCTTGTTTACGAAAACAGTTATTATTCCATAGGCTGTGCCTGTTCTTCCTGTTATCGTGAATACAAAAATTCAGACGGGTACCATAATGATGTCATTGCTTTTGTTTTTGAAAAAATGGCAGACTATGCTGAGATCACCATTAATAGATCAAATGATAAAGAAATCGAGCAATCTGACTTTGCTTTCTCAATGAACAATGAACATAAGAAACTGGCCACCTTTGTTATTAATGGCCAGGTTTATGGTTTAGAGCAGTCATATGTTGTTGAAGCACTCGAAGCCAGCAAAACCATTTCAGTTCCGGGTACCAATGCTGTAATTCGGGGGGCTGTAGAATTTAATGATCACTATTATGCAGTAGTCGATGCCCTGGCCTTATTTGACAAAGATGACCCCAGCCTGAACACCTCCCATCTGCTATTATTACAATTATCCGATGATGAAATGATCGCCATTCAAGTTGAGAAACTGGTGAGCGTCCTGGAAATTAATTTAAATGATATCCAACCCGTAGAAATTTCATCAGCGATAACAGGCATAATCTGCCTAAGCGATGGTTCCGACCGAACCATTCTGGAAATGGATCCGCAGATTATCCTTGAAAAACTGGTTGAAAACCAGGTTGATGAAGATCTGGAAGCAGCGCTTCCCCTACTGGAATCGATGGAAACAAATTAAAACTTTACAATCATACAAATCAAAATATATCTACTATAAAAAAGCCCGGGTGCCGCAATAGCCTTTAATATCGGCATTCTGCACTCGGGTAATTAATTTGAGTCGTGTTTACTTAGCATCAATATCAATCAGTATCGCACCGTCTTCGACCTTCACCGGATAACTGCGATCATTCTCCATTTTAAATTCCAAAAATAAAATCTTCGGTTTTCCCAAACCCTTGCCAGTTTTTGCGTCATATTTTGCACCATGTCTTGGACAGGTAATAATACCATCCCTCAAGGTGCCTTTGTACAAAGATCCTCCCATGTGGGGGCATTTATTTGATATGGCATAATAATCCCCATCCACCTTTGTCAGCAAAATTTTTTCGTTATCCAATTCAATCAGTTTCTTTTCAATTTGCGCAAACTCCTGTATTTCAGCAACTTTCTTAAACCCCATTTTTCCCTCCTGTGTGCATAATTTTAGTTGTTTTACCCCAAATATATAATCCCAAACAAGACACGTTCACTCATTGATTGACAAATATATTGATTTTCCCTATAATGAAACTGAGTATTAATAAATCCAACCAGTATTGTCACGTTTTAAAATTTTAAGAAGAGGTGATATTATGTCAGCAAAAAAAGTATTTACAACCGAGCAGGCAAAAGAAATTGGCAGAATGCTAGGAATCAGTTGGAGTAAATTTGACATTGAGCAGTTTCGAATGGGCATGGATGTTGAGCTCGAGCATGGCACCGATAACTCCCGCACAAACGTAACTGGCGATGATCCTTTCGTCACCGGAAAAATTGCCCTGGCTCACCTGAATGAATTTCCCGATTATTATACCCGTCTGGAAAAAATGGAAAAAGAGGCCGAGGCTTTTTGGGAAGGCAAATAACTATTAATGATGACCCTAAGAGAATTCTTTGACAAAAGGATTCTCTTTTTTTCTATACGTTACTTTACGCCATCTAAAATCGTGACGATTTGTGAAAAAATATCTTGGATTCCGCCATCGCCCTTGATTTTATGAAGAATTCCTTTGTTTCTATAAAATTCCAAAATTGGCTCAGTTGTTTGATTATAAATAGCCAATCGGTCTAGAATGATTTCTTCCTGATCATCCGCTCGGTGTATTAAAGGGGTTCCACAAACATCACATTCTCCCGTTACCTTTGGCGGGTTATATTTGATATGATAACTTTCACCACATTTTGGGCAAACCCGTCGTCCCATAATTCGTTCAACAATGATCTCTTTTGGCACATCAATCAAAAAAACGAAATTAATCTGTTCGTTCTTTGCCTTCATGATCTGATCCAGAGCCTCAGCTTGCTTTTTGTCACGGGGAAAGCCATCGAGCAAAAAACCCTTCTGGCAGTCATCATTTTTTAAGCGTTCATCGACAAGACCAATCGTGAGTCGATCTGGAACCAACTGACCTTTTTCCGTATAAGTGCTTATTTCTTTGCCTTCTGTTGTGCCTTCTTTAATTTTTCTACGAAAGATATCCCCGGTCGAAATATGGGGAATGCCATAGTGTTCACAAATCAATTTTGCCTGAGTTCCCTTCCCCCCTCCGGGGGTTCCTAATAAAATTATTCTCACAAAAAATCCTCCACAATTAAAATGTGTTACTTGGCATAGTCTACAACAGTAATATTCAGGGCTTGACGATCTGCCAAACAGATGTCAAAGGGTTTTATTTCATAATCGCCATTCTTAAAAATTCGTATATTCGGGCGCATACAAAAGCTCTCAAAATTATCTGTGACGATACCCGACAATCCATTGCTTAATTTAACGGTTGTTCCAACCGGATAAGGGGCGATTTTTCTAACAAACACCCGCACCAGCTCCGGGTCAAAGAGATTTCCGGTCCCACCCATAATATATTCAATTGCTTCTGAGGGCAATAACCCTTTTCGGTATGGCCGATCTGAAGTCAGGGCATCGTAAACATCGGCAATGGAGATAATCCGCCCATATAACGAGATCTTGTCACCTTTTGCATTGTTCGGGTATCCTCCGCCCGAGAACTTCTCGTGATGATCCAGAATTCCAGCCTGTGCTCCCACACTGCCAACATATTCACTGGCCAGATATTCAAACCCTAAAAATGAATGCTTTTTCATTTCAGAAAACTCAATATCCGTCAAGGGACCTTGCTTATGAAGAATGTCTTTTGGTACAAAGACCTTTCCTATATCATGAAGTAATGCTCCAAATCCAAGGTTGCATAAATCTGTTTTATCAAGGCCCATGGCTGTTCCAAGACCTATGGATAATACCGCAACATTCACTGAATGAAAATAAGTATAGTCATCGAAAACTTTCAGATCAACCATATTTAACATCATTTCCTTGTTCCTAAGGATCACATCCACTATTGTTTCAACTTGATCTTCCATCTCAGTGAACTGTTCTTTTTGAACCGGCTGGTTATTCTCTTTACAAATAAAAATCTCTTTGATCCCGTTAACGGTCTTCGTTCTCAAACTGCTGTCAATCGTCTTCACAATTGGAATGCTCTGGATCTGTTCCTCTTCAATAAAGAGACCATTACACTTAAACTTATGAATTTTATGAATTAATTCTATATTTAAAACTGTTTTTCTCGGAAGTACCAGTTCACCCCGATCCCCAAACAGGTCCGACGCAACAACCATTCCTTCTCGTAAACAAAATATTGGCACGAATCTCATAATTGTCCTTCCACAGTAACCTCTTGCAACCCATGCTTCTTTGAATGGGCTGTTAATAATTTATTATTATAAAGTAAGCTTTATCTGAAATAAAGTTTGTTTCTTTAGATACGATGATATCTGTTTACCTTATTTTTGTCAATAGTATTTTGAAAACGATTATTGACTTTTAGTTCTACTAAAAAGAAAAACGCCATTCTAATCGGTTTGATTACAATGGCGTTTTACGGTCGCATTCATTTTTCTGTTTCTTATTTTAAGTTCGTGAAGAAGTTGCCAATTTCCTGGAAAAAGTTCTGCACCTGCTGGAAGAAGCCCTGGGTTTGCTGGCCTGCCTCCATCAACTTAATAAATGTATCCGGATCCATATTCAGTTCATTGAACTTATTTACCAAAACTAAGATTTCCTCAACTTGCTGGTCATCCAAAACAGTATCATATTTTTCTGCCGTCTCAACGATCAGTTCTCGAATCTGATCATCATTCATCGTTTTGGTCTGGGCAATTTCTCCTTTTAAACTATTGATAATATTAACCGCATCATCTCCGATGGCATCCTGAAGTTCTCCAACTACCACAACTTCTTCAACAGCCGTTGTTTTGGCCGCTTCATCAAGGCTATCACCGGTTGCTGCTTCATAGGCTTTATAGATGCCAGTCAACGCACCCGTTCCGGATACCGGCGTATAGGCTGCAACAATCACCTTGGCATTCTTGATTCCCGCCGT
This sequence comes from Acetobacterium sp. MES1, assembly GCF_002237635.1. NCBI lineage: Bacteria > Bacillati > Bacillota > Clostridia > Eubacteriales > Eubacteriaceae > Acetobacterium > Acetobacterium sp. MES1. The sequence goes on from NZ_MJUY01000036.1 coordinate 140,107, forward strand.
TCCCAAGGCCGATTTATACATCTCGTCAGTGACCCAATCAATATTGTGGGTTTCCAGGTCGATTCCGCCAGAGCTTTTTTCCTGGACATAAACACTGGATAAGGCCAAAGACCCAATTTTATCAAGCGATACAACACCTTCCAGATATTCCCGTTCATCCGCATTGGTTACCACCGTTTCCTCGACATCGCCCCGTTTAATATCAAAATAACCATAAACCGTTTTGAGTTGGGCTTCAGTATTGTCTGCACCAATCGCCACACAGGCACTTTTCGAGTCCGCCAACACCGGACTAACCATTGCCAGCGATAGCACAATCGCTAAAACGCCTGATAATATTTTCTTTTTCATTCTTCACCTCGCATAATCACTGTCGCTTAAATTAATATTTTACAGCCAAGTTATCATAACAAAAATTCCTATTTTTTTACTTAATTATAACCAACAACGGATCAGACCAAAATCGTCATCCAAAGAAAAAAGTCGACTGCATAAGCAATCGACTTTTTGTTTTTAAATTGGTGCGAGAAAAGGGATTTGAACCCTCACTGCATTGCTGCAACAGATCCCTCAAACCTGCGTGTCTGCCAGTTCCACCATCCTCGCATAATAACAGGTGTTTTGACCCTGTTTTTTTATTATAACGGAATGGCTTAATAATTTCAACTATTTTTTTTACTTATCGACATTTTTTTGAATTTTTCATTATGGCAAGATTATCTCACTAATAACTTTCTTCGACTAAAATAAACATTGATTGTGATTAAAAGATCATTCATGCTGCCATTATTTTCGATAATTGTATCAGCCAGAGCGATTTTTTCTTCATCTGACATCTGCATCTCAATTCGTCTGATTGCCTGCTCCCTGGTCAGATTATCTCTCTCCATGATCCGCTCAATGCGAATCTCTTTGTCTGCAACCACCAAAATCGTCTCATCGACCGTATTTTGCAGATTTGTTTCGAAAAGCAGGGGACAATCATAGAAAACTGTCGGAATTCCTGATTTTCGATAAAAGCTGATTTGCTGATCATAGAGTTTTTTTACTTCCGGATGAATCATCGCATTGAGTTTTATCCTGGCATGGTCATTATTAGCAATAATCTCTCCCAGCATACTACGATTTAATTCCCCATTTTCATCAATGACCGTCTCTCCAAAAGCCATTATAATTTTCTTTAGGCCAGGACTTTCCGGCTCAACTGCCTGGCGAGCTAATTGATCCGCATCAATGACAATGTAGTTAAAGCGTTTTTTTAAAATATCTGTGACCGTGGACTTGCCTGAAGCAATTCCACCTGTTATTCCAATGATTCTCATTACTACACCTGCTATTTCACATCATACCAGGACAACCCGGTGTTTACATCCACCGTTAACGGCACACTTAATTGAGCCGCCCCTTCCATTTCTTCTTTAATCAGTACCTCCACCTGGGCGCATTCATTTTTAGGGGTATCAATGATCAACTCATCATGCACTTGCAGGATCAGCTGTGCTTTTAGATTCTCCGCATTTAGGCGTTTATAGACTTTAATCATGGCAAGCTTGATAATATCCGCTGCACTCCCCTGAATTGGGGTATTTAGGGCCATCCTTTCACCCGCTTGAACCAGCATGGCATTTCTGGAGTTCATTTCCGGAATGTAACGTCTTCTTCCCCAAATGGTGGTCACATAACCTTCTTCTTTAGCCTGTTGTTTGACATTATCCATATAAGCCTGAACTTTGGGATAACGGGAAAAATAACGGTTGATATAATCTTGCGCCTCATTTCGGGAGATTCCCAGATCTTTCCCCAAACTAAAAGCCTGTTTGCCATAGATCAGTCCAAAATTAATGGCTTTGGCCTGGCCACGCTGGGTTCGGGTAACGGCATCCAGTGAAATCCCAAAAATTTCAGAGGCGGTGCGAGTGTGTATATCCTGTTCTTTTCTAAACGCATCGATCAAGTTTTCATCCCCTGAAAGGTGGGCTAAAACCCGGAGCTCAATCTGCGAATAGTCGGCATCCACCAAAATACGATCACTCGTCGAAGGTACAAAAACCCGCCTGATCGCTCGTCCCATTTCTGTTTTTACCGGAATATTCTGCAGATTAGGGTTCGAACTGCTAAGCCTTCCAGTTGCCGCCACGGTCTGGTTAAAGGTTGAATAAATCTTCTGGGTTTTGGGTTCTACAAAAGCCATCAACCCCCGGCCATAGGTCGAATCCAATTTTGACAGCATCCGATACTCAATAATTTTTTCAATGATGGGATGAAAATGAATCAGTTGCTCCAATACTTCGATATTGGTTGAATAACCAGTTTTGGTCTTTTTCACTATCGGCAGTTTTAGCTGTTCAAAAAGCACCTCTCCCAATTGTTTGGGAGAGTTAATGTTAAAACTTTCCGTTTCGGCCAGTTCGTAGATATCACTGGTGAGACTGGTAAGCTTGCTCTCAAACTCACCTGAAAGCACTTCAAGTTGGCTTAAGTCAATTTTAAATCCCAGTTCCTCCATCGATACCATCACTTCCAATAAAGGCATTTCGATGGTCTTAAATAAGGTCATCATTTCCGTTGTTTCAAGTTCTCTTTCCAGAACAGCTTTTAAATCTTTGATGGTTTCACAGTTTTTGATCATATAGTCAGCTAGTAGCTGTTCGTCCAAGTCTTCTGCCTTGATCATTTTTTTGCCTTTCCCAAACATTTCCTCATCATCCAGAATCATTCGATTGAGATACTGATAGGCGGCAGATTTTAAGTCATAGCGCTGATCACCAGGACTCAATAGATAGGTGGCAATATAGGTATCAAAGGCTTCGTTAACTTCACAAATGCCGTTTTTATGAAAAATATGAATCAGGTTCTTTAAATCCTGGCTAACCAGTGCGATTGTTTTCATATTGGGCAAATTTTTGAGCTTATCAAAAAATTTCAAGTTTACAACCGCCGCGGAATTAAGGTAGTAATAGCTCGTTTCAATTCCAAGGGCAAAATAAATCTGGGTATCCTCTTGATGATAATATATGATCACTTCTGCGGCGTTTGCCATTTTATTAAACAATTCATCCATTTCAGCAGCCGTTTTTATCCAACGAAAGTCAAGGCATTTTTCGATGGTTTCCACTGTATCGGTTGCATCTATTTTTGATAATAATGTATTAAATTCCAATTCCTTGAGCAATGCAATGCTTTCAGGATTAAAAATATCGTGAAAGCTCAGTTCTTCAAAGTCACCCTGCCAGGGAACGTCCCGTTTTATGGTTCCCAACATCCGACTCATAAAAGCATCATCTTTTCCAGCGATGATTTTTTCCTTTTGCTTACCTTTTTGATCGTCAATGTGATCATAGATCGCTTCCAGATTTCCATATTGCTGAATCAATTTGATCGCTGTTTTTTCGCCAATTCCCGCAATTCCGGGTATATTGTCCGATTTATCACCCATCAGCGCTTTTAAATCAATCAGATCCGGGGGTGTCAAACCATACTGATTTTGTACCCAGGCTTCATCAACTTCTTCCAATTGAGATATTCCTTTTTTAGTATACAAGACCTTAATTTGCGGCCCCACTAACTGAAAAGCATCCCGATCGCCGGTGATGATTTCTGTTTTGATCCCTTTTTCAGCTCCGATGGTAGCCAATGTGCCAATAATATCGTCAGCTTCATAACCCTCCAGCTCAACAATGGCAATGTTCATTTTTCTTAGTAGCTCTTTTAAAATTGAAAACTGTTCCGCCAGAAGCTCTGGCATATTGAGACGTCCGCCCTTATAGTCGTCATAAGCCAGATGTCTGAAGGTTGGCCCCTTAAGGTCGAAGGCAATCCCTAAATAATCCGGTTTATATTCATCTTGAATTTTAACTAATATATTAACAAAACCATAAATGGCATTTGTCGGCACGCCCTTGGAATTTGACATTTCCCGGATAGCGTAAAAGGTTCGGTAAAAAAGACTGTTCCCATCGATTAAGATACTTTTCATTTGATCTCGCTTTCTCTTTCTTTACTCTCAATAATACAAATATAGTTATTATACCAAAAGTATTGACGATTGAACATTGAATAAATTGAAAAGCTTCACTTGACAATTATTATTGTCAGAGTTATACTGTTTTTGACAATAATAGTTGTCATCATGACATTTATTATTGTCAAAACAATTATGGGCTCTGGAGGTGCCATTGTGGGATTGAAGAATCGCTTGAAGGAATATCGTGCGCGCGATAATCTGAACCAGTCAGATTTGGGAAAAATGGTCGGCACATCCCGACAAACAATCAGTCTGATTGAACGGGGTGACTATTCCCCATCTGTTATTTTGGCTCTAAGAATCGCTAAAGTATTTGGAACAACCGTTGAAGAACTATTTTTATATGAAGAGGAGTAAACAATGAAAATACAAAAACAGACACTAAAATTTTTAATCGCCATCATCGTCTCATCACTGATTGGCGGATTATTGGGTTGGTTCATTATTCATTTTGAAACCGCAATCTTCCACGGTTTATTAAACTTTCAAAATTTGATCTTGCATAACAATTTATACATTCAATTCTTTATCTTTGGATTATGCGCATTGCTGATACTAATTATCTTCTTCTCAGTAAAACATAAATTAAATCGTCTCGATCCTAATGATGATGCCCTTTTTGATCAGATTGATCATCAGCTTGGTGTTTTACTTCCGCTAATTTCGGCAACCATGATCAGTGGATTTTGTCTCTTCGGAATCACCGTTACTAATGCCCTGAATGAACCTGTACTTATTGGTCTGATTCTATTTTTACTCAATACATCGTTTGCTTTAATCATGATGGTTCTTACGATAAAATTGACAAAAGTTTTGTATCCCGAGAAAAAAGGCAACCCACTCGATTTTAACTTTGACAAAGAATGGATCAAAAGTTGTGATGAAGCTGAAAAATTTGTGATTTACAAGGCGTCCTATCGTTGCTACCAACTCATGAATTTTGTTTACTGCGGTGTTATGACATTGTGTCTGCTCATTTCCATTGCAGTTAATATTGGCATCTTTCCTTATTTACTGATTGGGTTTTTATGGATTACTCAAACTCTGGTTTATGCTAGATCTGCCAACCGATTTCAGCATGGACAGCTGGACAATGTCCAATAATTTCACTAAAGTAATATAATTTTTATAGGAGTTGCCAACAATGAAGAAAATTTTAGCCAAAGCCCAGTGTGAAGGATGGACCTATCTTGAACAAGGTCTTGTTTGCGGAAATCGAATGGAGTTTATCAAAAACGAAAAACGAATTGGTATCACCCTTAATCCGGCTACTTATCAATTGACAAATATGTCACCGTCGCAAATGCAAGTTGTAATGAAGGCTGATGCCTTATATTCAGGAAATGATCCCATTGTAGCCAAAATCCGAAACCTATCCTTTGAAGATCAAACCAATCTAACTGGGGTCGCCCGAGAAATATTTTTACTGATTTGTGAAGAAGAATAACACACCAAAAACCGCATTTCTATTTTACATCTTTTATCTAAAAAGTACCGTTTTGAAACGATCATCAAAACGGTACTTTTAGTTTATCGACAATTTTTAGTTATTTTATTGAGTTCTACGATCTATTCTTTAAAAGCTCATAATAAAAGGGATTTTAATGATTAATCACCTTATTCAGTTCGCCCTGAATCTCATTCATCAAATAATCAGTATAGGGGATTTCCGTAAAGAGACGTCCTTCCTGATAGGGTTTAAGGGCGGTTTCACCGCTTTCGGTTTGCTGGCCGTTGAGCAGTTCACCGACGCCCACATTTCTGAAGGCATCATGAGTTTCCCCAATGGCTTTTAAAATCTTGCCCGGACAGGCGGATCCCAGATCGGTTGAGAGAATATCCGCGATGGCCTGAGCCATTTTCAGATTACTCAGTTCCAGGGGATTGTCCACAGCTTCTTTTACTTTTAGTAACCGTCCTTCGGTATTGACAAAGGTGCCACTCACTTCCGGGAAGGCCAGGGCTGGCAGCACCACGTCAGCTTTCTGAGCGGCATCTGTCAGATGAGTATCCTGCACCATTAAAAAGTCATAGCCACTTAAGTCAGCATTGGGATCTTCACCAAAAAGCAGCAGCGCTTTGGCATCGGCCAGAACTTCCGGGGTATTGGTCACCCCTAGGGCAGTGAGTCCCCGGCTGTTGTTCTTAACAGCCACTCTGAAGATACCGCTGCGTCTGCCGTCTGTTTTGCCCAATAGCGCCAGTATATCGCCGACCAAAGCGGATGCTTCTTCCGTGATATACTTATCACCCAGTACCACCACCAGGTTTTTGGCATTGACCAGACCTTCGCCGATAATCTGGGCTTCGTCACCGATATCAAAGTCTTCCAGGGATGCTTTTAACTGCTCCAGATTGTTGAGATTAGTGTTGATGGTTCCGTTTTCCAGCACATACTTGGTAATTTCTCCCAAAAACTCCAGATCCTCGCATTCGGTGATAAACTCATCGGCGATGTGATCATAACCGCTTTCCAGATGGTTGATGACAAAAATACTGGCGCCGTTTTTTGATGCCTGGGTGAGCTTATACTTGACAATCGGGTTGTTGACCGGCAGCATACCCAGGACCAGAATGGTATCGGCGGTCACAATGGCGTTCATATCCCGGATCTGATAATCACTCTTGAGAACGTCTTTCGCACCATCATGACGGTTGCTGAAACTGAAGGTTTCCGCCCGGAGCACTGCCGCCAGCCGGGTGAAAGTATGGATTTCTTCGTTGGTATATTTGGGTGAAATCCCCATCTTCACAGCATTAGCACCATAGCGGGCGGCAATACTCTGGGATTTTTTGGCAATGGCAACCAGGGCATCATACCAGGTGGCTTCGATAAGCTCGCCTTGTTTGTTGCGAATCAGCGGGGTGGTGATGCGATCGCCCCACTGCACCAGGTTGGTGCCGAAGCGGCCCCGACCGCACATGACCCCCTGGTTGATCTCCTGATGGTTTTTCCGGGGAATCGCTTTAATAATGGTATCACCCTTGGATTCAATAATAATCTGGCAACCGGCAGAGCAGTAACCGCATGTGGATTCGGTTTTATCGGTATCCAGCGGGATCTGTTTAATGCCAGTGAGACCTTCTCTTAAGGCGCCGGTGGGACAGACCGAGATACACAGGCCGCAGCTGACACAGCCGGTGTCTTTTAATGGTTGGCGCAGGGCTGGTTCGACAATGGTTTCAAAGCCCCGATCAACCAGACCCAGAGCCTGGACGCCGACGATTTCATCGCAGACCCGGACGCAGAGACCACAGGTGATGCACTTGCTGTTATCCCGGATGACAAAGGGGTGGTCATCCTGAATTTTTGCTTCCGGATTCTTTCCTTTGAAGCGGTCGGGTTTGACCGCATATTCGTTGGCATAGGCCACCAGCTTACACTCAAAATAATCCTGGCAGCCGCACTCGAGGCACCGTTTGGCTTCTTCCACGGCCTGGAGCGGGGTATAGCCTTCGACGACTTCGAGGAAGTTGTCGTTGCGTTCTTCCGGTGCCAGATGAGTCATTGCCGGCCGTTTGTTTTTCTTGATGCTTTCGAGGTAATCCTGATCGACGACTTCCCGGGTAACATAATAGGGTTCATGGTAGGCAATGGTTTCACCGTTTAAGTAGCCTTCAATAAAGGGCACGGCTTTTTTGGCATCGCCAACGGCTTTGATGACAATGGAAGCGCCGCTGTTGATGCAGTCACCACCGGCAAAAACGCCCTCCAGATTTGTGCGGAAGGTCTGTTCATCGGCCAGCACGGTATTCCATTTGGTCAGCGTCAGGCCATTTTCGCCGCCAATCCCATCCGGGTTGATGCCCTGGCCAATGGCCAGAATCAGGGTATCAATGTCGAGAATCTCTTCTTCGCCGGGAATCGGGATCGGGCTGCGGCGGCCGCTGGCATCGGGCTCGCCAAGGGCCATTTTCTGAAGCCGGATTTTAACAATCTGGCCGTCATCGCCTTTGATGACTTCAATGGGGTTGGTCAGATTTTTAAAGATCACCCCTTCTTCTTCGGCTTCGATGATCTCGATTGCTTCGGCCGGCATTTCGGCTTTGGTGCGGCGGTAGATATTATAGACTTCCTTGGCGCCTAAACGGATGGCAGTCCGGCAGGCATCCATGGCGGTGTTGCCGCCGCCGACAATGGCGACTTTTTCACCGAGAACGATGGGTTCGTTATTGGCCACCTGCCGCAGCAGTTCAATTCCGCCGATGACACCGGTAGCGTCGATACCTTCGCATCTTAGTCCGGAACTGGTCCAGGCACCTAATGCGACGTAGACGGCGTCATGGCTGTTGCGGATGGTGTCAAAGGGGATATCGGTACCGACCCGGGTGTTGTTTTTAAAGACCACCCCCATGTCTTCAATCAGTCCCACTTCTTCGTCAACCACACCTTTGGGCAGTCGGTATTCAGGAATCCCGTAACGCAGCATCCCACCCATTTTGGGCATGGCGTCATAAATGGTCACGGCATGACCGGACTGGATCAGGTAATAGGCAGCGGTGAGTCCGCCGGGGCCGCCGCCGATAATCCCGATGGATTTTCCAGTGTCTTTGGCAATTTCCGGTACAAACATCGCATGGGTCATATCAAAGTCAGAGGCAAAACGTTTGAGCCAGGCAATCGAGATGGGCTCATCGACTTCCCCCCGGCGACAGGCGGTTTCACAGGGGTGGGGGCAGACCCGGCCAATGGCTCCGGGCAAGGGTAATTGTTCTTTGATCAGTTTTAAAGCTTCGGAAAATTCGCCGTTGGCAATTAGGCCGACGTAACCCTGACAGTCGGTGGTTCCGGGACAGGCTCGTTTGCAGGGGGCGACACAGTCGCCGATGTGTTTGGATAATAGCAGTTCCAGATTGGTTTTGCGGGATTCAATAACCCGGGGAGTCCGGGTGTTGACCACCATGTTGTCGCTGATTTCGGTGGCACAGGCTTTCAGGATTTTGGGAATCCCCTGCACCTCCACCACACAGAGTCCGCAGGATCCGTAGATGTCCAGACGTTCGTCATAGCACAGGGTGGGAATCTCGATTGCGTTTTCCCGGGCGACTTCCAAAATGGTTTGACCGGAAGTCCCGGTGACTTCTCTTCCATCGATGTTCAGTTTAAATTTTTTCATTCTCCCACTCCTTTCTAGTCGATGTTGACGGAATCAAATTTACAGACCGTATAACATTTGCCGCACTTGATACAAAGTTCCTGATTAATCTCATGGACTTTTTTCTTTTCGCCGGTAATGGCGTCTACCGGACAGTTCTTCTTACAGGCACCGCAGCCCACACATTTTTCAGGATCAATGGTGTAGGTCAGAAGCGGCTTGCAGCTTTTGGCGGTACATTTATGATGGTAAATATGATCCTCATATTCGTTCCGGAAATATTTGATGGTGGTCAGTACCGGGTTGGGAGCGGTCTGACCGAGGCCGCACAGGGAACCGTCTTTGATCTTGTAACAGAGTTCTTCAAGCAGTTCGATGTCGCCGTCTCTTCCTTCACCTGCAGTAATCCGGTTGAGGATTTCCAGCATCCGCGTGGTACCCACCCGACAGTAGGTACATTTGCCGCAGGATTCTTTACAGGTAAAATCGAGGAAGAATCGGGCCATGTCCACCATACAGGTGGTTTCGTCCATGACCACCATCCCGCCGGAGCCCATGATGGCACCAGTTTTGGTGATTTCAGCGTAGTCGATCTGGGTATCGAGTAAACTGGCGGGGATACATCCGCCGGAGGGCCCCCCCATTTGCACGGCTTTAAAGGCTTTATCCTGTTTAATTCCACCACCGATATCAAAAATAACATCTCTTAATGTCAATCCCATGGGGATCTCCACCAGACCGCCTTTTCTGACCTTGCCGGTCAGGGCGAAAACTTTGGTGCCTTTGCTCTCTCTGGTGCCCAGAGCGGCATAGGCGTCGCCGCCGTTACGGAAGATCCAGGGCACATTGGCAAAAGTTTCGACGTTGTTGATGTTGGTGGGTTTGTTCCAGTAGCCTTTCTGGGCCGGAAAGGGTGGTTTTAAACGGGGCATGCCCCGTTCCCCTTCCAGTGAGGCGATCAGGGCGGTTTCTTCGCCGCAGACAAAGGCGCCAGCGCCAGCTTTGATCCGCAGGTCGAAGTCGAACCCGGTGTCGAAGATATTTAAGCCGAGATAGCCTTTTTCCCGGGCCTGGTCGATGGCCTTCTGCAAACGGACAATGGCCAGGGGATATTCGGCCCGGACGTAAACAACGCCTTCGCTGGCACCGATGGCTTTGGCCCCGATTAACATCCCTTCAATCAAAGCATGGGGATCGCTTTCAAGCACGGACCGATCCATAAAGGCGCCGGGGTCGCCTTCATCGGCGTTACAGACCATATATTTGGTGGTTCCGGGGGATTTCCGGGCGGCGTCCCATTTGAACCAGGTGGGGAAACCGGCCCCGCCCCGGCCCTTTAAACCGGCAATCTTGACGGTTTCGATGATGGCTTCCGGGGTCAGCTCGGTCAGACATTTCCGGGCGGCCAGGTAGCCGTCAACGGCCAGATAGTCGTCAATCCGTTCGGGATCGATGATCCCGGAGTTGCGCAGCACAATCCGTTTCTGTTTGCCAATCATGGTCAGGTCATCCTGAGAGATCTGTAAATCCGTCAGTTCTTTTTGGGCAACCACGTAGTCGTCAATAATCCGCCGGGCATCGTCGGTGGTGACGTTGACAAAGGTCACCTTGTTGCCAGCATCGTCAACCACGTCAACAATGGGTTCCAGGTAACAGGTGCCGATACATCCGGTTTGTTCAACGGACAGCTCCAGACCCTTTTCGGCGATGATGGTTTCAAATGCGCTCTGTACCTTGTGGGCGCCGGCGGCAATGCCGCAGCTGCCTGATCCGATAATAATTTTCATGCCGTCACCTCCTGGATGCTGGTCTCTGAATCAGTCCCTTCATTACTGGCTTTTTCTTTTAACTCGGCCAGAATATGAGTGGCCTTTTCTTTGGTCAGCTGACCATAGGTATCGTCGTTGATCATCATTACAGGAGATAAACTGCAACACCCCAGACAGGCCACGTTGTTCAGGGTAAACAGACCATCGGCGGTGGTTTCGCCTTCCTTAATCTTGAGATAGTCCATCACCGCTTCTTCCACCAGTTTGGAGCCGTTGACATGACAGGCAGTCCCCTGACACAGCATGATCAGGTATTTCCCGACCGGCTCGAAACGGAACTGGGTGTAAAAGGTGGCCACCCCGTAAACCTTGGCAATACTTATGTGGGTTTCGGCTGCGATATGACGCATCAGCTCCACCGATAAAAAACCATAAAGTTCCTGAGCTTTTTGTAGGATCGAAATCAGACTTCCGGGAATATCAGCATAACGATCCAACACTGGGTTTAGTTCAGTGAAGGGATTTGTTTTTTCCCCGTGACAGCCGCATCCACAATTATGCTCATGTTCGTTTATTTCATGACTCATATAATAAACTCCTTTCAAATTCGGCTAATGAATTATTTCAGTAATTGATAGTCTTCATAATTATACACTTTTTGACACATAAAAAATTGTATATTTTTTCATAATTTAAGTAAAATAACAAAAAAACAAAAGAACCAGAACGGTTACGAACCGCTGAAATTAATTCCAGCGGTTCGATAGCATGTTTTGTTCATAATTATTTTGATTTTTATTAATGGGATAATATTTTCCCGCCACGTTGTAAACCGGTATCCCCAGATCGGACAAACTCTAAAATTCCATAGGGCTCAACCATTTCAAAGAAGCCTTCGATTTTATAGCGGGTGCCGGTAATTTCAATAACCAAACTTTCTCTGGCAACATCGACGATATTAGCCCGGAACATATTGGCAATTTCAACAATTTGAGATCGGGTCGTGTCATCAGCCTTCACCTTAATAAAAACCAACTCTCTGATAATGGCTTCATCTGGTTTTAGCTCAATAACGGTAATTACATCAATGAGTTTGTTTAATTGCTTTTTAATTTGGGTTAAAATTTGATCATCTCCGGTCACCGTAATGGTAATCCGGGAAAGTTCAGCATTTTCGGTGGTTCCGACTGTTAGACTGTCAATATTATAACCACGTCTCGCAAAGAGACCTGAAATGCGGCTTAAGACACCAAAATTATTTTCTACCAATAATGATAAACAGGTTTTTTTCTCCATTGTCACTCTCCCTATATCCTTATGAAATCAGGATGAACCTGACATTGAATCAAGGTTGGACCCTGATGCTTGATTACTTCCGGGAGCACCTTGTTAAAGTCAGCGTTTTTATCAACCTTAAAACTTTTGATGCCATAGGCTTCGGCCAGTTTCATAAAATCAATATCGAAATTAATATCCGTTCCACTATAATGACCTTTACCATAGTTATCAAACTGCAGCTGTCGCACCATTCCCAACTTTGTATTGGTAATCAGAATAATATTGACATTCAGCTGATGTTCGGCTATTACTCCCAGTTCACCCATACTCATCTGGAAACTGCCATCTCCACAGACGATAAATATTTCCTTAGGTTTGTCCAAGGATGCAAAAGCGGCGCCGCAGGCAGCCGGGATACTATAGCCCATGGTTCCCAACCCACCAGAAGTATAGTATCTGCGGTTTTTAATAATCCGATAATACAGAGCAGACCAAATTTGGTTAAGTCCGACGTCACCCACTACCGTAGCATTATCTGAAGTCATTTCCGACATATCTTTAAACAAAATCTTCGGGTTAATCAAATCGCTACATGGCGGATCAGCATCGTAAACCAGCGGGTTCTCGCTGCGAATTGTTTCAATTTCAGCCAACCAACCAGCATGGTCACCAACGGTATCCTTTTGTACCAGTTCGGATAATACCGTTTTGGCATCTCCGACAATCGGGATATTTGTTTCCATATTTTTTCCAATTTCTGCCGGGTCGATATCAATATGAACAAAATCAGTATCCTTTTCAAATTTTGTCAACTGCGATGTCGCGCGATTCGACATTCGTGCCCCAATATTGATGATTAAATCGGCACCATTCATTACCACATTGGAATACTTATAGCCGTGGCTACCAACGATTCCGCAATATAACGGATGATCTTCTGGAAACCCACCAATCCCCATTAGCGAAGTAATTACGGGTATATTGTTCTTTTCTGCAAAGGCTAGTAGTTCTGTTTGTGCATTTCCCAGAACAACGCCACCACCAGCATAAATAACCGGCTTTGTCGCTTCTTTTATCTTTTTTATTGCCCGCTTAATTTGTCCACTGTGACCATTGAGATTCGGCTTGTACCCCATAATGTCAATTTTGTCATAGGTGAGTCCGGTTTTGACATTCTCCAGTTGAACATCTCGGGGAATATCGATGAGAACCGGTCCTGGTCGGCCTGTCGAAGCAATATGAAAAGCCTCTCGAATGATTCTGGGGATATCCGCAGCATTTTGAACCAAATAACTATGTTTTGTAAAGGGAGCGGTTGCACCGGTGATATCTGCCTCCTGGAAGGCATCTGTTCCGATGAGGGCCCGATCCACTTGACCGGTAATGGCAACAATGGGAATCGAATCAAGGTAAGCGGTTGCAATACCGGTTACTAAATTGGTTGCCCCAGGACCTGATGTTGCCAAACATACACCGACACGCCCAGATTCTCTGGCATATCCACTCGCATAATGCGGCGCTGTCTGTTCGTTTCGCACTAAAATATGTTTGATTGGAGATGTTCTAAATGCTTCATAGAGAGGCAGGAGGGCACCTCCGGGATAACCAAACACAAACTCAACATTTTCTCGTTCAAGACATTTTAAAATTAATTTTGATGCTAACAGTGGAATCACTCCCTTTTTAAGTATTTCCGATTATCTTATTAAAATTTAGACATTTTGTCAATGTCTTTTTTCTCACATGAAGAAAATATTTTTGTATGAACGTATCGATACATTAATTATTTTTATAAATGGTCATCTTTCCCAATAACGGGGTTTTAACAGAAATAGCGCCTACCGGACACATTTCCTGACAGCAATAGCAACGAATGCAGCGATTATAAAAATATAAAGGATATTTTCTGCGCTTTCGCTCCACAATCCGGATGGCTTTTTTCTCAACCGGACAACTCGCTTCACAAATCCCACAACCGATGCATTTTTCTTTATCAACGACTGGCTTTTGTATGATGAAATCCTGAATCGGCTTTAATACCGAAAGGGTCGAAGGCTCTCCTTCACTGACAGGAATCCGAACTACATCGAATTCAGGATTGTAAAACTGTTCAAATGGTTCTCCCAGAATTTCAATATTTTCTTCACTCCAATATCCCAGTTCCATTTCTTCTCCATAAGTAATGGTCGGTATATAGGTCGGATCGAGATTAATCATTCTGGCAAAAGTCGCATCCAGGGCCACTGGGTCGTCTGATACCAGCAATACCTTCATTGGCACTGGATTACCCGAGGCCGGTCCATTTCCCTCCATTGCAACAATTCCATCCATAACAAAAAGTCGTAATTTGGGAATCAGATACCGGTTTAAATCCACCAGCATTTTTGAAAAACTTTGGACATTCGGATAGTGTGCATGTGACATGCCTTTGTTTAAACCATATACGCAGCCGAATTGATTTTTGATAGCCCCAGTAATCCGGGTTAACCCATGCGTCTTCATTTTCGGAAGGCTAATGATTGCATCACTTTCCAAAACACCCTGGGCGATTTCAAATTTCTTAGTTCCGATACCCAGCAAAAAATCCATTTGCTGTCCATGACTAAATTCTTTTAATGGTATTTCATAATTTGCTGCGATAGCGGCGAGACCACTCTCTTTCGCTGCCCCCCCGGGAGCGCCGAAACCAGGTGAATCACCAAAGAAAATGCGGTTACAATTTGCTTCTTTGAGTAGTCGGATCATTGCTTCAAATACCGCCGGATGGGTGGTTATAGCAGCATCCGGGGTTTTTCCTCTTAGTAAATTGGGTTTGAGTAAAATCCGCTCCTGTTCGTTTACAAATTGTCCGATTCCGCCGAGAAGTTCAATGGCAGCTTTCAGTTTTTCATAAACCAGTTCGTTATCATAGGATTCGCAGCCCATAATAACAACCCGGGATTTTTTATTTTCCATTTTTCTCAATGCCTCTTTCCGTTATTTTGATTTTTTTCTCTTTTAATAATTTACCCACTGCGCGTTTAAAAGAACTCTTACTCATATTAAATTCTTTTTTTATTAGATACGCATCGGTTTTATCATTATACGGTAAGAAACCTTGACTTTCATTTAATTTTGTGAGAATGGCAACAGCATCTTTTGGAATTTCTTTATAGGCTTTTTTATTGGGGCTCAAAACCAGCTTTCCGTCATTTCGAATTTCAGAAACGCGGGCGTGAACTTTTTCCCCGCAATGAATGTCTGAGTTTGCATCCTTTATTAATATCAGCCCATGATATAAATTATCGATGGCCACAAAGGCGCCTATTTCTGGATTGATCTGATAAACATAGCCTTCAATCCAATCGCCTACCTTGTAAGGTGCATCAACTTTCAGTAGCGGATAAATTTTCATCGTTGCACATAAGCGATCACTTTTATCGGTATACAGATTAACCAGATAATCCCGGCCTTTTTGAACCTTGACCGTTTGCTCATTGTATGGCAATAACAGATCTTTTTCCAGACCCCAATCCAGAAAAGCGCCAACTTTGGTAATATCTGCGACCTTAAGTGCTGCGAATTCACCTATTTGAATCTTGGGTTCCCGGGTTGTCGATATCAGCCGATCCTTTGAATCCCGGTAGATAAATACATCGATCTGATCCCCAGCCCGGCTGTTCTTTGGCACTTCTTTTTCTGGCAGCAAGACGACATCCGTTGTATCAAATCCATCTGAAAGATATGCTCCAATGGGTGTTATCCGTTCGATGGTCAATGTTTGTACTTTTCCTATTTCTATCATTTTCTTTACCTCATTTATTTAGTAGCCAGGCACAAAAAAGGCCGTGTTCATCACACAACCCTTGCCTTGCCAATTATTTCATGTTTTTTAATTCTCGTCGATTCTGTTCAATTTGATCGTTCATTTCTTTTAACTGTATCTGAAAACTATAAAGCAGTTTGTCAGCATAGTTTTGTGTTCCAGTTTTTAAAGCCTTTGCACTCATATTCGCATTTCTCATAATTTCATTGGCATTGGCTGTCGCTGTTTTCGTTATCTCATTCGTATCAATCAATTCTCTTAATCTTTTTTCAGCCTCCGCTTTAATATGATCCGCTTCACTTTGGGCTGCAAAAATAATCTTTTTACGCTCTGCTACGATTTTTTTTGCCTCTGCCAATTCTTCTGGCAATGAATCTCTTATTTCATCAATAATCTCTATTACTTCTTCAGGATTTACTAACGCTTTAGATGAAAAGGGAAGCGTGTTTCCTTTTTCCACGACTTCTTCTAATTCTGCTAATAAGTCAAGTACCCTCATTTCATACATCCTTCCTCATACTTCTTTTGTATCGCTTTTTCAACGTTTTGGGGGAGAAAATCGGACACGTCTCCCTGATATTTAACAAGTTCTTTTACTAAAGTCGAGCTTAAATATGAATGCTTATTGCTCGTTATCATAAAAAAAGTTTCAATCTCATTATCAAGATGCTTATTGGTCAATGCCATTTGAAATTCATATTCAAAATCCAAAAAAGCCCGAAGCCCCTTGACAATAATATTGGTGTTTCGCATTCTGACATAATCAATCAAGAGCCCATCATAGAAATCAACCTCAACGTTTTCGATGCCGTCAAGACAATCTTTAATTAGCGCCACCCGCTCCTCACAGTTAAAAAGATAGTTTTTGCTGCTGTTAATCATCACACAAACTATCACTTTATCAAATATTTTTGTAGCTCGTTCAATCATGTCGAGATGACCTTTGGTTATGGGATCAAAACTCCCGGGGTAAACTGCAATTTTTGTGCTCATAATTCTCCCTAGAATAATAACTAATTGTCGTGATACCGTATTTTTTTGACTTGTAACACGTCAACTTATTTTTTACTAATGGCATTATAACAGATTTTTCTGTTTCAATCACTAATTTTCCTTTTTCAGAAAGAATTTCTTTTTCAGAGATCATTTCCAGCAAGTGATAAATCTCATCAACCTGACAATACGGTGGATCCACAAAGATAATGTCGCACAGAATCTTATTCCGCGCCAACATTTCCACCCCACTTTGTGCCGACTGATTAAAGACCCGGGCACGCTTCTCATATCCCAGCAACTGAATATTTTTTGATGTTATTTGTATGCTCTCACTGGAGAGATCAAAAAAGTACGCCGACTCCACACCCCGGCTCAGTGCTTCCAGGCCCATCGCCCCCGTGCCCGAAAACAAGTCAATAAAAACCGCTGCCTCCCGCACCTCATTCTGAAGACTGTTAAAAACGGCCCCTTTGATTTTGTCAGCTGTTGGTCTAATTCTGTCCCCACTGATGGTTGTTAATTTCTTACCGCGTTTTTCGCCGGCAATTATTCGCATTTTGCCTCCTAAGTTAATGATATGTCTGCTATATCAATGTAAAATGACTTCAGCACGTCGTTTTTAAATGTCATCATTTCCTGATTGTGGGATTCAAAAATGACCTCAGCAATTTCCTTGGTTCGCTTTATCAGGGCTAATTCTTCAGTGGGATTAAGTAAGCCGAGTTTTGGCAAGCCATGCTGTTTAAATCCAAAATAGTCACCCGGCCCTCTTAACTTGAAATCTTCATCCGCAATCTTTCGGCCGTTGCGATTATTGACAATCACCTTCATTCGGGCCAATGTATCGTCGCTTTTAGAATTGGTAACCAGAAAACAATACGACTGATGATTTCCACGTCCCACCCGGCCCCGCAGCTGATGAAGCTGAGATAATCCAAATCGTTCAGCACTGAGAATCACCATTGTGCTGACATTAGGAACATCGATGCCAACCTCGATAATACTGGTTGCCACCAGACAATCAATCCTGCCCTGGTTGAATGCCTGAATGATTGAATCTTTTTCTTCGCTTTTGAGACGACCGTGGAGGCATGCCATCCGATATTTGGGATCAATTTTTTGCAGTAATTCCAAATATACAGACTCTGTATCCCGAACTGCTTCCAGTTCTTCCGAAGCCTCAATAAAAGGGCATATCACAAAAGACTGCCGTCCCTTTGACATTTCGTCCTGAACAAAACCCAGGATCTTATGCAGGGATGCTTCATTATAACAGTAAGTCTTGATCGGTTTCCGTCCTTTTGGAAGCTCATCAATGTAAGATACCGATAAATCGCCGTAGAGGATCAACGCCAATGTCCGGGGGATCGGCGTCGCACTCATAACCATGGTGTGGGGTTGGTTCCCCTTTGATGATAACTGACTCCGCTGTTTAACCCCAAAACGATGCTGTTCATCCGTGATTACCAGCCCCAGATTGTAATACGCCACCGATTGCTGAATCAGAGCATGGGTACCGATAATCACCGAAACCTGACCTAGAGCAACCTGTTTTAGTATTTCACGTCTTTCTTTGGCTTTGAGACTACCAGTAACCACTGCCACGGTTACACCAGTATTTTTTAACAGTTCCTTAAAGCTGCGCCCATGCTGCTGTGCCAATATTTCGGTGGGCGCCATATAAGCCGTCTGGTAACCATTTTGCGCCATCAGACAGGCAGCGATCGCAGCAATTACTGTTTTTCCGGAACCGACATCCCCCTGAACCAGCCGATTCATCACCTGACCATTCTTTAAATCGGCAACCATATCGTCGATTACCAAACGCTGGCTGGCAGTCAATTCGTATGGCAAGCTGTTTACAAATGGTTCCAAACCGGTAAACAGATTAATATCAATTTCTGAATATCTTTTTTCCCGGGCACTGGACATGATCCCCATGTTTATTTTCAAGGCCTCATTGAATTTGAGTCGTTGAATTCCTAAAATGACATCTTCTGCCTTGTCAGGAAAATGAATTGCTTTTAATGCGCTCTTCATATCAAGTAGATTTTCCCCAGAACGGATCACTTCCGGCATTGATTCAGGAATCTCCAGACTATCACAAAAGATCTCTTTGAGTGCTTTCGGGATAAAACTCCCAGGAACACCCTGAATAGTTCGGTAAACTGGTGTCAGTTCAAAAAAAACACCGGGATTACTGGCCTTTACAAATTGAGGATTGGTGATCTTTATGCTCCCATAGCCTTTTTTGATCCTGCCATAAAAATAATAGTCCTGATTCTCCTGAAAGGTATGTTTCAAATAGGGTTGGTTGAAAAATACCGCCGACAGTTTTTTATTCTCCCATAGCAATGGTAACGAAAAAATCGAAAGATTTCCCCGAATCCGCTGAACCCGGCCCGTATCTAAAACCGTCGCTTTGAGAGAAATTTCCTGATCCTCAAAAAAGTGCTCCGGGTCCCCAAAAACGCTACGGTCAATATATTTTTTAGGATAATAAGACAAAAGATTACCTACCGTCTTGATTCCAACCTTTGCCAGTGCTTCGCTACGTTTGGGTCCCACCCCTTTAACTTTATCCAGCGAATCTTCCCATTTCATGGCTTTTCCTCGTGATACTTTATAAATAATTGCGAATTGATATTACTCCACCGAGACAATATAATAATATAGTGGTTGCCCACCATAATGCATTTCCACATCACATTCCTCGAAACTGTCTGCCAGCTCAGCAGCCAGGATGTGGGCATCTTCTTCCGAAACATCCTTTCCATAGTAAATTGATATCAGCTCACTTTCCTCATCAACCATATCGCTTAGCAGTTCTTCAGTGACTTCTTTAATACTCTTTCCTGTAAATTTGATTTCCCCTCCGGTTATCCCAATTACATTTGATTTTTTTATTTTAAGACCATTAATTTTGGTGTCTCTGACAGCATAAGTGACTTCTCCGGTCACCACATGATTAATGACTTCCGACATGGTTGCTACATTCTCTTGCGGACTTGTCTCTGGCGAAAATGCCAGCATGGCAGCGATGCATTGAGGAATATTTTTAGCGGCAATTACGTGAACCTGTTTATCTGAAATTTCACTGGCCTGCTTAGCCGCCATAATAATATTGCTGTTGTTGGGGAAAATAAAAATGGTTTCAGCATTTAATTTATCCACTTCATTCAAAAAATCCTGAGTACTGGGATTCATCGTCTGACCTCCTGAAATAACCCGGGTCACACCAAGATCTTTGAATATTTTAGTTAATCCATCACCCGGAGAAACAGCGATAAAACCATAGGGTATCTGTGCTTCATCCGGTTTGCTTCCCTTGGCGGCAAACTGCTCGCGCATGTTATCAATTTTAATCCGAATCAGGCTTCCAAGACTGCCCGCCCGTTCCAATGCCAGACCTGGGTTATCCGTGTGTAAGTGAACCTTGATGATGGCATCATCCTTAACAACAACCACGCTGTCACCAAGTGTATTCAGATATGCTCTCAAATCGCTTTCATCTATTTCTGCAGCTCCCTGGATAATAAACTCTGTGCAATAACCGAATGTAATATCTTCCGGCTTCATGTGGGAGTCATCCACAAACTTATCCAGATTACTTGGCTTGATCTCCAGTTCCACACCCAATTCTTCGTTTAGAAGTGCCTTGAGAGCACCTTCGACAATACAAATCAGCCCTTGGCCGCCAGCATCAACCACACCAGCTTCTTTTAACACTGGAAGCATATCCGGAGTTTTATCCAGAGTAACCCGACCATGATGAATAACATCTGCGATAAAGCTTTCCAAGTTGTCATAAGCTTCGTATTTCGCCATGGCGAACTCACCCATTTCCCGGGCTACGGTGAGAATTGTCCCTTCCGTGGGTTTCATTACCGCCTTATAGGCCACATCAGCCGCCAACTTTAAAGCCCCCGCCAATGAAACAATATCCAGATCTTCCTGGGTTTTACAACCTTCAGCAAAACCTCTTAGCAACTGCGAGAGGATAACACCCGAATTTCCCCGAGCCCCAATTAAAGCCCCCGATGAAGCCGATTTGGCTACACTGTAGACATTCACTTTTTCAATCTTGTCAAACTCTGAAACAGAATGATTAAAGGTAAGTGACATATTGGTTCCTGTATCGCCATCCGGCACTGGAAATACATTGAGTTCATCAACAATTCGTTTATTTATTTCAAGATTTTTCGCCCCATAACGAAACATTTTTATGAGCATTTCACCGTCTATTGTCTGGGTTTTCATTCTGTCCTCCATTTACACACGCACGCTTACAACATTTACAGAAATGCGTTTGACTTTTAAACCGGTTTCTTTTTCCACCCGATATTTTACATTAGATATGATGTTTTCAGCAACAACTGAAATTTTAATGGCATACTCTACAATAACATAAAGATCAATCACTAATCGATCATCTTCGATGATTACACCAACACCTTTGTTCGCCTGGTCACCTGAGAGAATCTCAATCAAACCATCTTTTCCCCGTTTATGAGCCATCCCCACCAGACCATAGCATTCCATGGCTGCGTTTCCAGCGATATCCGCAATTGCTTTTCGGGTAATATCAATATATCCTAACTCATTATTTATTTTCATCGAATTGCTCCTTCTATTATTATCTCTCTATTTTACATAATAATTCGACTTAAGTCAAAATTTCTATTGCATTATTTTTAATTTTTATGATATAATACACCTTGTTTTATAAAAGGTAAGCGTAAGGGAGGTTATGTCATGGCTAAAGAATGTTTTGTATGTAAAAAAACCGTTGTAAGTGGCAACCAGGTTAGTCATTCAAATAAACACAATAAACGAGTTTGGAAACCCAATTTACAAAGAGTAAAAGTTGTAATTGAAGGCACACCACAACGAATTAGTGTTTGTACACGTTGTCTGAGATCCGGTAAAGTCGAAAGAGCCTAGTCTCTTATTTCTTCGGAACCATTGTTCAAGAGTCTTTACAGACTCTTTTTTCTTGTTTTAGACAATATGCCAGACGGGTTTTTGCTCGTTTGGTCATTGTCTGATACTCACCAAAGCTACAATCCTCTGGTTATTTCCCTTTGCACATAAACTAGTCTTCTGAAGCAATGACCATCAACAGCCCCTGTTCAAAAGAAATTTGCTGAGAATTTCGATTTACAACATTACTGATGCCATATGGTTTATCTACACTCATTTCCCCTGCAGTAATCGGATACTCAAAACCGGTAATTGTCAGTCCCGTAACATTTTCACCAATCGGCAAAATCGATACAATCGTGCCAATTGGAAAGCTCAATTCTGTTGTTTTTCCAAGTAATCTGATTTGATTATTTTCATTTACAATCTCAGCTTCGATGTTAACATCCGTGAAACGTTTCAGTAAATAGATATTTGCAATACTATGATCCATCCGGGATCCCAAACCACCAAGCACAATCACTTTATCTGCGCCACGTTTGATCGCATGCATGATTGCCAGTTCTGTGTCTGTTTCGTCCTTTTTTTGTGGGTACATCTCAAGTTGTACCGCTTTGTAATATTCGCTGGTTTCGGCGGTAATTGAATCCATATCACCGATAATAATATTTGGCTTTAGTTTTAGTTCTCTGGCAAAATTTGCACCGCCATCTGCACAAATCAGATAGTCTGCCTTTACTTTATTTATATATGTCTCATAAAAATCTTTACTCTTGTATTCTCCGTTCGTAAAAATGATCACTTTCATCGATATTGATCCTTCTTAATTTCTTCCAGTAAACTTAAATAGTGCTCGTATCGAGCTACGCTGATGATTCCTGATTCAACAGAATTTTTGATATCGCAGCCTGGTTCATCCTTATGGAGACAGCTTTTAAAGCGACACTTCCCTTGAGAAAACTCTGGAAAATATTCCCGCAGTTCCTCTGGTTTAATCATTTCAGAAATTTGATAGGATGAAAACCCCGGAGTATCCAATAAATAACCCCCATTCTTAGTTTCCAGAAGCTCGACATGTCGGGTTGTATGTTTTCCTCGTTTTAATTTTTGGCTTAAAGCCCCAGTTTCCATCGTTTGATCAGCACATAAATAATTTGCCATCGTCGACTTTCCAACACCCGAAGGGCCAGCCATAAATGCTGTTTTTCCACCTATTTCTGCAATAATCCTATCCAAGGTATCCGTATCGTTTTTACTGAAAAAAAACAACTGATAGGGGGTTTTCTCGTAGATTGCCTTTATCGCCAGTTCCTCTTCAGTCGTTGTTAAATCTCGTTTTGTGAAGCAGACAACCGGCTTTACAT
Organism: Acetobacterium sp. MES1; assembly: GCF_002237635.1. Classification (NCBI taxonomy): domain Bacteria; kingdom Bacillati; phylum Bacillota; class Clostridia; order Eubacteriales; family Eubacteriaceae; genus Acetobacterium; species Acetobacterium sp. MES1. The sequence continues at coordinate 163,362 of NZ_MJUY01000036.1, forward strand.
TTTGTATCTCTGAACTGATTAAAAGCATGTCAAGCAAGAGTAGGTTCGGTTTTGGATTAGTCATCGAGAAAACAATAAGGCCAATATCAACATTAGCCACTGGCGGTCTTACAAAAATGTTTTTTCGGGGCTTAATCGACTCAATCATCCATTCCCCGGGATTATCTGATTGAATCATCACCTCATCGCCAACGGTAGGAATGATTTTCTGATGCCGTAATACACCTCTCGCCTTGCACTCCAATATGTCATGGCTTTTATCAGCTTTCACATAATAAAATCCACCGATTCCCTTGATTATTTTGCCAATTTCCTGTTCGTTAACTATCAATATCACCCCTCCTTTTTCACACTTACTTTGTGTACTCATCACACTTTTTTAAATTAAATACGGGTTTCTACAACCAATTGAAACATCGTTTTTGTCGAACCTTTCATTGAAATGTACGAATTGAATGCTTAATTGTTGTATAAACCCGTAAATACTATAAAAACACGTCTTTAGCAGTCACATCGAATCAAAAGTCAATGTAGCCTGTCCCAACACTGGATCCATCGATAAACACTTCATAGGTTTCTCGACCAACGCCCTCAACATTAACTGAAAAAACATCGTCTGACATATTTGTTCCCTCGTAAATCACTGTCTCAGTTTTATCTGCTGCAGTTAATACAACCTTAACCTTGACTGATTTTGCCGGTGTGGTTTGGATATATTCACTTAAATCAATCGTCAATTTCTGAGTAGAGACCTTACCGCTACTCACCACGATCGCTATTTCTGAGCCTTTCGAAACTTGATTTCCATCAGTAGGAGACTGTTTCATAACCATGCCTTTAGCATAATCGGTACTGGTTTCATGGGTAATCGTTCCAACAGTCAACCCCGCATTTGTGATGGTGCTTTTGGCATCCGCTTCGGTCTGACCGACAACGCTGGGTACTGTAACCAGATCCTCACCCTTGCTTACATATATTGTCACTTTAGTTCCTTCATTGGCCGTTGTGTTGCCATTGGGATTCATTTGGAAGACAATCTCAGCATTATAGTTACTGTTGTATTCACGCTTTATTTCACCGACCACAAAATTAGCCGCTTCGATCGCTTTTACTGCTTCGGTTTCACTTAGTCCAATAACTGATGGGATCGTTCCGGTCTTTACGCCTTTACTGACAGTAACCTTAACGGTCTTCCCACTTTGTAATTCCTTGCCGCTTTCCGGGTTTTGAGTAATGATTAGCCCCGCTTCGACATCGGCGTTATAAACTTCTTTTTCAACTTCCAAAACCAGATCCAATTTTTCCAGTGCCGTTTTTGCCTCGTCTGTTGTTTTGCCTTTTATGTCTGGAACCTCAACCGTCTTTCCTGAAAAGAAGGCAAAGGCCATAACGCCCATAGCAATGATCGCTACGGCTGCAAAAACCGAAATCAGAATGATCTTACGTTTCTTCTTTCTGGCAGCCGTTTCTTTTGGCGTTTCATAATAATAGTCATCATCATCTTCTTCTTCAGGCTGAACCGTTGCATGGCTACCGGTGTTTTCAACATGAAAAAGCCCCTCCCGGATAATGTGTGTATCATTACCGAGGTGATTGCCGTCACCTGCTCCAAAACTCATATTTTCCAATACCGACTCAAGATCTTCCATCAGTTCGTCAGTATTCTGATACCGTTCGTCGGGCTTCTTTTGAGTCAGTTTCACGACAATCTGATTGACCCGTTCTGGTATTTTGGGTTCCAATAATTTTGGTGGGACAATCTCTTCCTGGATGTGCTTAATTGCAATTGTCACCGTATTTTCTTCATCAAAGGGCAGCTTACCCGTTAATAATTCATAGTATAAAATACCCAGGGAATAAAGATCTGAGCGTTCATCCACAAAGCCGCCCTTGGCTTGTTCCGGAGATATATAATGAACCGAACCCATGGTTTGATTGGTCATCGTCACCGTCGAACTGGTAATCGCCCGAGCGATTCCAAAATCGGCAACTTTGGGAACCAGATCCCGAGTTAACAGAATATTATGAGGTTTAATATCCCGATGAATGATTTTGTTCTCGTGAGCACAGCGCAATGCATTGGAAATATCCATTACAAACCGGGTTGCTTCGGTATAGTCCAAACGCCCTTTTCGCATTAAATATTGTTTCAGGGTAATCCCATCAACGTATTCCATAATAATGTAGTAAATATTATCCTGGACGCCAACATCATAAACACCGACTATATTGGGATGGGATAAACAGGCTACCGCCTGAGATTCCCGATCAAATTTTTTTATAAACTGTTCGTTTTCAGTATACTCTTCACGAAGCACTTTAACTGCCACATAACGATTTAGTTTTAGATCCCGAGCTTTGTATACATAGGCCATACCGCCACGGCCGATCAGCTCGACAATTTCATAACGTTTTCCTAAGGTTCTACTGAGCATTAGGCACTCCTTCCAGAGGCTTGAATAAAACGACAGTAATATTGTCTTTGCCTCCGTTTATGTTTGCCAGATCGATGAGTTTTTTTGCTGCATCTTCCAGACTATTTTCCATAACTACGGTCTTAATATCCTGATCACAGACCATATTAAAAAGCCCGTCCGAACAAATCAGATATGTTGCTTGAGGGTTTATTTCATATCGATAAAAATCCACATTCACAGAGTTATCAGTTCCTAGTGCTCGGGTAATAACATTTTTTTGAGGATGTATTTCGGCTTCTTCCTGAGTTATCTTGCCTTCATCCACCAGAATCTGAACCAGCGAGTGATCTTTTGTTAATCGAATTATTTCGTCGGCTGTGATACTATAAGTTCGACTGTCGCCAACATGGCAAATACATAAATAATTCCCGTCAACGATACACATGGTTAGGGTGGTTGCCATGCCCAAACGTGCGGGTTCATCATCACCTATTTTTTTTAGTTCCAGATTAATGGATTTTACAAAAGACATCATTTCTTCCGGGTCAAAGTAATTTTTAATCCCGGAAAGATTATTTTTAATAAAATCCACCGCTGTTCTGCTGGCTATTTCTCCACTGCGATGGCCTCCCAAGCCATCCGCAACTGCAAAAACATAAGAAATACGATCAACGTTTTTTATGGTTGCTGCCAAGTAGGCATCTTGATTTACCTTTCTTAGTGATCCAACATTGGATCCGTAGGCACATTTCATACACTCACCTTATCCTCATATCTTTTTTTTCGAAGTTGACCACATGCAGCATCAATTTCTCTTCCCATTTTTCGTCGCATCGTAACATTAATCCCATGTCGTGTCAGCTCCCCAAGAAAATAATTCATTCGGGGACTCTCTTTTAAAGACGTTTCTTGAATCTCATTCAAACCAATTAAATTCAGGTGGTTTTGACTTCCTTTGAGTAGTTTAATGAGTTCTCCAATATCTTCATCCCGGTCATTATAACCATCAATTAGAGCATATTCATAGGTGATACGTCTTCCCGTCTTAGTAAAATAAGCTTTGCAGGCATCCATCAGAGGTTCGAAATCATAGCGTTTGGCAATGGGCATTAACATCTTTCGACGGTCTGGAAAAACTGAATGAAGTGAAATAGCCAGATTTATCTGAAGATCTTCTTCTGCTAAAGCTTCAATTCCCGGAATAATCCCACAGGTTGAAAGACTGATTTTTCGTTGCCCGATTCCAAACCCCGAATTTGCAATTCGAATAAATTTGATTACTTCATGATAATTTTCAAGTGGCTCGCCAATTCCCATAATTACGACATTTGAAATTCGCAGTTTTTCTTTTTTTTCCACTAAATAGATCTGATCCAGTATTTCACCAGCGCATAAATCTCTGATTTTTCCACCCTTTGTGGAAGCACAGAATTTGCAACCCATATTACATCCAACTTGTGTTGACACACATAACGAAGCACCATGTCCATAGTGCATTAACACAGCTTCAATGTATTGATGGTCTTCCAACTCAATCAAATATTTCTTTGTACCATCATGCGGATCAGCTTGCGTGGTTTCGATTTTACTATGTAACAAATCATACTGATCCGATAATTTTTTTCTCAAACTACTGGAAAAGTTAGTCATCTCACTGAATTTTTCGCATTTTTTTTCATATAACCATTGATATAACTGTTTCCCACGATATTTGGCCTCACCTAAACTTACCATGAGCGCTTCACACTCATGGATGTCTCTGCCAAAAATATTTTCCTTCATGTTTTACTCCTATACAATTAGAGAGACCTTACACTCAATGAGATGTTTAACATAGATTGATCTATTATATCAAAAGAACCGATCAAATTCAAATTTTTTCAATTCTCCTTTTTTAGCTCTTTTTTGTTCAAATTGGACATTATTTCAAAATATCACTCATTTGACCCCATCTATTCGTAAACATCCATTTTTTTTAATCGACACATAAAAAAACAGTCACTACCTTCCATTAACGGACTTGTATAAGTATAGTTACTTCCATGTTCATCGGGAATGATCTGTAACTGAGGAAATTTAATTAATAACTTTCCGATTTGATTTTCATTTTCATCTTTATTAATGGTACAGGTTGAATAGAGTAGCTCCCCACCGGGTTTTAAATATCGAACAGCATTTTCCAGTAAGGTACTCTGAATTTTAACAAGTGCTTTACGTCCTTCCTTGGTACTACGATATTTTATCTCTGGTTTACGTCTGATGACTCCAAGTCCGGTGCAGGGAGCATCCAATAAGATTTTATCAAATGAAGCTTCATCGATTGGCGAATACTCACAACCGTCCTGTTCTTCTAGTCTGATGTTGGTACAACCTAGCCGACTTGCACTTTGTTCAACCAGTTTCAACCGACTGCCATAAACATCGCGACCAACGATTTCCCCAGAATTATTCATCATCTCGCTTAAATACATAGTTTTACCGCCGGGCGCTGCACACATATCCAAAACCCGGTCACCTGGCTGTGGATTCAATCGCTCCACTGTCAGCATCGCCGCCTGATCCTGAATCGAAAAATGACCATCTCTGTATAAGCGGGAATTTTCAATATTACTCTCAAAAATTCCCAAGTTTGTCAGATGAATGGCATTTGGCGAAAAGCCTGCCGGTATCGCATCGACACCAACCTGTTGCAAATCTTGAATCAGTTGTTCTTTTGATGTTTTTAAAGTATTACAGCGTACGGTAAAGGGAGGTTTTTCATTCAGCATCGGCATAATTGCTTCAGCCTTTTCAGCTCCATAGGCTTCATAATACTTATGTACGATCCATAGTGGTACAGAATAGCGAATCGATAACGCTTCTTTTTCATTGTCCCAATTTTCAAACTTGAATTCTCTTCCGTTTTCATCGATTTTTCGCATGATGTTTCGCAACACACCATTAATAAAACCCTTGGCCTGAGGTTGGATTTCAGCAGCTAAATTGACCGCTTCATTGACAATTGCATAATTGGGAATTTTATCCAAAAAATAAAGTTGATAGATGGCGATTCTTAGTATCTCACTGACCTCTTTGTGTAACTTTTTTACTGGTCGACTGCTTTGCTGCGTAATCAAGTAATCCAGGTAGATCTGATTTTGAAGACAGCCATACACAATAGTAAGATATAGTCGACGATCATCATCTTTTATCGGGAAGCGTTGCAGGGTTCTCTTAATTTCCAAGTTAGAATAAGCCCCATCGTAGTCAATTTTTAGTAGGGTTTCCAGTGCCAATTTTCGAATGTTTTTCAATCTCTTGAACCTCTTAATATAATTAGTCTAATTAACGTTAGTAAAGACATCAGCGCAGCCGCAACATAAGTGAGGGCCGCTGCTCTTAGAACCTTTTTTACACCAACCTCTTCGCCTGGTTGTAGCAGATTGTTTTCAGCGAGTGCAGCAATCGCACGTTTGCTGGCATTAAATTCTACTGGTAGGGTGATCACGGTAAACAAGAGGCTAAATGAAAAGAGTAGAATACCCAGATTCATAAACATCGTCCCCCAACCAGAAGCTTGCCCAAAGAATAGGCCAATAAAAAAAATAGGCCAGGCAATATTCGTTGCAAAACCGGTAACTGGCACAATGAAACCTCGAAACTTAAGCGGCCAGTACCCTTCTTTATCCTGAATAGCATGACCAGTTTCATGAGCGGCAATGCCAACTGCGGCCACGCTAGCCTGTTGCCCAACGCCAGATGATAAACGCATAGTTTTATTCCGCGGATCGTAGTGATCAGTTAAATTCCCGGCTATATTTTCAATTGAAACGCTATTTAAGCCATTAGCATTTAATAAACGTCGAGCAGCATCCGCCCCTGTCATCCCATTTTTTGTCGGCACCTTGCTATAAGCCTTGTAAGCGCTACTTACCTGATACTGAGCATAAGCTGCAAAAATAATACCCGGCACAAGTATCAGCATCGTCCAATAATAGTCTAAAATAAACATTGTATTCCTCCTGATCTTTTTGTAATGCTAGCACAATTTTCTAAAGATCTGCTTAGGCTAGTTTAAAATAGTTCCAATTGCCATCTTTCTCCCACGTAAAAAAACAGTGGCTTCCAACCGCTTTTTTCCTGGCGCCTGAATTGATCCAATTCTTAAGGCACCGTCCTGGGTTTTAATGACAAGACCCTCCCGATCATCGGCGATAACAATCGTTCCAGGCTTTTCATGACCTTCCCAGATTACGATCTCCGGAGAAAAACATTTGATTTTTTCATCATTATATACGATATACGCTCCAGGCACAGGATCAGTACCATTTATTAAATACAGTATTTCTCGGCTGCTTTTGTGCCAATTGATGTACCCGGTATCTTTAAGTATCTTCTCGGCATAGGTGGCCACTGAATTATCTTGAGGAACTGGTTTTAATGCCCCCGCCAGAAACTTTTCCATGGTTTCAATTAGCAAGTGCCCTCCCAAAAGTGATAAACTCCGATAAAGATCCAAAAAGGTGGTGGATTCCGTAATCGGATATTCTGCTTTTGATAACATATCGCCGGTGTCCATCCCTTCGCTCATCAACATAATGGTGACGCCAGTTTTTTTCTTTCCATCAATGATCGCTCGTTGAATTGGTGCCGCACCCCGATAATCCGGTAAAAGCGAGCCATGAATATTTAATGACCCATAGTTCGGTATTTCCAAAATTTCTCTGGACAGAATCTGTCCATACGCAGCAACAACGAAGATATCCGACTGAAAGTTTTTCAATACTTCTACAAATTGGGTGTCCCTGATTTTTTCAGGCTGTAGAACTGTAATACCAAGCTCTAATGCCTTGGCTTTCAATGGTAATATCTCAACCTTTTTTCCCCTTTTATTTGGTCGATCCGGTTGGCATACAGCAGCTTGAACCTCATACCCCGCAGCTACAAGGCTTTCCAGGGCTGGGACACCAAAATCTGTGGTACCCATGAATATCACTTTGATATTTTTCATTTTTCGACACGATCAGTAAATAAGATCCCATCAAGGTGATCGAGCTCATGGCAAACAGCCCGTGCCAGCAAATCCGAACAAAAGAGCTGAAAAACTTTGCCGTCCAAATCGGTTGCTTCAACGACGAGTGATTCTGGCCGTTTTACCAAACCCGATTGTTCAGGAAGGCTGAGGCAGGCCTCTTCATCCTCTGCTTCTCCATCTGTAGAGATGATGGTAGGATTAATAAAGGTCATTGGTCCATCTCCAACGTCGACAATAAACAAACGTTTTAAGATCCCGACCTGAGGTGCTGCCAAACCAACCCCCTCAGCTTTATTCATGGTTTCCACCATGTCAGCATTTAATACTTTTATTTTTTCGTCAATCTCCTCGATCACTCGAGATTTTTTTCTGAGAATTGGATCATCATCGATCCTGATTTGTCGAATTGCCATTTCTTCCTCCTGATTCATGTTTAATACAATAATTGTTAGTTAATCTGAATAGATACTTTAGATTTAAGTGCTTCTATTATACCAAGTCTGATAATTTTTGACATTAAATTCTGAAAAACACTTTGTTTAGCCGTTTTTATGACAATTTGGTAGGTGATATTGCCACCTCTAGTTACACCAATTCGCACCGGTTTATAAACAGCCTGTCCCATTCCAAATGCTTTTAGTTCTTCCTTAATAGAAACATAGAGCCGAACTGAGTCGTTTTCGGCTTCACTTTCTTTCTTATGAAACACACTCAAACTGATCATCTTAACAGTCGGCGGGTAATGCATTAATTGACGGTAGTGAATTTCGCTGCGATAAAACTCCAGAAAACTCTCATTCTTGATCGAGTAGATTGTATCATTTTCTGGTTCGTTGGTTTGAATCACTCCTTTTGTTTTGTTATCCATGGCTTTAGCAAAAAATCGGCTATACATCTGATAGACATTTTCCGAAGCCTGATAGTTCCCCTGATTAAGATCTCGATCAATAAGAACGGCTGCCGCAACGCTTATATTGGATAAATTAAAATGTTTATTAATAACCTGGGTTCCGATTAAAATATCAAATTCACCACTGGCAATGCTCTTATTAATTTTTTTAATGTCAGATCGTTTCATATTTCCTTGTACGGTAGCGATCCGGACACCTGAAAAAACCTTTTTAAGATACTCTTCCAATTGATCAATACCGTAGCCCATGTGTCTGACTTTGTCGCTACCACATTCCGAACATAGCACTGGAACAGCCTTCTTATATCCACAGTAATGACATAGAAGTGAATGATCGTGATTTAAATATTTTAACGAAACACCGCAATGAGGGCATTTTTCAACATGACCACATTCTCTGCATAGAATGCTGTTTGCATAGCCTAAGTTATTGATAAACAGTACACTCATTCTCTTTTGTTCAATGCCCGATTGGAGATATCGAAGCAGCGTTCTGCTCAATATTCCCATATTGCCCTGGTGCATTTCTTTTTGCATATCGATGATTTCAATGGCATGGCGGAATCGTGGCTCTTCACCAATTTGAATGACTGCCAGCTCTTTTTTTTCAATTCGATACCACGTGGCGACCCTCGGGATATTGTCTGCAATAATATAAAAAGCCCCCATTATTTCACTCGCTTTTTTAGCGATATCAGTGATATGAAATTGAGGCATCGAAATGCTGTTATGAGACGAATCATGCTCATCGTCAATAATGATCAAGCCGAGATTAACATACGGTAGAAACACCGCTGAACGAACCCCAATTATCACCTTTATTTCCCCGGATCGAATCCGCAAATATAATTCAGTTCGTTGCTTCGGGCTGAGCTGTCCGTGAAAAACGCCAACCTTGTTTCCAAAGTATTTGTAGAACATTTCCATTCTCTGAAATGTCATATTGATTTCCGGAAAGATGACAACCGATGAGCGATTCGCTTTTAATTGATCTTCGATTGCCTTGAAAAACAAGCGATATTTACTCACTGCGTCAAAAACGTGAAAAAAAACCCCGGAAGTTTGTTTCGTTAATGCCTGGTATTGGTTGTAACTGCGCTGTTCGTTGTGTGTTAAGATAACTGATTGATGTTCATAGCCTGCAGCACTCAGATTGAGAGGCTGCTCTTGTGATGCTGTCTTATTAACACAAACATATCCTTTTTTTATTAAAGGCTCGAGACTTTTTTTATACTGGGCTGTAATTATTTTTAAATCTTCACCCTTCATATCGCTACGGAGTAGATACTCCATTAACTCGCACTGCTTTTTTCCAAATTTTTTATCCTGCTTTAAAGCCTCCCGCCCCATAGCAGTAAGATGATAGCTCGATTGGATCGACTTTTTTCTGCTCTCTGGGTCGCTTATTTTTTTCCAGCTTTTTTTAGAGTACACAGCCTTCTTTTTAATCAGTTCTGCTAAAATAATGCGATCTTCAGGCTTAACTTTCTTTAATGGGAGGACTTCATTCGCATTGTCAAAATAATGCTCAATAAACCAGTTTTGCTTTAAATCTAAGTCAAGTTTTTCATAATTCCGGTAATAATCAATTTCTTGCTTGATTTGTACTGCCATCGTAAAATACGAGAGGGCCTCATAAAATAAAGAACAATAGACGGTCTTCATCCAAAGACACAATTCTATTTGTTCTCTATTCAATATTGGTTCCATATCGATATTTTCTATAATCTCTTTGATTTTACCTGAGTAATCTGTCGTTTCTTTGATTTTTGTGATAAAAGCTTCAACCTGCCGATTTCCGATACCAAACTGCACAACAACCCGGATCCCCTCCTGAGTTACCAATTCCAGATGCACTGGAACACGATAATCATAAGCATGATCGATTCGTTTGTTTGTCTGGTTTAAAAAAACTTCGGCTATTTTCACAGTTTGAATCCTATTCGATTATTGTTGGTAACTCTTCTGTTTCGCCACTTTTTAATAAGGTTGAATGTGATTCGTTAACCATCTCAAAATGTTGTAACGACTCTGGTTCAGCTGTCTTATGGACGCAGTGGATCATTTCTTCGGCAATCTCGTTTGTTGCAATGGTGACCGGATTATCGATTTTAATTTTTACCAGTGGTTCATCTCCATCCACTATTTCTCTTGCTCGTTTTGCTGTTGCCAAAACCAAAGAATATTTATTTTCTGCCTTGTTAATCAAATCATTTAATGCTGGATATCGCATTGTTACCTCCCAAGTATATCTTCAATTTTATTTTTCAATCGTTCCGTTCGGCATTTTTCAGCCGTAATAATACTTTGTACCCGCTGAGCGGCGTCGTTTAAGTCATCATTTATGACAATATAACTATAGTCATCCGCATTTTTCATTTCTTCGTATGCACAATTTAAACGCATTTCCATTTGTTCTTTGCTTTCAGTTCCCCGCTCTTCGATGCGACGTCTAAGTTCCTGCATGGATGGCGGTACAATAAAAATATAAATCCCTTCTTTATAGTTGGTTCGCACCTTTGCAGCACCCTGAATATCAATTTCCAGAATCACATCAAAGCCGGATTCCAATAAGTTTTCTACGTAATCTTTTGGTGTTCCATAGTAGTTCTCATAAACTGTTGCATATTCCAGGTATTGTCCCTTTTTTATTCTTTCTTCAAAGCTTTCTTTGGAGATATAAAAATATTCCCGTCCATGCTTCTCACTATTTCTGGGCTGACGCGTTGTTTCAGAAATTGACAGCCGAAGATCCGGGTTTTTTCGACAAATAATCTTACAAACACTTCCCTTGCCAGCACAGGATGGTCCTGATATTACAATGAGAATCCCTTTTTCTCGCTCGAAAAACGGCTCGGTTAATTGTTCTTCTTTTAATTCTGTGTTTATTACTGGACAATCACTCATAGATTTATTTAACACCCCTACTCAATATTTTGTATTTGTTCTCTTATTTTTTCAATCTCACTTTTAACATCAACCACAATATTAGCAATAGCTAAGTCGCTGGCTTTTGAACCAATGGTATTGATTTCCCGATTTACTTCCTGTATCAGAAAATCCAGTTTTCTTCCTACTGGTTCGGTTTCTTCAACCATCCCTTCTAATCGGTCTAAATGGCTTTGCAGTCGAGTTAACTCCTCATCAATATTCAATTTATCCGTCATCAGAGCGACCTCAGTCAATAAACGTTTTTCATCTATTTCCACCGATTCAACATAGGAGGAAATCTTTTCTCGAAGTTCATTTTTATATCGTTCCAGCATATCCGGACTTTTTTCTCGAATATTTTCGACATAATTTCGAACAATACAGCAACGATTGACTACATCGAGTTTCAATGCATTTCCTTCACGTTTTCGGCTATCTTCAACTTCTTCCAATGTTTTTTCTAAAACCGGTTTTATTTTTGACCAGATGCTTTCATAATCATCAATGTCTTCTTCAACCATAATGACATCCGGAAACTTTGAAATCAAAGATAAGCTCAGATCATCCCCAATCATTGAATCAAGTCGGCGAATTTCGTTAAGTACCGAAATATAGTTTTGGGCTAAATCTCGATTGAAAACGATCCGACGATTTTTTGTGCCCAATTCCGAATATTTTATAAATATTTCAACTCGTCCTCTTGCAATGCTTTGTGAAACAGTATTTCTGATTTTTTCTTCGATTGGATTGAGGGTTTTTGGAATTTTTATAAAAAAATCTCTGAATCGATGGTTAATTGTCTTAATCTCAATTGAACAATCGACTTCCTCATCGCGATAATCTTTCCGCCCAAAGCCCGTCATACTTTTCATGATGTTTCTCCATTTCCATTAAATCCACCCGGCAAATTCCACATGACCAGTTAAGCGAAATACCAGGCAACAGCTTTTGTAATTTGGTTTTCATTTGAACCTGCAAGATTATTAGATACTAACGCATTCTGAAACTCAGCTCATCCTTACCTAATTTATACACTATATCGAATTTCAATGAAAAAGTCAACGATTCCCTACTTATTGAACACTTTATTGAAATTGGCGTTACTTATCTTAATCATTCCTTATTCATTGTTTTTTTTAACCCTTTATCATCCTTGAAGAACATGATAAAATCATTCTATATTGAACCGACGATTTGAAAGGAGCATTTTATGGCTTATGATGGTGTTACCCTGTATCATTTAATCAATGAATTTAAACCCCTCTTAATTGGAGGTCGCATACGAAAAATCTACCAACCAGAAATTGATGAAATTCGTCTTTTAGTCAACCTGGGAAATCAAAAAAAACATCTCTTACTCTCTGCAAATGCAAGCAATCCACGTGTATACATGACTGAAAAGATCAAAGAAAATCCGAGTGCGGCTCCTAGTTTTTGCATGGTATTGAGAAAATACCTTCTAAATGGAACCATTATTGATATTGCCCAACATGAAACTGACCGGATCATGGAACTTTCCGTCACAGCAAAAAACGATTTTAATGAAATAGTTGTTCGTAAACTACTCGTTGAAATAATGGGACGAAACAGTAATATTATTCTGGTTGATGAATCGATGAAAATTCTGGATTCGCTAAAAAAAGTCGGGTCAACTTCCAGTCGCTACCGCCAAATTCTTCCTGGTCGTGATTATGTTTACCCTCCAGAAAATAGCCGTCTCAGCTTTCTCAATCTTGACGCAAATCATTTGAATGAATTGCTGAGCGATTATAAGGATTCTTCAGTGGAAAAAGTCTTTGTTCAGGCTTTACTTGGCATCAGCCCCAACATCAGTCGGGAAATTGCCTTCAGGAGCGGTATTGATCCTCAAACTAGTGTGTCTGGTCTTTCAAAAAAACAAAAACAATTTCTGTGCGAAGCGTTCACTCAAGTCATCAACGAAATCAGGCAAAAATCTGAACCAGTCATTATTTATCTCGGACGTAAAATGGTGGACTTTTCAACCATTGACCTTCACTATCTACGATCTGATCACCGTTTCGAAGCATATCCGTCCATTTCAGAGATGCTTGAAGCGTATTATTTTATGAGAGACAAAGCCCTCCGCTTTAAAACCCGGGCGGCCAATCTACGCCAGCAACTGGATATTCTGGTTAGAAAAAACATTAAAAAGCTTGACAACCTTCAACAGGATGTTGATGCATCTCATAAAAACGAAAAATTTAAACTGTATGGCGATTTGATCACCGCCAATATTTATGCCATTGAAAAAGGCCAGGAAATTGCCACACTCGTCAACTACTACGATCCTGACTGCCAAACCATCGATATTCCTTTGAAAGTCAATCGAACCCCCGCTCAAAATGCCCAGCACTACTATAAAAAATACAACAAAAGCAAAACGGCACTTAAACATTTGGCCAGCTATATATTGGAAACGGAAGAAAAAATCTATTATTTGGAAAGCCTCGTCAACAGTTTGGATCAGTCTACTGAATTGGCTGAATTGGATGAAATCCGCCATGAATTTCTCCACTCTGAATTTAACAAAAAAGCAATCTCCAAGGAAGATAAGCAGAAACAACTACCTTCTAAACCCTTGCATTATATTTCATCTGAAGGTTTCCATATTTTTGTTGGTAAGAATAATTATCAGAATGACTTTATATCCACTAAAATGGGGAAAAATGAAGATTGCTGGCTTCATGTCAAAGATGCCCCTGGTTCTCATGTATTGATTGTTGCTGGTGGCCGCTTTATCACCGAGAAAACTTTACTTGAAGCTGGCAATTTGGCTGCCTGGTATAGTAAATCAAGAGGTTCAAGCAATGTTCCTGTCGATTATCTTGAGTTTAAATACCTAAAAAAGCCCAGTAAAGCAAAACCGGGTATGGTTATCTTTACCAATCAAAACACCATGTATGTAACCCCCACTCAGGATGGCGTTGAATCAATCGAAGTCATCACTGATACCAATTGAACCTATTTTAGTTTTTTTAGAATTTCTTTGAATGCTGGCGGAACTGATGCTCTGAAAACCAGGTGTTCATTCGTTCTCGGGTGGATAAAACCTAATGTATGAGCGTGGAGACATTGCCCCTCTGTTTTAAACGGATTATTCTTGTCTCCTTTCCCATACAATGGATCTCCTGCCAATGGATGACCGATCTTTTCCATATGCACCCGAATTTGGTGGGTCCGCCCGGTTTCCAGTTCAAATCGAAGAAGGGTGTATTGGGCATAACGTTTTATCACTTCAAAATGGGTAATGGCCGTTTTTGAATTTTTTTCCACTACCGCCATTTTTATACGAAGTTGCTCATGCCTGCCTATGGGCATATCTACCGTTCCACGATTGGGTTTGACATTTCCTTTAACCAGACCATAATATCGCCTGAGAATAGTATGCTCCTTGAGTTGTTCAGATAAACTTCGATGTGCAGCGTTATTTTTCGCAATCATCAGTAGCCCAGACGTATCCTTGTCAATCCGGTGAACGATTCCCGGACGCATCACCCCATTAATCTTTGATAAATTGTTAGTATGAAATAGCAATCCATTTACAAGCGTACCGCTGCTATTGCCCGGGGCTGGGTGGACGACCATCCCCTGGGGCTTATTTACTATCAGCACGTCATCATCTTCATAGATTATGTCAAGCGCAATATCTTCTGCTTGCATATGACAGGCAACTGGCTCAGGAATCATCAAGGTGATGATCTCACCAGTTTTAACGTGATAGCTGGCTTTCCTTTTTTGCCCATTCACCAAAACATCCCCTGCCGCAATAAGTCGTTTAATATATTCTCTTGAATAATCACCGGACAACGTGCTGCAAAAATGATCCAGTCGTTGATCGGTTTCTTCTGGCACAATATACTCATTATGCTCTTTCGTCATAACACCCTCCATTATTTATATATATCGATCCACTTCTAATCGGATATTACCTTTTTTTGTCCGCTCATCCATACTGATGATTTTTGCCTTTCCTTTACCTCTTAGCGACAGAATATCACCTGATTTCAGCCGAAAATCATTTTTATATATCTCCACGTAGTTCACCCGCAGTTTACCTTGTTTGATTAAAACAAGACTATTCTGTCTCGAAAAACCCCATATTTTATTGATGATCCCGTCTATTCGGTTCGAAGCAACCACCACAGACAATCGCTTGTAGTTCTTTTCAAAGCTTTCGATTTGCTGACTGGTCTTTATTGTCGTTCGTATCTCCCTTCCTTTAATCTGATTGAAATTGATCCACATGAACTCCTGTAGCCGCTGATGCATGATAATTTGTACCTTTTCATCACCCACATCGATATCACCAATACTCTCCCTAGTTATTCCCAAGTTCATGAGTTCCCCCAAGACATTGCGGTGATCAATTGGCATCACTTTTTCGAATTCAATGGCGAAGATGGGCCATTCCAGATCCTCTGAAGATAGATAATCCGGATAAATACATAACATCTTACGCTCAGCATCCGGGTGCCCTCCAAAAAATAGATAAGGGACACCACTATGCTTAATGGTGTCCGCTATTTTTTGTTGAAACACTTCATCATAAAAATCAAAGAATCGGGGTTTAAAATTTTTACAACACGCATCAGTAATACGTGATAATAAAAAAGTATCTTTTTTTTCTGTCATTAGACATCCCCTTAATACTTGATATCTGAATATAACTCTAAAATATTAACATGACGACCATTTTATAAAGCGGAAACAATACGATCTGCATTAATAGTATCGCAGCAAAGGCTGATAAATCCAATGGTCCAATGATTGTAAATCGTCGCAACGGCGATAAAATGGGCTCCGTTAAACCATAAATCGTCTTTACAAAAATATTATCTGGATTGGGTCTCACCCAACTAAAAATAATGTTGATAAAAATTAAAAGCGTGATCAATTCAAATAATAGATTACCGGCTTGAATGAGAATTCCTTGGATCATAAACGACCTATTCCATATCCTCATCCCACTCTAAAATCGGCGCATTGAAATCCAAATCATCATGCTGTGGATTAGTCAACACCGCCACCGCTTTTGGAGCTAAAATAAATACATTGTCTGCAATTTTATTAATTGAACCGTCTAGTGCAAATAATGCTCCACTTAAAAAATCAAATATTTTACGACCATTTTCATAATCAGTGTTTTTTAAATTCAATACAACTGTTTTGTTATTTCTTATTTTATTGCAGATACTTGGTGCATCTTTAAAAACTTCAGGTTCCAACACTAAGACTTCTGGACCGTCATCGAGGGATAGTTCACTTCGTCTTGAAGTTGTTGTTTTTTTTGCTTTTGGCGCTGTGAAGGCACTTTTTGTATCTTCAACATCGTCATCATATACATCTTCCTCGTAAATTTCGTCGTAACCATCCTCATTGTCTACTTCCATGCCAAAAACCTTAATAATTTTATCCTTAAATTTTTCTGCTGCCATCGTATCTCTCCTAACTAAATATTTTGCGTCCAACTCTAATCATATTGGAGCCCTCTTCTATTGCAATGGTATAATCATCAGTCATACCCATGGAAAGATAATTCATTTGAATAACCTCACCCACAGATTCCTCTTTTATTTTATCATAAATTCTTTTTAAATCCACAAAAATCTCACGTATTTTGTCATTATTTTGAGTTAAAGGACCCATCGCCATCAGACCTTTGATCCGGATAAACTGATATCCGGACAACTCATTCAATACCGTTTGCAGATTTTCTTCGAGAATTCCAGATTTACTGTCTTCTCGAGCTAAATTTAACTGGAGTAAAACATCGGTAACAATTCCCTGTTTTTTTCCTTCCTTTTCAATGACATCCATCAACTCGATTGAATCGACAGAATGGATCAGAAAGGTTTTACCAATTAAATATTTTACCTTATTTTTTTGCAAATGTCCAATAAAATGCCAACGTGGCTGATCGCCCAGAACCTCGTATTTTTTAAGAAAATCCTGAACCTTACTTTCGCCAAGGTCAAAAATGCCAGCTTCTAAAACCGCCTGGGTTGCTTCCAGACTTTGATATTTTGTCACCGCAACTAGCGTAACATCTTCGGGTATTTCTGATTTGATCCGTTTTATGTTTTCTGAAATCACTTTGTTTCACATCCTTAGGGATAAATACTAATCCGCATACCACTGCTTAAATTCGGATTCTCATCGGTTCTCAAAACAGCATAGCCATTATTATACTTTTCCACAACAACCGGAAATGAATCACTAAAATAACCTTTTGTTACGGTGTCGATCAATGTCTCATCTCCGATAGTGTATACTGCACTTTTGGGTATTTCATAGGCACTGTAGTCCTGAATAAAAACGTCAGATTTACCTATAACCACCTTAGCAAAGTCATTAACGTAATCTTTTAGCATCAGTACAACGATCTTTTGACCGCCTTCATCAATAACATCAACAAAATAACCGGAATATACCTGATCATCAAATTTAAATCTAAGCTTAGGAAAATAATAAAGCTGATCAACTCTTTTAATTAAAAACTCATAGTAATCTTGATTAATCCCACTGTCGGTAGTCCCCATCAATTCAGTCTTTAAGGCCTCAACCTCAGCTTCGCCCATAATGGCCATGTCACTTGGCATGGAAAAGGCGACATAAATGTGGTCATTATTTACAACCTTTAAAAGTCCTTCGGATTGCTGATCAACTTTACTGGCGGTTTTTAAAAAAGTGGTATTAATATAGGGGAGCATGCTTTCACTTAACGTTTTTTCAACTGGTTGGATCGATGTATAAACATAGCCACTCGAAAGCAGACCGAGCTCATTCAAGGCAATGTTTCGCGGCTGACCACCAAGCAGGCCAACCAGCGTTTGCCGTTTTTGTTGAAGGGCTGCTAAATCTAGCCCCATGTATTGCACTGATTCAATCAGAAACTTTTTTCGTTCCCGCTCTGTTTCACCGATCTGGCTGGTAATGCTTGAAATGCCTTGATAATTCGTCACCATATCGCCCACGATCCGGCTCCAGTTGTTATAGTACTCTTCTTTAATAATCGTGTCAATCACGGCAATTTGCTGATTTAAATATTCTGCATTAATAACCTTCGGCGAATTTGTCAATGGTTTATAACCATTGGCTTTTTCCCCTTCCATCAGCGACAAGTCACTGGCCTGGAAATTATCGAGCGTTCGATAATCAACATCTTTGAAAAAATACATCTCTGTTTTATACGATTCAGTATACTCTTTTTTTTCGAGCAGCATGCTCATATTACCCCGGTAACTGGAAATAATAATTATTGCTACAATAAAAAAAAAACGATGCCAACAACAATTTTTCTTAAAGAATTGACTCGTCTATTATTTTTTCTTTTAATTTGACCCATATTTTCACCTTAATAAAAAATGGTCTGAGTGAGAGGATTTGAACCTCCGGCCTCTTGACCCCCAGTCAAGCGCGCTACCAAGCTGCGCTACACCCAGACAGTAAATATATTATAATGAATCACGGGGGATTAATCAAGCTTTTTTTTATTTATTTTGTTTAAACCAACAAAAATACATCAATATTTAAGGTATCTGCGTTAAAAACCGCAGATACCTCTTTCGTAATTAATTACCCATTCGTTTTTCCATAGGGGTCGATTTAATCTCAGCATTATCGATAACAGCAATGATCACGGGTTGATACTTGCTGTTAAATAGACCCTGACGATCAAAGTGACGGATTGCCAGATAGGCGATGGCCGTTAGACAGATTCCTGTCAAAAAAGAGACCAGCACTTGATCCAACCCTAATTTGAAGCTACCAATCACATAATATGTCACGCTACTTCCTAAAATAAAGGCAACAAGCGGTATTCCATACATGATAAATGCGGCAACAAAGACATTGACAAATTGCATTTCTACTTCAACCGTTTCACCGTTCTTAGCATTGACTGTGTTCTTCGCTGTCGTTAACATAACTGACTGATCTTTGCTGATGTGACAGGCACCACAGTCACCACAAGCTGAATTACGTTTAATTTCAACTTCGGCATTATTTCCCCGAAGTGATCTAACTGTTCCTATTTCTTTCATTACAATTCATCCACAGAGATGCCCAGATCGATGAGTTGATCCAGACTGGCACTCGCTGGTGCATCCATCATCAGACAACCATGATTTTGAGTTTTCGGGAAAGCAATAACGTCACGAATATTGTCATTATCGGTAAGCAACATCACCAGACGATCCAGACCAAAGGCCAACCCACCATGGGGCGGAGTACCATATTTAAGAGCTTCCAGCAAAAATCCGAATTGCTCCCAGGCTGATTCCTGAGTAAAGCCCAACGCCGTGAATACTTTTTCCTGGATGTCCTGGTTATGGATACGAATACTTCCACCGCCCAGTTCGACCCCGTTTACGACCATATCATAAGCATCCGCCCGAACCTTTAGCAGATCGGTTTCCAGATACTGCAAGTCTTCTTCAAGCGGCATGGTAAAAGGGTGGTGTTTAGCAGTATAACGGCCTGCTTCCGGGTCATATTCCAATAATGGAAAATCCGTTACCCAGAGAAAATTATACTGGTCTTTTAAATCATATTCCAATTTACGTGCCAGTTCCAGTCGTAATTGACCTAAAGCATTACAGACTATTTCGTTGGTATCTGCAATAATAAAAATTAAATCCCCTGGCTTTGCATCAGTTTTTTCAAAAATTGCGGTTTTTTCTTCTTCTGAAATGAACTTCAGGATTGGTGATTTCATCTCGTCTTCGGAAACGTCGATCCAGGCTAAACCTTTAGCTTTATAAATCTTAGCAAAATTTTCCAGTCCTTTAATGCCTTTTTTACTTAATTTATCCTGCGCCCCTTTAGCATTGATGGCACGAACGCTACCACCCTTTTTTACGGCACTGGAAAAAACTTTAAATTCAGAGTTTTCAACAATTTCTGATAAGTCAATCAGTTTTAAGTCAAATCGGGTATCGGGCTTGTCCGAACCATATTGATCCATCGCTTCCTGATAGGTCATTCTTACCATTGGCGTTTGAACATCGACGCCTTTTACTTCTTTCATAATCTTTGCAATCATTTCTTCGTTAATGGCAATAATATCGTCTTTGTCAATAAACGACATTTCCATATCAATTTGAGTGAACTCCGGCTGGCGATCCTGTCTTAAATCTTCATCACGGAAACATTTGGCAATCTGATAATAACGGTCAACGCCAGAAATCATTAAGATTTGTTTGTATAACTGAGGTGACTGCGGCAATCCAAAGAACTTTCCTTTTTGTACCCGGGATGGCACCAGAAAATCTCGGGCTCCTTCAGGAGTCGGTTTAGCCAGCATTGGTGTTTCGACTTCCAGAAAACCCTTCTCATTTAAAAAATTTCTGGCAATGGCAGCTGCTTGATGTCGTGTTCTTAGAATTTTCTGGAATTTCGGTTTTCTCAGATCAAGGTAACGATATTTGAGTCGCACCGCTTCATTGGTCTGATCATTGTCTTCGATATAAATCGGTGGTGTTTCCGATGAATCCAGAATTTTTACCTCGATAATTTCAACTTCGATTTCACCAGTTAGGATATTTTTATTAACATTTTCCAGGCTTCTTAAGACAACCTTACCTTTAACCGATAAGACATACTCATTTCTAACCTTTTCTGCAATTTCAAAGGCTTCAGGTTTTTCTTCGTTGACCACCAGCTGAATTTTTCCGGAGCGGTCTCTTAAATCGATAAAAAGTACCCCACCAAGATTTCGACGATTATCTGCCCAGCCTGCCAATTCAACAACCTGCCCAACATTGCTTGCTGTTAATTCTCCACACATGGTATTTCTATAATAAGTATTCATTCTACCTCCAATGTATATAGTGATTTATTATCTTCTTAACCTTTATATTATAATGAAGATGTAATAGAGCTGTCAAGCGGGAATACTGAAAAACAATTTGAGTATCATGATTTATGAATCGTTTCAACGATTTAATGATTTATAATCGTCATTAATAGTCCAAATATAAAAAATCGGAACATTCTATTCCGATTTAAAAAATAGTCTTATTTTTTATTCATTGATAAAATGCGATAAGCACCGCACTTTTTCTCCACAATCTCCTCAAACCGTTCATTATAAGTTTTCACATCTTTTACCGTAAAAACCTTGGAGATATTATCGGTCACTGGATCATAGAGGTTTCCCGTTGCTCCAGCCCCAATACCTAGAGTTGACTGGCACTCAGCCATCATTAAAATGTTATAAATTCCTTCATGCCCCCGCTTGGCATACCCGACATTTTCACTGTTGCCCCGAGTATATTTTAGTCGATACAGATAATAGGGATCGAAACCTTCTGCAGCCAAGCGTTTTTTTACCGATTGATAAAAATCTTCACCATAGCCCTCGTTAACAACAATCCCGTTTTGATCTTTTAATCGAGAGCCTTTTTTAATCGACAAATTATGGATTGTGATGTTTTGAGGATCCAGGGCAAGAACGGCTTCCAGGGATCGTAAAAAATCTGCTGGTGTTTCATTTCCCAGTCCGGCAATTAGATCCATGTTCAAGGTTTTAAACCCGATTGACTTAATTAATGCCACCTGTTGTTCGAGAAGTCCCGCTTCCCATGGCCGTCCAACACTGAGTAACGTTTGCGGATTCATAGACTGCGGATTCAGACAAATGCGATCTACCTTATGATTTTTTGCTACTTCCAGCTTTTCCTGATTAATCGTTTCGGGTCGCCCTGCTTCCAGCGTATATTCCCTCAACTGCGATAAATTAAAGCTACCCTCAAGTACTGACATCAGCTGTTCCAATTGATCGGCACTTAACACGGTTGGTGTGCCGCCACCGATATACAAGGTGTCAATTCGCAAATTGGAAGCCTTTAGAACTTCCCCTGTTTTTTTAATTTCAATAAGTAAATGATCCAGATATCGCTGCAAATTTTCACCCTTTTTATCGACAATCGTGGACACAAAGGAGCAATAGTCACATTTAGAGGGACAGAGAGGAATTCCTACATAAATACTAATAAGGCGATTCGCCTCACTAACCTGTTCACTGGGAATGAGGCTGGCTTGTGTTTTTGCAATCTGAAGCAAAAGATCGGTGCGGTCATTGCTGACACGATAATAATCCCTGAATCTATTTCTTATTTGGGTTGTCGTCCTACCCTGTTTGTAATATTTCTGTACCATTTTTACTGGTTTAATACCGGTTAATGTTCCCCATTGCAGCCTTTTTTCAAAGTACTCAGATAGAAAATCATAAAGAAACCCCTTATAAAGGCTATTTTCAAGGGGTTCGACGCTGTTATTGAATTGATAGGTTCGAGTTAGTGCTTTACCACCTTCCCATGTCAAAGTTAGCACGACTTGCATTCCAATGGTTTTCTCAACGAGTACACCATCTGCTTTTCCTGTCAAGACATTTTTCACTCCCGGATCGAAGGCCTGATATAATTCGTGAAAATAATATTCTAATTCTGGCCGTTCTAAATCAAAGCGAAGCACCTTCATTGAACCCTCCTAGAAACGCCCCTTTAAAAAAGGATTGTGCATTTTTTCGTACCCAATGGTCGTATTCCCACCATGTCCCGGTAGTACAATGGTTGCATCATCAAGGATAAACAGTTTCATCTCAATCGCATTGAGTAACTCACTTAAGTCGCCATCTGCAAAGTCCGTTCGGCCGATCGAAGTGTTAAAAAGAGTATCTCCAGCTATGAGCTGACCGTCTGCCAAGAAACAGACCCCTCCCTTTGAGTGACCAGGTGTATGTATTATGCGGATAACAATCTCTCCTAATGTGATTGTTTCATTTTCGTTTAAATATCCATCAGCTGGCGCCAGTACCATGTCGATTCCAGCCAATGCTGAGAGGTTTCGTTTCGGATCCACAAGACAATCCGCATCATTTTCGTGAATCAGAACCTTTGCTCCAGTTAATTGCTTAATCTGATTAACGCCACCAAGATGATCGAAATGACCATGTGTCAGCAGAATGTATTTTACTTTGAGTTTATTGTCATTAATGATGTCACCAATTTGTTGATCCTCAAATCCGGGATCAACCACCGCCGCTTCCAGTGTGTTCTCATTCCAAACCACGTAACAATTTGTGCCCATTTGTCCCAGGGATTTTTTGATTACTTCCATATTGCTTTCCTTATCTATTTAATCAATTTAAAAAACTTTTTCACTATCTAATAACAGGGTAACCGGACCATCGTTGACAATCAATACTTCCATTTCAGCCTGAAAAACACCCGTCTCAATTTTTTTAATTGGTTGACGTTTTAATTTATCAACAAAAATGGCATATTTTTTTTCTGCAACATCTACTGGCCCACTTCGGGTAAAGCCTGGCCGTCTGCCCTTACGACAATCACCGTAGAGGGTAAACTGTGAGACTACTAACAATTCGCCTTCAACATCGAGAATGGAGCGATTCATTTTTCCATCGTTATCTTCAAATATTCTCAGGTTAACCAACTTATTGATGATATAGTCCATATCGGCCTCGGTATCATCATCTTTAATGCCCAGAAGTACATTGAGTCCATGGCCAATTTTTCCCACTGTTTCATTGTTGATCCGTACTTCTGATGCGGTCACCCGCTGTATTACTGCCCGCATAACTACTCCTTATACTCGGTAAATCTGTGTAATTTCTTTTATCTTGTTCAAATTCTTAATCAGCAAATTTAATTCCCGACGGCTTTTTACCTCGAGCGTGGCCGAAAAAAAGTCATATTCATTTTTCTCATTTTTCGCATTCAGAGCTGTCACCGGAATGCCCATATCCAGAAATGTTTTCGAAATTTGAATAATCGTTCCCGGTGATTCCTTGGCTTTTATGTGTATTTCTGCTGTAAATGATCCGGTACTGTATTTATTCCACTCTACTTCGACAATCCGGTTGGGATCCGTGAGATTAAGAACATTGGAACAATCCGCCCGATGGACTGATATTCCCCGGCCTTTTGTGATATATCCTACAATTTTATCGCCAGGCACCGGATTACAACATTTGGCAAAGTGGACATCAATTTCGTTATGGCCGGCAACAATCACTGTGCTACTGGATTTCTTGGGATCCTTGGTCGGTTTCTTTAAGACAATTTCTTCAACTTCTTCGGGAAACTCCTTAGGAAACAGTAGCTTCATTTTTTGAAAAACAGTTCCAATTTTTATCCCATTATAACCAATGGCCGCATAAAAATCGTTGAGGCTCTTATAACTGCACTTTTCCGCCAAAATCTCCAGGTTGTTCAAATTTAACAAATTCGAATGCTGCAAACCCTCACGTTTGATTTCACGCTCCAAAATACTTCGGCCTTTTTGAATGTTTTCATCTTTTTCTTCTTTTTTGAAGTATTGCTTTATTTTGTTGCGCGCATGTGGGCTCTTAACAAAAGTCAGCCAGTCTCTGCTGGGGCCATTCGAATTCTTGGAAGTCATGACTTCCACGATGTCTCCACTCTTTAAGGGACTATTGAGTGGGACAATTTTGTTATTTACCCGAGCCCCGACACAGCTATTTCCGATATCACTGTGAATTCGGTAGGCAAAATCCAGGGGACATGATCCTGCCGGCAACGGAACCACTGCGCCTTTTGGCGAAAAAACATAGACCTCTTCATTGAGAAGATCAACCTTAATGGTTTCCACCAATTCTCCGGCGTCTTCAGAATCCCGCTGGAGTTCAAGCATTTGCCGAAGCCAGGACATTTGAACCTCATACTTATTGTCCTTGGCATCCATTCGTCCTTCTTTATATTTCCAGTGGGCAGCGATTCCATATTCTGCAGTTTCGTGCATTTCTCTGGTACGAATTTGAATTTCGAAGGGTTCTCCTTTGGGTCCCATTACCGTTGTATGAATGGACTGATAGAGATTTGGTTTAGGCATGGCAATATAGTCTTTAAAACGTCCTGGGATGGGCGTCCATTGTGAATGAACCACGCCCAGCACCCCATAACAGTCTTTTAACGAATCAACAATAACCCGAACGGCAATCAAATCGTAGATTTCATCGAAGCTGCGGTTTTGGTTTTTCATTTTTCGGTAGATACTGTAAAAATGTTTAGACCGCCCATAAATCTCAGCATGGGTACCAACCTTTTCGATTTCTTTGGATAACACTTCAATTACATCAGCAATATAGGCTTCCCGGGCGCTTTTCTTAATTTTGATTTTTTGAACTAAATCGTAGTATCCTTCCGGATCCAGATATTTTAGTGCCAAATCCTCCAGTTCCCACTTGATGGTAGAAATTCCCAGTCGATTTGCCAAAGGTGCATAGATATCCAACGTTTCTTTGGCTTTCTCAATCTGTTTAGCTTCCCGCATGTATTCCAAAGTTCGCATGTTGTGAAGCCGGTCAACCAGCTTGATCAAAATGACCCGAATATCTTTGGACATGGCCAAAATCATTTTACGGAGGTTTTCCGCCTGGCTTTCTTCTTTAGACTGGAAACCAATCCGCCCAATTTTTGTAACCCCCTCCACCAGATCAGCAATATTTTGATTGAATTCTTCTTTAATATAATCATATGAATAGATTGTGTCTTCAATAACATCGTGCAAAATAGCGGCCACAATTGTTTCCGTATCCATTTGCATTTCAGCCAAAATATAAGCAACAGAAACCGGATGAATTACATAGTCTTCTCCAGAAAGACGTTTCTGATCTTTATGTGCTTCCCGGGCCAGATCATAGGCTTTAACGATCATATCCGTTTGAGCATCTGGATTGTTTGCTTTAACCAGATTTATTACATTGTCAATTTTTCCTCTTACTGCATCATTATCCATATCGTTTCTGCCTTTATTAATGAGTAGTCTTTAGTAGGGGTAGGTCACAATCGAGTGTACAAAATAATTCTTAAGAAGCTCACGCCCCCCCAATTCGGTGAGTTCAATCAAAGTGATAATGCCCGAAATTTCCCCACCAAGATTTTCGATCAATTTAGTAGCTGCCATCATCGTTCCCCCGGTTGCCAGTAAATCATCCACAATAATAACCCGATCTCCCGGCTTGATGGCGTTTTTTTGGATTTCGACAATATTTGATCCATATTCAAGATCATAAGCTTCAGATGAAACCTCACCAGGCAGTTTTCCAGGCTTTCGAACGGGCACCAGACCAGCACCAATCAAGTATGCCAATGGTGTACCAAAAATATAACCTCTGGCTTCAGGAATTACAATTATATTTGCATCAAGGGCTTTTGCCACCTTCGTCATTTCGTCAATGACATGTGCAAAAGCCTTTGGGTTTAAAATCAGACTGTTTATATCTTTAAAACTAATCCCTTCCTTGGGAAAATCTTCGTAAATATCAATGTTTTCTTTTAAATCCATCTTAATCTCCCTTTTCAATCACAAATCATTTTTTCTAATTTTATCATTAGTTGCGTGTTTTGAATATCCTTTTTTTCCTGTGTTTCTATAATTTTCGAAAAAACCAGCCCGTTTTTTAATCGGTATGCAATTAATCCTGCTTCTCGAAGTATTTCGCATGCCATTAAAAAATGAAATGGCGACAATTTTGTGCTATTTGGGTTTTGTACAGATACCCCAACTTCTCCCGATTTTTTCAGGACCAGATAAACGCATTTTACGGTCTCCCGCTGCATTCGCATTTCATACGGATCAATTCCATAAGACTGCAACTTAATTTCTATTTTGGGATTCACCGATTGAACGATGAACTTCACCAAAAACATCGCCATGTCAAAATCCCAGATGGGATTTTGGTGGATGTCTTTTAATACCAATTGCAAAGTTTTATTCCCTCGATACTCGTTGACATCCAGGCGACAAATAAACTCCACTCCCCGGAAACCATTTGCGCTTAATTCGGGGCGATTGGTCAAAAACTCGCCAAACCCAAAACCGACTCCGCTAACATCATTACTCAAACTCAGCCGCAAATGATTATTTTCTTTTCCCATGGTTCTCATCGAAATAATATCTGGACGGTTGAGGACAAATTGCACGCCGGGATTTCCCAGACCACACGGTTCAAAATGTGAGCAGTCATTAAAAAGATTCCAGGTGATTTCCGTCTCATCAATAATCGCATCGTAGGGAATTTTTTTGATCAGATGTTTTTTTATTTCTGTAAGGTGTCCGTATTCAATAATTTTCTTGGTCATCTGGGCGAGATTCTCAGCATCGATACTAAAACCGGCTGCTTGATCGTGGCCACCATAACTGGTAAATAACTCACTGCAAGAGTGTAAGGCTTCGAAAATATTAAATCCTTCCACACTGCGACAGGAAGCTTTCCCCTTTCCATCAGCGATACTAACAACAATCACAGGATTATAATACTTTTCCTGAATCCGACTGGCAACAATCCCAATAACACCCGAGTGCCAGTTTTCTCCAATGACGATTATAATATCATTTTTATATAGCTCCTGGGATTCAACCTGAGCAAGTGCTGCATCCAGAATGGTTGATTCAAGATTCTGGCGTTTCCGGTTTTCATCACTTAAAAATTTAGCCAATTCCATCAATCTAGCTGGATCATGTCCAGTGAGTAAGTCAACAATGTGATGTGCCTCTCCTAATCGCCCTGCTGCATTAATCTTGGGACCCAGCACAAAACCAAAATGCCAGGCTTTCACCTGGGCCAACTCACTTACTTCAATCAATGCCCGAATTCCAGGATTTTTGTGATTCGAATTAAGGTAATGTAGTCCCATGGCAACCAGAATTCGATTCTCATTCTGAAGTGGAACCAGGTCTGCTACTGTGGCTAATGCAACGCATTCAATCGCATTCTGCAAATCGAAATCTAATCCGAGCCTCGTACTGATCGCCTGAACAAGTTTAAAAGCCACCCCGGCACCACATAGTTCCTTAAATGGATAATTTTCTCCTGGCACCTTAGGGTTGATAATTCCAAATGCTGCCGGAAGCGTTCCTTGACATTCATGGTGATCGGTTATAATTACATCCAGATTGTGCTGATTACAAAAATCAATCTGGTCATTGGCGGAAATCCCATTATCGACAGTAATCAGAAGCCCCACCGCTTCATCAATTAAGTTTTGCAGCGGATCAATATGTAGTCCATAACCAGTGATCAGTCGATTGGGAATAAAGTAGGAAACATTGAATTCATGGCGTTTCAAAAAACTGTACATGATAGATACCCCAATAGTACCATCTGCATCATAATCGCCATACAAACATATTTTTTCGTTTGCCGCTTTTGCTTTTGCAATTCGGTTTACTACTTTTTCCATCTCGTTAAAAAGAAACGGATCATGAAGATCAGCCAGCGAAGGATTAAGATAGCGCCGGGCTTCCTCAATGGATGTTATCCCCCGACTGATCAGTATTTCAGCTGTTCGTTTTGTTAAGTTGAACTCCTCCATAATTTGATCTATTAAATCTTCATTTTCGGACACACTTAAATGACTGTGCTTACTTTTTCTTTGTATCCATTGTGTTTTTACTGACATATTCACCTCAAGATTGAATTGTATGATTTACTGTAGTCCGTACTAAAGATCAGACACCTAAAACGAAAGCGTCAGGGAGCTACCTCCTTGACGCTAAACGCTTTGTTATTTGTTTTATTTCATATGTTCGTTGTTAACTTTTAACCGCCGCACTTTTACTGGCCTGAAATTCTTTAATTTTGCACCAGAGGGCACTGGCGATAAAGATAGATGAATAGGTTCCACTGACAATCCCAACCATTAACGGCAGAGCAAAATCCTGAACTGCTGGCACCCCAAAGGCGTATAAAGCTCCGATTGCCAACAAGGTGGTAAAAGAAGTATTGATACTGCGTCGCAAGGTTTGGCTGACGCTGGTATCGACCAAATTGGCATAATCGTATTTCCCAAATTTAGGACGATTTTCACGAATGCGGTCAAAAACAACGATGGTATCATTGATGGAATATCCCAATATCGTCAGCATTGCCGCAATCAGTGGTGAATTCACTTGAATCTGGAAGATCGAATAGACCCCTAAAACAATGATCAGATCGTGCACTAAGGCGAT
The DNA here is from genome assembly GCF_002237635.1 of Acetobacterium sp. MES1. Taxonomy (NCBI): domain Bacteria; kingdom Bacillati; phylum Bacillota; class Clostridia; order Eubacteriales; family Eubacteriaceae; genus Acetobacterium; species Acetobacterium sp. MES1. The sequence goes on from NZ_MJUY01000036.1 coordinate 192,652, forward strand.
GACTGCGGCTAAGCCAAACATAAACTCAAAGCGGAATGTAATGTACACCAACATCAGTAATACTGCGACAACTGCCGCAATCATGGCACTGTTAGCCATTTCTGCACCAATTGAGGGACTGACCGTGTCAATCGACAACAAATCCTTATCCTCTAAATTGTATTTTTCCTGAAATTTTGAAAACAGGGCCTGTCGTTCCTCAGTCGATAAATCTTTTTTGGTAGAAATAATCACCTGCGTCTTCGCTTCCCCGGCATAGGTCACATCAGCACTGGAATCATACTCTTCAATCAACGCTTTGGCATCACTGGTTTCAAAAGGTGTGTTTAACTCAATGGTGACAATGGTTCCACCAATAAAGTCAATACCAAAATTGAGTCCATTGATGAACAACGAACCAACACTGATAGCAATTAATATCAACGAGATGGCAAACCATATTTTGCTTTTTTCGGCTACTTGAATGTTCTTTTTCATTATGGTCTCCTCTCTATATTCCGTAGAACGAATTGCTTTTAAACAATTCAGTTTTCACCAATAAAATGACCAGCTGTTTAGTAATTACAACTGCCGTAAACATACTCACAAGAATACCTAAAATCAATGTCACGGCAAATCCCTGGACGCTTCCACTTCCTAAAAAGAAGAGTACAAAGCCAGCAATCAAGGTAGTCACATTGGAATCAAGGATTGTTGAAAAAGCTCTTGAAAAACCATTATCGATTGCTGTAAGTAGTGATTTTCCCAGCCGAGCTTCTTCTTTGATACGCTCAAAAATAATAACATTGGCATCTACCGCCATCCCAATGGTGAGAATCAATCCGGCAATACCCGGCAGTGTCAGAGTAACGTTAAGGGCTGTTAAGATTATCATAAATATAATGATAAAGATAATCAGCGCCAAATCAGCAATAATTCCCAGCCCGCGGTAGAAAATCAGCATAAAAACGAGCACCAGCGCAATCCCAATCATACCGGCATAGATACTTTTATCCAGGGAATTCTGACCAAGTGTCGGGCCAACCGTTCGCACTTCGATTGGCACCAGTTTGACAGGCAATGCCCCGCCGCGAATAAGGGAAGCAAGATTGCCAGCTTCTTCGATGTCGCCTATTCCTTCAATGACGGCCTCACCGTTAGTGATTGCGACGTTGACAGTAGGTGATGAAATAATTTCGTCATCGAGTTTAATCTGAATTGCCTGACCAATATATTTTTGGGTTGCATCAGCAAAAAGCTTGGTGCCTTCTTCGCTGAATTTTAAGGTAACAACCGCTTTTTCCAATCCGGAGCTGTCTGTCTGCATAACCCCTTTGGAATCCACGACGTCTTTACCCGTCAAAATAACGGTTCCGTCAGGCCCCACAAATTCCAGCTGAGCTGTTTTACCAATCAGATCCAGGGCTTCTTCCTGATCGCTTACCGAGGGAATGGAAACCCGGATGCGATTATCGCCCTGTTTTGTAATTGTCGGTTCCGAAACGCCTAACGTATCAATTCGCTGCCGGATGGTCAGCATGGCCGATTCAATTTTTTCTGCAGTAACCGCCTCATCATCCGTTGCCTGGGCTTCCAGCACGACATTGACCCCACCGGTTAAATCCAATCCGTAGTTGATGTTTTGACTGACATTACCAATGTCATAAACACCTACTGATACCCCATTAAAGAGTACATATCCTACCAATCCAATAAACAGCGCAATCAGGATCAATAGCATTCCGCTTTTCGCCTGACTATTTGTTTTTTGTTTACTCATGTACTTTCCTCCTTGTTGATTTTATTTATAATTGCATAATCGATGCCACTGACTTGATGCGGTTTAAAACCTCATCTTTACCCAGAACATCCATAATTAATGTAAGATCCGGACCATGCATTTCACCGGTAATCATGATCCGACTTGGCATAAAGAGCATTTTGCCCTTGATTTTTTCTTCTTTTTGAATTTCTTTAAGAATAGCTTTTCCCCGGGCTGCGTCTAAAACTTCCGTTGCTTCGATTTTTTTTATCAGTGCCGTATAAAGACGTTTAGAAGACTCTTCACGCAATAATGTCAATGCTTCCTCGTCCTCAATGACATAATCATTCTTAAATATCATCTCCAATTGCTGAGGTGCCTGGGCAAAATACTCGATACGATCTCTTAAAATCTCGGCTATTTTAGATAACCAGTCCTGCTTTTCTGGAACTTCTTCCTGCTTTATCAACCCGGCAGCAACCAAAAATGGTGTCAAATAATTTACCAATTCGTCCAATGGCAATTCTTTGATATAATGGGCATTCATCCAGTTTAGCTTAGCCCGATCAAAAACTGCTCCCGATTTGTTAATTCGAGATAGGTCAAAGGCCTGGATCAATTCTTCCATTGAAAATATTTCCTGCTCATTCTCCGGGCTCCAACCCAGAAGCGCCAGGAAATTTACAAGTGCCTGTGGTAAATAACCTTTTGCCAAAAAATCTCCAACTGAAACATCACCCTGACGCTTACTGAGCTTTTTACGGTCATCATTCAGGATATTTGGTAAATGGACAAACTTCGGCGCTTCCCAACCCAGACATTCATACAGGTAGACGTGTTTGGGCGTGGATGGTAGCCATTCTTCCCCGCGAATGACATGGGTAATTGCCATCAGATGATCATCGACGACGACCGCCATGTGGTAAGTTGGAAAGCCATCAGCCTTTAATAAAACCTGATCATCCAAATCATTGGTATTCATCTCGATGACACCCCGCACCAGATCATCAAAAACAATTACATGATTTTCCGGTAATTTCAATCGGATGGTATAAGGCAGCCCCGCCTCAAGATTTGCAGCGATTTCAGCCTGCGACAATTCTCGACACTTTCCGTCATACTTAGGCGTTTCGCCTTTTTCCTTCTGACTAGTTCTAACCGCTTCCAGTCGTTCTTTGGTGCAGAAACAATAATAGGCCTGTCCCTGATCGAGTAGCAACTCTATGTAATCTTTATAAATGTCCAGACGTTGGGATTGAATATAGGGGCCATGCTGGCCTTTTTCAATCACACGATCATTTTCTTTTATTAAGCCTTCATCCGGAATCACACCGGTCATATTCAGTGCATCCAGCAGGTTATCCACTGCCCCCTGTTCAAGCCGGGTTTGGTCTGTATCCTCAAGACGGAGCAAAAACTTCCCGTCCATTTTCTTAGCATATAAGTAATTATACAGTGCTGTCCGCAGACTTCCAACATGAACATTGCCAGTTGGACTCGGTGCAAAGCGATCTCGTACCATTTTCCCTCCATGTTTAATTATAATAAATGTAAAAAGTTCTCTAACTTAATTATTATAGCACTTTATGATCGACTAATCATATATTTTTTTATTTTTTTTTATTAGTTGGGCATTTCTGATTAAGTTCTTTTTCCCTCGCCAGCCACAGGCAGTTTTCCCAAAACGAATTTTGAATTCCTTATTTGTCAGGGCCAATATTTCATCCAGCGGTGGTGACGCAGTTTTTGCGTCAATTAAAAAGGCTTCTTCCTGGGTTTCTTCAAGATCCTGATTATGGGGACAGACTTTTTGACAGAGATCACAACCATAAAGATACGTTTTTAAACGCACTTCTTCATCAGTGGACAGGAATTTTTTTTGAGTTAGATATGAAATACATTTTGTTGGTTCCAGACTAAACCCTTCGCCCAGAGCCTGATGGGGACATGCATCAAGACAACGCCGACAGGTTCCACACCCATTTTCTAGCAGTAGTGGCGGTTCAAAAACAATGACGCTGTCAATCAATATTTGTCCGATAAAGAAAAAAGAACCCAATTGATCATTGATCAAACAGTTGTTTTTGCCATAAAAGCCCAACCCGGCACGGTATGCAGATCCCCGATCAACCAGTGGACTATTGTCAACAAATAGTCGATACTCTATTTGTGCTCCTCCTGTCTGCCGTTGGATGTCATTCATGCGCTCCATTAATTGCGTCATTCGTCGCTTCAGTACCCGATGATAATCTTCACCCCAGGAAACCGATGCGAGCTGAACCCGATATTTCTCATCTGCCACTTCTTCAAATGCCTGATAGTTATTGATACCAATAACTATCCCCGTTTTTGCATCAGGATAGGCTTTTAAATAATTAATTCGATCCTCGGGTTCGCCACCCTCAAAGCCCGTGGAAAACCCTTCTTGATGGCGCCTGATCAGATAAGGCAGACACTCCTTAAGTGGTTCCACCGAAAAAAAACCAATCAGATCAATACCTGCTTGTTCTGCCAGCACTCGAATTATCTTTTCAGTCATTCCAACCTCATAAAATCGCCTCAGAACTGTTTTAACAGAACTGGAAAAGCTTCCTGTTGAAAGAAGGTTAAGCCGTAACAAGATCGAAGCTTGTTTTTAAGCCTAAGTCTTCCAAAAGGAAGCTAAAATTGATTATAATACGTTATGAATACATTCCCATACTTCGTCTTTTCCCAATTTCGTTTCTGCCGAAAATAGGATGAGCTCATCAGATTTCTTCAGATTCAGTGATTTTGCAATACGATTTACTGCCTTTTTTTGATTCGTTTTTGACAGCTTGTCGGCTTTGGTGCCAATTATTACAGGTTTTAAATCATAATAGATCAGCCATTCATACATTAATAAATCATCTTCTGAGGGTTCATGTCGAGAGTCAATAAGTTGAAAAATCAGTACCGCATTTTCACGATTCCGAAGATATTTTTCAATCATCTTCCCCCATTTTTCACGTTCCGTTTTGGACGCTTTAGCATAGCCATAACCAGGCATATCGACAAAATAGAACACGTCATTTATTCGATAAAAATTCATCGTCTGGGTTTTTCCCGGCTGGGAACTGGTTCGTGCTAAGCTTCGCCGTTCGATTAAGGTGTTGACAAACGTTGATTTGCCAACATTCGAACGCCCCAACAGCACTATTTCCGGCAGATTATCATCAGGATACTGTGCTTCTGCCACAGCACTGATGACAATTTCCGCTTTTGTTACTTTCATTATTTTCTCCATTTTCTGAAAGTTCGGTCTATTTATTGAAGATCTTTAAAAACAATTTTTGTGACCTCACTCATTTTTGAAACAGACTGAATATGTAAAGCCTCCAAAACAACGTTTGGTACATCTTCCAGGTCTTTTTCGTTTTCTTTTGGCAAGATAATTTCTTTAATACCGGCACGATGGGCTGCCGTCAGCTTTTCACGCAATCCGCCAATTGGCAGAACCCGGCCACTGAGGGTTATTTCACCGGTCATTGCCAGATTTTGTGGCACTGGTATATTGGTTAACGATGAAATCAGCGCCGTTGTGACTGCGATCCCAGCTGATGGGCCATCTTTCGGTACAGCACCCTCAGGTACATGGAGATGGATGTCTTTTTTTGAGTAAAAATCAGATTCGATTTCTAACACCTTCGCCTGGGAGCGAATATAACTAATACCCGCTTTGACTGATTCTTTCATCACATCACCAAGCTGTCCGGTGATTTCAATTTTTCCGGTACCATCCACCACGATCACTTCTATTTGCAGGGTATCACCACCAACCGGTGTCCAGGCTAATCCATTGACCAAGCCCACTTCTTTTTTATCACCTACGGTATCAAACGAATAGCGATGTTTTCCTAAGAATTTTTCCAGATTCTTCTGCGTGATGCTGATGCTTTTTTTCTTGTGTTCCACAATTTCTTTTGCAGCGACACGACAAATCTGAGCAATTTTTCGCTCAAGTTCGCGAACGCCTGACTCTCTGGTGTAATATTCAATGGTATTCTTTATTACTGCTTCACTGAACTTACAGGTGGATTTTTTTAATCCATGAATTTCCAGTTGTTTGGGAATCAGATAGCGTTGGGCGATTTCCACCTTTTCACTTTCGACGTAACCATTCACCTCAATAATTTCCATTCGATCCAGCAACGGTCTTGGAATGGTTGATAAAGAATTGGCGGTTGTTAAAAACAACACTTGCGACAGGTCAAACGGTAGTTCGAGATAGTGGTCAGTAAAGGTGTTATTCTGCTCCGGATCCAACACCTCCAGTAATGCAGAGGCGGGATCGCCATTGAAATCTTGTCCCAGTTTATCAATCTCATCCAGTAAGAATAGCGGATTTCTGGTTCCACATTTTTTCATATTGTATAAGATTCGTCCTGGAATGGCACCAACGTAGGTTCGACGATGACCTCTTATCTCGGCTTCGTCTCGCATCCCCCCCAATGACATACGGACATACTTACGATTTAAGGCTCGAGCAATGGATTTGGCAATCGACGTTTTTCCGACTCCAGGAGGTCCCACCAGACAAATAATTGGTGATTTGAGACTCTTTGAAAGCTGCAGTACCGATATATATTCAAGAATTCGTTCTTTAACCTTTTTTAATGCATAATGATCTTCATCCAGAATTTTTCGGGCAATTGAAACATCAACCGTTTCTTCGGTTAGCGTATTCCAGGGAAGATCCAGTATCCATTCCACATAAGTTTGAATTAAACCTGCCTCTGATGAGCCTTGAGGAACTTTGTTCAAACGATTCAGTTCTCCCAAAACCTTGTCTTTTACCTCGTCCGGTACTTCCAGTGCCGCCAGTCGTTCCCGATACGTTTCCAACTCATTTTGAACGTCACCTTCACCTAATTCATTTTGGATCACTTTTATCTGCTCCCGCAAATAGTATTCCCGTTGATGCTTATACATTTCACTACGAACTTTTTCGTCGATGTTGTGCTCGATTTTAATCATTTCAACTTCTTCAACCAAAATCTCGTAGGTAAGTACCAAACGCTTATTCACATCGGTTTCTTGAATCAGCCGTTGACTGTCTTCCAGATCCAGGAACAAATTGGCACCGATAATGTCAATAAGCTGATCCGGATCATCTAATGAATCCATGGCCAGAATAAGATCCGTCGCCACCTTTCTGGTAACATTCATATAATTGGCAAACGATTCGCGAATCATACGGATGAGTGTCCGATTCTCTTTTGTATCATAATAAACGGAACGGACCGGTTTGGTTGTAACCAGAAAATAGGGATTTAAACTTTCAAATTCAACGATTTCTCGTCTTTCCTGGACTTCAACCAGAACCCGAACAAGATTGTCCGGCATCTTTAATAATTGTTTAACTTTTACTCTGCAACCAATATTATAAAAGTCATCTGGATTAATATCCTCTTTAATAACCTCTTTTTGTGTGACCAAAAAAGCCATTTGGTCTCGCTCCATCGCAGCTTCCAATGCTTTAACAGATTTCTCGCGACCCACATCAAAATGAACCACCATACCAGGAAAAACACTCATCCCGCGAAGCGGTATCAATGGTAAGGTTTCTTTTTCCTGAACAAATAATTCCGGTTCAGTCATTCCCAAATGGTCAGTCTTTTCTTCTGGAATTTCCTTTTTTTCAATACTCAAATTAATCAACTCCTTGCCTCTATTATTATGAAAAGCACCTTTTATGTAATTACCTGTATTAATTTATACCCAAGTTTTTTAAAAAAAGCCGTGCAAAATTTCAAATACACGGTATAAAATACCAAAGAGTAGTTGGTCTTTTGAACGGCTATTTAATAAAATCTACGATACTACATCATTCTTTTTGCTTTTTTCGTTGTTTTTCTTTCCAAGAATCATAATCGGTTCAACTTGTTTTTCGACAACTTCTTTGGTTATGATCACTTTCTCAATATTCTCATTCGAAGGAACTTCAAACATAATATCAAGCATTATATTCTCAATGATTCCGCGGAGACCTCTGGCACCAGTTTTTGTATCCATGGCTTTTTTAGCAATTGCCACGAGTGCATCCTGCTGAAATTCCAATTCGACCCCTTCAATCCGAAACATTTTTATGTATTGTTTCACTAACGCATTTCGTGGCTCCGTCAAAATTTGTATCAGGGCGCTCTCATCTAAGTGTTCTAATGATGCAATCACAGGAATTCGACCAATAAACTCCGGAATCAGACCATACTTCAGCAGATCTTGCGGCTGAACTGAACTCAGATCATCATCCTCAATTTTTTCTTTGGAACTGCGAATGTCTGCACCAAAACCCATTGAGCTTTTTTCCATACGCTGCTCAATTACTTTATCCATGCCGTCAAAAGCACCACCACAAATAAATAATATATTGTTTGTGTTAATTTGGATAAAATCCTGATGCGGATGTTTACGTCCACCCTGTGGCGGGACATTTGCGATTGTTCCTTCAAGAATTTTTAATAACGCCTGTTGTACACCTTCACCACTGACATCCCTGGTGATTGAAGGGTTGTCACCTTTTCTGGCGATTTTATCAATCTCATCGATATAGATAATGCCCTTTTCGGCTTTAGCAACATCAAAATTAGCAGCCTGAAGTAGTTTCAATAGAATATTTTCCACGTCTTCGCCGACATAGCCAGCCTCCGTTAATGAAGTTGCATCAGCAATCGCAAATGGTACATTTAAAACTCGGGCTAATGTTTGCGCTAAAAGCGTTTTTCCTGACCCCGTTGGACCAATTAATAGGATATTACTTTTTTGCAATTCAACTTCGGCATCATTTTCATCCATTGCAGTAATCCGTTTGTAATGATTGTAAACGGCCACAGCCAGGGCTCGCTTGGCACGGTTTTGAGCGATGACATATTCACTTAATTTGAGTTTGATTTCTTTTGGTTTGGGGACATCATCAAACGCAATATCCTCAGGCATGCTCTCCACATCCATAATTTCTTCGCATAGCTCAATGCATTCATTGCAAATATAAACGCCTGGCCCAGCCACCATTCGTTTTACCTGAGATTGGCTTTTACCACAAAAGGAACATCGGGCATTTTCGATGCTATCTTCATTTCTTGCCATTTCTAAGCCTCCTATCTCGACACAATGATCTCATCAATCAATCCGTAGGCCTTCGCTTCGTCAGGATCCATAAAATTATCGCGATCAGTATCTTTAGCAATAGTTTCCAGGGGTTGCCCGGTTCGCTCGCTAAGTATTAAATTTAATTTTTCTCGTGTTTTTATCAATCGTTTTGCATAAATTTCCACATCGGTACTTTGCCCCTGGGCGCCACCTAGCGGCTGATGAATCATTATTTCACTGTTTGGAAGGGAAAAGCGTTTTCCCTTTGCTCCGGCAGCCAATAAAAATGCCCCCATTGATGCAGCAAGCCCTACACAGATGGTAGACACGTCACAACGAACGTAATTCATCGTGTCGTAGATGGCCATACCTGCAGTCACTGCCCCACCTGGACTATTAATATAAATTTGAATATCTTTTTCCGCATTATCGGATTCTAAAAAAATCAGTTGTCCAACAATCAAAGATGCCAGGCTTTCATTTATTTCACCATTTAAAAAGATAATTCGTTCCTTTAATAATCGCGAAAATAGGTCATATGAGCGTTCTCCCCGGCCAGTCTGTTCGACAACCATCGGAACCAGGTTATTGCTAATTAACGATTGTGTTGTTTTACTTGTTAGCATGAATACATTTTCCTGCTTTCTTATTATTACTCTGAAATTTTTGTCGTCGCGGCATCTACCAGCATTTCCACTGTCTTTCGTCTAATAATATTTGCTTTGATATAATCTAACATTCTTTCCTGAAGACCTTTTTTATATTCTTCAAAATCATGTCCATAGGCATCTGCAAATACTTTAATCTCTTCATCCACTTCTTCTTCAGTTGCTTCCAAAGCTTCCATTTCACCGATTTTTGAAAGAATCAGCTCCGTTTTGATATTTCTTTCTGCGTCTTCTTTCAGATTATTTCTGAAATCTTCACGATTGACATTCGTATATTTAAAGTAGTCATCTAAAGAAATGCCCTGTTGTTTCATTTGGTTTTCAAAGTTTTGCAGGTTATTGTCAACCTCTTCCTCAATCATTAAATAAGGTACATCAATTTCAGCGTTTTCCACTGCAAAATTAACAGCTGCAATTTCAGCCGCTTTTCTCAGTTCAGCTGTTTTAGCATCTTTTAACCGTGCTGCGACATCTGCTTTCAGTTCATCTAATGTATCAAACTCACTGGTATCTTTCGCAAAATCATCATCGAGTTCTGGCAATTCTTTTTCTTTAATCCCCTTAACTGCAACTTTGAACACCACGGCTTGTCCCTTAAGGTTCTCGGCATGGTATTCGTCTGGGAAGGTTACGTTGACAGTTGCTTCTTCACCGATTTTAGTACCAATTAATTGTTCTTCAAAGCCAGGAATAAAGGTTCCGCTACCAATGACTAAATCATAATCTGTATCTTTTCCGCCAATAAATGGTTCCTCGTTTAAAAAGCCTTCGTAGTCAATGGTAACCGTCGCACCATCTTTAACTTCACCAGCTTCTAATGTGACCAGTCGGGCATTCTGGTCCTGCATTTTTGCCAGATCAGCTGCAATCTCTTCATCCGTAATCTCAACTTCCAGAGAATCTACCTCCGCCCCTTTGTAGTCACCCAATTTAATTTCTGGTTTCACCCCAACCTTAACGATAAAGGTGGCACCTTCTTCTTCGCTGATTTTTTCAATATTTTCCAGATCAGGTCGAGTTACTGGTTTGATTTCTGTTTCTTCCAATGCACTGGTATAAGCAGGGGCAAAAGCAAAATCAATGGCATCTTCCATAAATACATTTTTTCCATAGTAGGATTCAATTACCTGTTTAGGCACTTTTCCTTTTCTGAAGCCTGGAACCGAAAAACGTTTTTTATTTTTATCATAGGACTTTTTAACAGCCTTTGAATATTCCTCCGGACTTATTTCAATTTTTAGGGTTGCAATATTTTTTTCAATACTTTCTACTGTAGCACTCATGTTATCCTCCGTATCTTTCACTATAAATTATATTCACATTCAATTTTAACAGTATATCATAGGTATATTTTCATATCAAGGATGAAAATCAAGGTGTTTAAGAAATATTCCAGGTGTATGACATCAAATTTAACAGAGATGTCCCTCCCATTAAAAAACTGCCTCTAGCGAGACAGTTTTTTAATCAACCACCTAAATAAGCTTGTTGCACTTCCGGATTCACCAGAAGATCTCTGGCATTACCAGAAAGTTTAATGTATCCAGTTTCCAGCACATAAGCTCGATTGGCAATGTGCAAAGCCTTGTTCGCATTTTGCTCAACCAATAAAACCGTTGTTCCAGCATCATTTACAGTTTGGATCATGTTAAAAATCTCGTCGACCAGAAGTGGTGCCAGACCCATTGATGGTTCATCGAGCAAAATCAGTTTTGGTCGTGTCATTAAAGCTCGTCCCATTGCTAACATTTGTTGTTCACCACCGCTTAAGGTTCCGGCAATTTGTTTAATCCGTTCTTTAAGTCGGGGAAAATTCAAAAATATTTTTTCCATGTCCTCTTGGATCTGATCCTTATCATTTCTGATATAGGCTCCCATTTGGAGGTTTTCATAAACGGTCATTTCGGCAAAAATACGTCGCCCTTCTGGAACATGGGCTATTCCCATTACCGGAATCTGATGGGCTGGCACCTTATTAAGGTTTTCGCCTTCAAAAGACACCATCCCTTCACTGGGTTTTAATAGTCCCGAAATCGTTTGGAGAATAGTCGTTTTCCCAGCACCGTTGGCACCGATAAGGGTAACAATCTCACCCTCATTGACCTCAAAGCTAATACCCTTGATCGCATGAATTTTTCCATAATGTACATTTAAATCTTTTACTTTCAGCATTTACGGCCTCCTAATCTCCTAAATAAGCACGAATAACATCAGGGTTGTTCTTAATTTCATCCGGAGTGCCTTCAGCAATAGTTTTTCCGTAATCTACCACGATAATCCGCTCACAAATCCCCATAACCAGTTTCATATCATGTTCAATGAGCAAAACAGTAATGTCAAATTTGTTCCTGATGAAGTGAATGGTTTCCATGAGCTCAGCCGTTTCATTCGGGTTCATTCCCGCCGCTGGCTCGTCCAACATCAGTACTTTTGGATCTGAAGCCAGCGCTCTGGCAATTTCCAGTTTACGTTGCTGCCCATAGGGAAGGTTTTTAGCCAGGGTATCAGCATACTCGCCCATATCAAAAATATCCAGAAGTTTCATGCATTCTTCGTGAGCTTTTTTTTCTTCTGTCCAGAATTTTTTTGTTCTGAACATCCCCTGAACCATGTTATAGTCGATAAAATTGTGATAGGCTATTTTTACATTTTCCACCGCAGTCAAATCTTTAAACAATCGAATATTTTGAAAGGTTCGACTGGCACCCAGTTTGACGATTTCGTGAGGAGTTTTTTTAATGATGCTTTGATCATTAAGCATAATCTCACCCATTGTTGGAACATAAACGCCGGTTAGCATATTGAAAATTGTCGTTTTGCCTGCGCCGTTGGGTCCAATTAAACCAACCAGCTCGTTAGCACTCAATTCAAGATTAAACTGATCAACTGCAGTTAAACCACCAAATTGCATCGTAATATTTTTTGCTGATAAAACGGTCATGATGCTTCACCTCCGCCGATGGAATTCTTGACGTTTTTTCGTTGAATCAGTGATTCAATAAAAGCTGTCAGCGAAAATTCGGATCTTCCGAAAATTCCCTGCGGTCTGAAAATCATCATGATAATCAACACAAGAGAGTAAACCAATAGTCGGTATTCGGAAAAACTACGAAGCATTTCCGGCAACACTGTTAAAACGATGGCCGAAATGATTGAGCCGGTTAAGCTTCCCAATCCACCTAAAACTACAATAACAAACATTTCAATCGAAAACATAAAGCCAAACTTGCTCGGCTCCAGAAATGATTGATAGTGGGCATATAATGAACCGCCAACACCAGCAAAAAAAGCCGCCAGCGAAAATGCCAATACCTTGTATCGGGTGGTCGGTATCCCCGCAGCCTCCGAAGCGATCTCATCTTCTCTGATGGAAATAATGGCCCGCCCCTGCTTTGATCTGCCTAATGTAAAAATCAGAAATGCAACAATTATCGTAATCCAATAGACATTGTTGAAATTCACCAGCCGGGTAATTCCTTTTAATCCAGCGGCTCCACCAGTCGGTCCAAAATTAATAAAAAAGATTCGGATAATTTCCGAAAACCCGATGGTTACGATCCCCAAATAGTCCCCACGGAGTCGCAGCGTTGGTGTCCCGATGAGAAATCCAAAAATTCCAGCAACAATCCCGCCAACAATCATCGCCAGAACAAGCGTGACAATTGGCGGCAATGACAATCCTCCGTCAATCAATGCCATCGAAAAACTGGCAGATGAGTAAGCGCCAATGGCCATAAACCCGGCATGACCCAAGGCCATTTCACCTAAAAATCCGGCTACAATATTTAAACTCATCGCCATGATAATCATTATACAAGTCATAATGGCAATTCCCACAAAATAATTGTTCATGGTCTTCGTCTGAATCAGCACGAAAAATACAAGGTAAAGGGCAACGATAGCAATTGCATTAATTAAATATGCTTTTTTCTTATTGTGATCCATTGTTTATACCTTCTCTCTCGTATTTTTTCCCAAGATGCCTGTTGGTTTGAAAAGCAGTACCACAATTAGAATCGCAAATACAATGGCATCAGCCCAAGTTGTTGAAAGATACGCTTTTGTCATTGTTTCAACCATACCAATGATAAACCCGCCGAGCATCGCTCCAGGGATAATTCCGATCCCCCCTAATACCGCAGCAATGAATGCTTTTAAGCCAGGCATAACGCCCATTGTTGGGTATACCTGAATATACGCGACACTGTAGAGAACCCCGCCTAAAGCACCAAGTGCTGAGCCCACCGCAAAGGTAAGCGAAATCGTTCGATTAACATTAATCCCCATCAGAATCGCAGCATCCTTGTCTTCTGATACGGCACGCATGGCACGACCCTGTTTTGTTTTTCGAATAAATAGATCCAATAGAACCATAAAAAACAGTGACAAACCTATAGTAATCAGAGTGGTTGAACTGATTTCGATTTCACCTATTTTATAAATGGTCTCCGGAAATATTTTTGGCATAACCTTGGGATCTGGCTTAAAAATAATCAACGCCAGATTTTGCAAAAACAAACTCACCCCAATAGCAGTAATCAGCGCAGACAGTCGGGGGGCATTTCTCAAGGGCCGATAGGCGATAAATTCGATGGCAACTCCAATGATAGCCATAATGACCATCGATGATAAGAGCACCGCCCAAACCGGAAGGTGAAAGCTGGTGGCAGCAATAAATGCAAAATATGCGCCGAACATCATGATTTCACCATGGGCAAAGTTGATTAGTTTAATAATGCCATATACCATGGTATAACCGATTGCGATGAGCGCATAGATACTCCCTACATTGAGCCCGTTGATCAGCTGTTGCAGAAATAAATTCACGATGTATCCTCCTTTATAGAATAACATAAAATGGATATAGAAGAGATGGTCTCTCCTATATCCCTTGTACTGCTTGTAATATTGTCGTTTATGAAATACTATTTGTTAACAACGGTTGAGTCATATTTTAACTGACCGCCATCGATCTTAATAATAGTTACTTCTTTATCCTTTGGATTTCCCTCTTCATCAAACTTCAAAGTTCCAGTAACGCCAGGATGATCCGTCGCATTTAAAGCTGTGATAATATCTGCAGACTCAGTAGAACCAGCTGCAGTAATTGCTTCGACCATGGCATATACAGCATCATAACCTAAAGCTGCAAAAGAGTTTGGCACTTTATCATACTCGGCTTTATAGGCAGTGATAAAGTTCTGAACGGTTTCAGATGGTGAATCGGCAGCATAGTGATTGGTGAAGTAATTTCCCTGAGCGGCGTCAGCGTATTCTTCTTGAACGCCATCCCAACCATCAGCTCCAACAAATTTTGCGGTAATACCCATTTCTTTGGCTTTTTGAAGAATTGGTCCAACTGTTTGAACATAGTCTGGAACAAATACGACATCCGGATTCATTTCTTTGATTTTTGTCAACTGAGCACTGAAATCTTTATCAGCCGTACCGTAAGATTCGCTACCGGCAATTGTGCCACCTTTAGCTGTAAATGCCGCTTTGAAGGCTTCTGATACACCTTCTGAGTAGGGATTACCCGTTCCGATTAACAATGCCGCAGTTTTTGCACCTAAAGTAGTAGCCGCAAAGTTAGCAGCAGCTTGACCCTGATAGTCATCCAGGAAGCATGCTCGAAATACATTTGGAGCATCTTGAGTTACTTCCACAGCTGTTGCTGTTGGTGACAGTACTGGCATATTATCTGAAACCATGATGTCTTTCATTGCTAAGGTTTCCCCACTTAAGGTTCCGCCGATCACTGCAACAACACCATCCTGGTCTCTTAATCGATTATAAGCATTGATTGCTTCAGTTTGATCTGCTTTTGAATCATAAGCAACCAATTCGATGTTTTTTCCATCAATACCGCCAGCAGCATTAATTTCAGCGACGGCTAATTGCGCACCTTCTTCTGCTGAGCTTCCATAAATAGCAGCATCGCCAGTCATTGGTCCGATAAAACCAAGTTTGACAACATCAGAACTTCCGCCAGATGTTGAACATCCTGCGAATGCAAAAATAGAAGCGGTGAACATAACAACAAGTAAAACACTAACAACTCTTTTCTTCATTTCTTTTCCTCCTTTTTCTTTTCAATGATTATTTATAGTGCTTATCATAAACCATTCTTAAGAAAAACACAAGAATTAATTGCTTTGAGACGATGCTTCTTTAATATTTTGACGTCCAAAATCACAGATGCTGCTTAGCTCACACCCGCTACAATTGGGATTTCTTGCTGTACAACATTTTCGTCCATGCCAGATAAGCCAATGGTGAGCCTGGGACCATTTGTCTTTTGGAATATTTTTCATCAATTCTTTTTCAACTTCCAAAACGGTCTTTCCCTGAGCCAGACCGATTCGACGTGAAACTCGAAAAACATGGGTATCAACTGCAATTGCCGGGATATCAAAGGCATTACTCATTACCACATTGGCAGTTTTGCGTCCAACCCCAGGAAGTGTAATCAGTTCATCCAGTTGCTCTGGTACCTTGCCACAATACTCTGTCAATAACCGATGACAGGTCAAAATAATATTTTTGGCTTTTGTTTTAGCCAGTCCACAGGTTTTTATTTTTTCAAGTAGCCCTACTTCCCCCAATGACAAAATCGATTCTGGTGTATTATAATTCTTAAACAAATCCCCGGTAACGATATTTACTCTCAAATCGGTGCATTGTGCTGATAGGATGGTGGCGATCAACAATTCAAAAGGGCTACTAAAATCTAAGCCACATTGTTCCTGACCGTAAAGGCACTCCAATGTGGCTAAGACTTGTTCAATATTCTTCTTGATCACACATTTTCATTGAGAATCAGTGCCATAAACACCAAATCCTCATCCCCAGTATTGACAACGCTGTGGCTACCCTGATCCGGAGTGACCATCACATCTCCGGGTCCTATCTGTAACTGAATGCCATTATCAACGACCATCCCTTTTCCTTGTAAAAAATAGAATATTTCCTGCTCACCTGTATGCTGATGTTCTCCAATGGAGTCTCCCGGTTTTACTGTGATCTGGGCAAATAGTCGGCAGTTTTTCCCTAGAATTTCGCTATCAGTGATGTGGGTAATCTCAACGTTCCCGTGACCACCCCGCATATTCTGTTTTATTTCTTGTGTTTTTGATTCATTTTGTATGATCATCTTTATCCTCCATTAGGTTGTCGGTGTTGTTGGATCCGTTGGTGTCGTTGGATCCGTTGGCTCTGTTGGCGTGGTCGGATCGGTTGGCTCCGTTGGCGTAGTAGGATCTGTTGGCTTGGTTGGCTCCGTTGGTGTTGTTGGCTCCGTCGGCGTGGTCGGGGTTGTTGGAGTTGTCGGGGTTGTCGGTGTGGTCGGGGTTGTTGGCGTGGTTGGCTCCGTTGTTTCTTCTTTATTCGTTGTACTTGTTCCCGAATCAATCGAAGAGGCTCCGGAACTTTCACCCTCGTTAGAGGTTCTTTCAATTTCAGTAGTTGTCAACAAGTCTTGATCGATAACCATACTCAAGTAATTTCCATAAATCCCTGCCGCTCGGGAACTCCCCCCATAAAGCACATCGTTTTCCGGCGTCCCCAGCCAGACTGAAGTGGTTAGATTCCCGGTAATCCCGGTAAACCATAAATCTTTGTTATCATGGGTTGTCCCCGTCTTTCCGGCAGTGGTATAAATCTGGGCCGCCGCAGAACCAGTTCCGTAATCAACAACCCCTTCCAGGATATTCATCATATTTGTTGCCGTAGTATCCGACATAACTTTTCGTGTCGTTGTACTGGAGGAATCTTTTGTATATAGAACCTCGCCATTTACCTGCTCTAGTTTTGTGACATAATAAGGTTGGTTATAGACACCAGCGTTATTAAAAACATTAAATGCGGCCGCCATTTCCAGAGGTTTGATTCCGTAGGTCATCCCACCAAGTGCCGTCGCCAAGTTATAATCGTCATCCTCAAAAGTCGAAATACCCATTGTCTGCATAAACGCTACTGCTTCTTCTGGTCCAACTTTATCGAATACTTTAACAGCCGGGATGTTGTAAGAGTTGACTAATGCCGTCTTAACAGTTACCGTCCCATGATAACTACCATCATAGTTTTTAGGGGCATATCCACCAAAGTCAGTATAAGTATCCGAGATAGTTGTACTGGGGGTAATTAATCCCTTATCCATGGCTGCTGCGTAATAAAGCGGTTTAATGTTCGATCCTGGCTGTCTTGGGGTGTTAGCCATATCGATTTGGGTGTTCCCACCATAGTATGCTTTAACCGCCCCATCCAGATCGACAGTGACGATGGCTCCCGTTTCGTTGGGCAAATCTCCATCTAACGCACTTGTCAAGCTTTCGATTGCATCTCCTTGCATCGCCGTATTAATGGTTGTGTAAATACGGTAACCGCCATTGGCAATATTTTCTTTGATATAATCAATTGCCTGGTCTTCAGTGATACCACGCTCCTGCATGACTGCAGATGCTTTTAATTGCGCATACTCGTTGAGTGCCCGTCCAACATACGCTTCATAATTGTCAACGATCTGATCATCATTACTAATGGTCGCCGGATCGCGGATGACCAGTTCTTGCGCATATGCAGCGTCCGCTTCTTCTTGCGTAATATATTTTTCTTTTACCATTCGCGTCAGTACTTCCAGTTGACGTTTTTTTGCGGCTTCAAAATCAGTATTCGGTGCATAAGCACTTGGCGCTTGAGGCAAACCTGCCAGCATTGCGGCTTCGGCCAGATTAACCTGAGAAACCGGTTTGTTGAAATAAGTTTGTGCTGCTTCTTCAATCCCATATGCGCCTGAACCAAAATAATACTCATTGAAGTACATTTCCAGAATTTGTTCTTTTGTATACTTCTCTTCTAATTGGAGTGCTATAGAAATTTCTTTTAGCTTACGCACCAGCGACTGATTAAAATTCTGTTCCGTTGCAATATCAGGTAAGAACAGAACTCTGGCAAGTTGCTGAGTGATGGTGCTGGCACCTTCACCAATACCATTACTGGCAATATTCGAAAAAAACGCTCGAACAATCCCCAGTAAATCAATTCCAAAATGATCATAAAAACGAGAATCCTCTACTGAAATCAGAGCCTGTTGTAATTGCACCGGAATCTGATCAATCGTCACATTGGTTCTGTTCTTTGTGTACAATTCAGCGATTAGAGCATTATCCGCCGAATAAATCTCCGTTTTATCCTTAGCCTGATACTGATAATCTGAAATATCCATGCGATTTGCAGCATAGATTGAATACATAACACCGACTCCCAGAATCCCCAGGACTAAAAGAACAATCAGTACCTTTACTCCAATATGTTTTTTCTTTTTTCGTCTTTTTATCCCCTTTTTTTGCTTTTCGCTCATTCCATCACCTTTTCTATATTTTATCTATTAGACGCTTTCGAAGGTCTAACAATTCGTTGTTATACTCAGCCAAAACACACAAATTCTTTTTTCGAGGCAGCGACAACTCCAAACATTGCGCGTGTAGAGCCTGATGAGACATTCCAAAAGAATCGTATTCTTTATCATCGTCATGATACAAGGGATCGCCAATAACGGGATTCCCCAAATATTTCAAATGAACTCTAATTTGGTGGGTTCGTCCGGTTTCCAACACCAACTCAACCAGCGAAGCATCCTTATACTCTTCCAGTACCCGATACCGGGTAACAGATGGCTTTCCAGACTCCATAACGATCCGATGAATACTGTCTTCATAGGGTTGTCCGATTGGAGCATCAATAATTCCCACTTCAGCAGGAAGCCGTCCATGAACAAGTGCATGATAAACCTTCTTCACCTTACCAGAATTCATTTCTTTTTGTACATAGTGATGCACATATTTATTCTTGGCTATTGCAACAATACCGGTGGTATCTCGATCCAATCGATTGATAAAGCGAATCTTCGCTGCAGTCCCCTGTTCCTGCCAGTAATAGCTAATGAAATTTGCCAGTGTATCCAATTGATGGCTCTTCGTGGGATGTGTCACACAAAATGGCGGTTTATTGACTACTAAAAGCTCATCATCTTCATAAACAACATTAAGTTTGCCCGCTACCGGTTCCCCATCAATATCTTCCCGGGGCATCTTAATTTCGATGATATCTCCTGGTTTGATTTGCTGTCCCAGAAAACACTCTTTGTGATTCAAGCTGATCTTTCCAATCCGTTTGATTTCTCTGATTAATCGGCTAGAATAACAATAACGACTGATCAGCTCTTCTCTGACCAACTTTTCATGACTGTCTGATATTTGATAAGTATAGATGAGACTTATAATTCTACCCCCGAATCTGACCTGATATAAAAACTATTTGTTTCAATCAGTTTTCTGATTTGTTTATAAATGATGCATTATGTAATTTAGCATGAAACGACTCAGCAATAAAAACATGCATACTATTATACCTTAATTTGACCAAAGTCGTTAATTTTTTTTATTTTTTAATAGTTATATCCACATTTGATTTTTCGTTCACCATATGACAGATTATTTCGACAATACCACCATTTTAACAGAAAGCAAAACCATTTTATACATCTTTCCTAAAATTCTCATTAAAAATTTGCACAAACACGGAATTGTCATAAATTCTTCATAAAAAAAGACTCTCCATTTTTCAATGAAGAGTCCTGTAAAATTATAGACTATTTGGCTTTATTGGGTCGCATTTCAATGGCATTTTTCTTGCACTTCTTAAAACAGATACCGCAGCCAATACATTTTTCATGATCAATAACATATGGTGGCTTTTTGATTTCACCAGAAATTGCTTCAACTGGGCAGTTCTTTGCGCAAGCGCCACAACCGATACAATTTGCATCAATGATATATGCTGTCTTCTTACCGGTTTCAACGTCACCAGAAATAGTGTGCATTGGACATTTAACGACACATTCATAACATTGAACACACTTATCATAATCAATTTTGGCAATATTGTTTTCAACGGTGATTGCATCAAATTTACATGCTTTCACACAGGCTCCGCAGGCAATACAAGCAGTTGTACAAACCAGTTTTGCTGTCTTTCCTTTATCTTTGTTATTACATTTTACAATAACATCCTGAGTCGCCGGAACCAGATTCATAATCGCTTTGGGGCAGGCATCCACGCACTTGCCACAGGAAGTACATTTATCCGGGTCAATTTTCGGCAACCCGTCTTCTCCCATAACAATGGCATTAAAAGGACATACTGATTTACAAGTCCCTAATCCCATACAGCCGTAGCGACAACCTTTTGCCCCGCCAGAAGCGATCATGGCTTCCCGACAATCCATTTCACCATAGTACTCGGCCCGATTTGGAGCCGTTTCACAGGTGCCCTGACAAATAACAGTGGCAACCTTTTTAACCGCACTGCCAGCTTCCATACCCATAATTTCCGCAATCGCAGCGGCACAATCAGCACCGCCAACTGGACAGGCATCAATTCCCGCTGTTCCTTCGACAATATTGGATGCCAAGGCATCACAGCCCGGTAAACCACAACCACCACAGTTAGCGCCAGGAAGAGCTGCACGCACTAATGGCACACGAGGATCTTCGTATACTTCAAATACCTTAGCTGCAATAGCAAGGCCAATTCCAAATACTAAACCAAACACACCGAGGATAACGACTGGAATTAAAATCTCATTCAACATTTCCGTATCCTCCTAACCTAACTTCATTCCGGAGAATCCCAGAAATGCGATGGCCATCAGACCTGCCGTTAACAACGCAATGGGAAATCCTTCCAGCGCTTTGGGCACAGCTGATGTTTCAAGTCGCTCACGAATACCAGCAAACAGCACAATAGCAAGCGTGAAACCAAGCGCTGCACCAACGCCGTTGAAAATGGTTTCGATAAAATTGTATTCGTTTTGAATATTAATTAATGCTACCCCGAGAACCGCACAGTTTGTGGTAATCAATGGCAGATAAACACCCAATGCCTGATAAAGTGAAGGGCTGGATTTTTTGATAATCATTTCGACTAACTGAACCAATGCAGCAATGATTAATATAAATGCAATTGTCTGCAGGTAGCCAAGATTTAGCGGATCAAGAATCGAATACTGAACCACATAGGTAATGGCAGAAGCCAGGGCCATAACGAAGGTTACCGCAACTCCCATCCCCACAGCGGTTTCAACTTGCTTTGAAACCCCTAAAAACGGACAAATACCTAAAAATCGTGACAGTACAAAGTTATTGACAAAAATCGCACTGATCATTATAAAAATTAAAGTCATCGATATCTCCCCCTATGCCTTTTTCGTTTTCCAGTTAATGAGGCCAATCAAAAGACCAAGGGTTAAAAATGCCCCAGGAGGCAGAATCATTAACAACACTGGTTCATAGGCTGCACCAAATAAAGAAAATCCGAAGATGCTGCCAGCTCCTAAAATTTCACGAATTGATCCTAAAACTGTTAAAGCTAATGTAAAACCGAGACCCATACCAACAGCGTCAGCAAAGGAATCAGCAATGCCATTTGAAAAAGCAAATGCTTCTGCCCGAGCAAGGATAATACAGTTAACAACAATCAAAGGGATAAAGATCCCCAATGCCGCATCAAGTGCTGGCACATAGGCCTTCATCAACATCCCGACAATCGTAACAAAAGAGGCTATTACAACGACAAAGGCCGGAATTCGGATATTATCGGGTATTACTTTTCGCAATGCTGAGATCGCCACATTCGAACCAATCAATACCAACATGGTTGCCAGGCCCATCCCCATACCGTTGATGGCTGATGTGGTAACCGCAAGGGTTGGACACATCCCCAATACAAGTACAAAGGTGGGATTTTCTCGGATGATTCCTCGAGTCAGATTTTTCATAAAATTCATCTTGCGTTCCCTCCTATTCTGATAAAGTCTGGTAAACCTGGATTGAGACGTTTACCCCAGATGTAACTGCTTTTGAAGTAATTGTTGATCCAGTGATGGCTTGAATTTCATTGCTGTCTTCTTTAGCAGTACCTTTTACAACCACCAATTCTTCTTCTGCTGATTTTCCGGTAAACTGATCATTCCATTCTCCTGCTGCCAAAGCACCTAAGCCTGGAGTTTCGTTATGCTTAATAATCGTAATACCAGTGATGACTCCGTCCGACGAAATACCCGTTAAAACTTGAACTTCTCCTGCATAACCGCTGGTTGGTCCGGTTTTTACCGTATATCCCACTGTTTCGCCATTATTTGTTCCAATATAGACTTCCATCAGTTCTTCCGGTTTTTCCATACCAATTTCTGAAGCAATTTTTGCTACATCTTCTTCAGGAACTTGTTCAAACTCAGTGGCATCTGGCAGTACTTCCTGCCGTGCTTCCGTGTTTGCATCAATATTCATCTGTTCGATGGTAGGAGCTGTTACATAATTGGTTAATGCCAAGGCGCAGGCGGCTACAGCAGAAATAACCAACAAAATAAGACCGAGTTTGAAAACGACTTTCCAGTCGATTTGCACTTTTTCTTTTGCTTCCATTATGCCTTTGCCTCCTTTTTGATCTTAGTCACACCATAGATTCGCTCTTTGGTGAAGCGTTCAATTAGAGGTGTCGCAACATTCATCAGTAAGATCGAGTACGAACATCCTTCCGGATATCCACCGTAGATACGAATGATCATGGTAATCAAACCACAACCGACTGCATAGATGATTTGACCTTTTGGAGTAACTGGAGACGAAGCATAATCAGTCGCCATAAAGAAGGCCCCTAAAACGACACCACCTGAGACAATATGAACAATTGGATCTTGTCCCACTAACAAAGCAAAAATGCCGATGGTTAATAAATAGATAACTGGGATTCTCCAGCTGATAATTCCTTTAATAATCAGGTATACCCCACCGATTAATAAAGCCAGGGCAGAAATTTCTCCGATACAACCATAAACACCATTTAATCCTGTGAAAAGATCCAGTGTTGACGGCATACTTGCCAGATCACCAGCTTTTAATAATGCCAGCGGGGTCGCTGTGGTAACCGTGTCCGTAACCGGAATATAAGCGGTACTGGTCATATGTCCTGGCCAGGATGCCAACAGAAAGGCGCGCGCGGCCAGGGCTGGATTGATAAAATTCTGTCCTAACCCACCAAAACATTGTTTTACAATGGCAATAGCAAAAACAGAGCCCACAACAGCAATCCACCAGGGCGCATTAATTGGTAAGTTGAATGCTAAAAGCACACCTGTTACAACGGCACTCCAGTCATTGACTGTGATCGGTTTTTTTAGCAGTTTTTGAATGACTGCTTCCGTAACAACTGACGAGATAATACAAATAGCTACGAGTGCCAATGCCCATACCCCAAAAACATATCCTGCGACAGCCAATGCAGGTAACAAAGCAATAATAACATTTTGCATAATGTTGGCTGTGGTATGTTTTGCCCGGATATGAGGAGATGATGACACTGTAAGATTTAATTCATTCATCAATATTCCTCCTAATTTCCTTTTCTTCGTTGTGCGATAATCTCACGTTTTGCCACGCGAATAGACGATACCAGGGTACGTTTTGCGGGACAGATATAAGAACAGCTTCCACATTCGATACAATCCATGGCATGATTTGCTTCACATTTATCCCATTTATTTCGTTGCGAGTACTCAGCAATATAAAGTGGCTGCAAATGAATTGGACAGACACCAACACATTTTCCACAATGAATACAATTTGAAGGTGTCGCAATTTTAGCTGATTCTTTCGTCAAACATAAAATCCCTGATGTTCCCTTCATTACTGGAATTTCAGTTTCAAACTGAGTAACACCCATCATCGGTCCCCCTGAAATTACTTTTCCAGGCTCAGCAGAAAACCCACCACATTGATCAATGACAGACTGGAACGGAACGCCCACACGAATTTCCATCGTCTGGGGATTTTTGATGGCATCCCCTGTACAAGTCAGATAACGTTTATACAACGGCATTCCTGTCGTCATGGACTCAGCGATTTGAGCAGCAGTCCCAACATTCATAACAACCACACCGGCGTCAGCTGGCAGCGCTCCCGATGGGACTTCACGACCCGTTATTGCTGCAATCAATTGTTTTTCAGCACCCTGCGGGTATTTCGTATGCAATGAATATACTTCTAATCTGCTATCGTTTCCAATAGCTTTTACCAAGGCTTCAATAGCATCAGTTTTGTTGTCTTCAACCCCAATAAAGCCTTTTTCAACACCAACAGCCTTCATGGCGACCTTCAATCCCATGACAACCTTTTCAGCTTGATTCAACATCAAGTGATGATCGGCCGTTAAATAAGGCTCGCATTCAGCGCCATTTAAAACAACACAATCAACTTTTTTGTCTGGTGGAATCGCCAGTTTTACATGCGTTGGAAATGTTGCCCCACCTAAACCGACAATACCGGAGTCCAATACCATTTTTTTAATGGCCTCTGCATCCATATCTTCCAACGTACCATATGGTTTGATACTTGGGTCGATGGTATCCAAACCGTCTGATTCAATAACAACCGCCATGATTCGGTCTCCCGATGCATGTGGACGTTCCTCAACCGCAACAACAGTTCCAGAGACGCTGGCATGTACCGGTGCAGAAACAAACCCATTTGGTTCTCCGACTCTCTGGCCAAGAAACACCTGATCGCCTTTTTTTACGATCGGCGTACAAGGTGCCCCAATGTGCAGCGACATGGGTATGATCACCATTTCCGGCTTTGTGCCAAAGCCCAAAGGCACTTCAGCAGTACTTTCCTTTCTATAGGGTGGGTGGATTCCCCCCTTAAAGGTTCCATGTTTTACATTCATCTTAAGTCAAACACCCCTCAAATTAAATTTTTTACACAAGAGAAACTGTATACTTGTATATATAGGCAGTATCATAACATATAAATAATTTTTTTTCCATACGAATTGATAAATTTGTTTAAAATAATACTGTACCCGCTGGGCCCATAAAAAAAATGATAATTTATAGTTCTAAAAGTGTAAATTCTAGACCATAATTATCATTTTAAGGTGAACATTTATCTGCTAAAAATCATAAATGGATTATATAGCATTTGTTACTATATTAACAAATGCGTTTTTGAAATCTACATTTCAACTTCACGGGTATTATTTTGTCATTTTGTTACTCCAGAAAGCTTTTGTAACCCTTATAACACATAAATAGATCAACTTTAGAAGCCAATTCAAAAGGTGAGTGCATACTCAATAGTGCTGGACCACAATCCAACACATCCATTCCATATTCTGCCAGAATATGCGCAATGGTTCCTCCTCCGCCAAGATCTACCCGGCCAAGCTCTCCCATTTGCCAAACCACCCCAGCTGTTTCCAGCGTTTGTCTCATTTTTCCCATAAACGCCGCATGCGCATCATTGGAGCCAGATTTTCCGCGGGCACCACCATACTTTGATAAGACCATTCCTTTGCCAATATACGGAGCATTGCCTTTATCGTGGGTACCGGTAAAGTTAGGATCAACGCCAGCAGTAACATCAGCAGAAAGCATTTCAGAATTCATAAAACATCGACGGATGGCCATTTCTGGTTTATTTACATCCATCAGATTGATAAGTTCGGCTACGGCGTTTTCAAAAAAACGAGAATGCATACCGGTGTTGCCAACACTGCCGATTTCTTCCTTATCAGCCAAGATCACGCATCGTGTACGATTCGGAACTGTATCCTGATCAACCAAAGCACGAAGCGCCGTGTAAGCACAGATCCGATCATCCTGGCCATATCCCCCAATCAGGCTTTCATCAAAACCAACATTTCGAGCTGCCCCGGCCGGCACTACTTCCAGTTCAGCAGTGGCAAAATCTTCTTCCATCATCCCATATTTTGTGTACAAATGATTCAGTATGTTTAATTTAACGCCCTCTTTGAGATCTTTTTCCGGATAAGGCTGACTCCCAACAATAATATTCAGTCCTTCCCCGGTAATCCCCTCAGTCATTTTTTTTGTATTTTGTTCTTGAGATAAGTGAGGCAGCAAGTCAGTGATACAAAAAACGGGATCATCTGACGCTTCTCCAATAGAAATGTTGACTGTTTCACCGTCTTTTTTTACGACTGTTCCGTGCAACGCCAGCGGGATGGTCACCCAATGGTATTTTTTTATGCCACCGTAGTAGTGGGTCTTGAAGAAAGCCATATCATCACTTTCATACAACGGCGATGGCTTTAAATCCAATCGGGGCGAATCAATATGAGCACCAACAATAGCCATTCCTTTTTCAATCGGTTCGCTACCAGCCACAAAGAAAGCGACGGTTTTGTCTTTATGAATCATATAAACCTTATCACCAGGCTTGATTTCCCCGGCTTTCTGATAGGTCTCCATGGGTTTGAAACCAGTTTTTTCAGCCAATTCAACACTGAGCTCAACACATTGCCGTTCGGTTTTTCCAGCTGTCAAAAAGCGCATATAGTCATTGCTGATCGCTTTAACTTCGTTAACATCTTCATCACTGAGATCTTTCCAGGCCAGCTCCCATTTTTTTCCAAGCTGTTCCTGAAGTAAAACTGCAGGACTCTTTTCTTTGTCTTTATTTTTCATGTCATTTTCTCCTTAGTTTCTAAACTCGTTTACAATTCTACTTGTCGACAATTTCAATATTATCCAGTTGGGCTCTCAAATTTGTTCTGACAGCCGATAAATATTCTGCTCGCAGTGTCATTTGTTCATCCGATTCATCTTCAGTCAACCCACACTCTTTTTTCTTTCGGGCCAATTCGTTGATTCGATCAATTTTTTCTTTAGTTATCACGTTAATCACCTCAATTTCTTTATCTGAATTTTTATATTTTTACGAGTTGCTTATCCTTAAGCCGCTGGAGACTAAGCAAAACCCCCAGTTTACCATGAAAATGGGTCAGTCCCCCCTGAAAATAGACATAGTAAGGTTCTCGCATCGGCGCATCAGCTGAAAGTTCTATGGAAGAGCCTTGAATAAAAGCCCCAGCTGCCATAATTATCGGATCAGAATAGCCCGGCATGTCCCATGGTTCAGGAGTTGCCTGACTATCAACCGGGGCCGCCTCCTGAATTGCCCGGCAAAAAGTCTTAACACCTTCCGCCGTTTTTAAACAGATGCTCTGAATAATATCGCTGCGGTAATCTGACACTTCCGGGCAAACAGCAAAGCCCAGCTTTTTATAGCAGGCGGCCAAAAGCACCGCTGACTTAATTGCCTGGGCAACTACAGTTGGAGCCAGAAAGAGACCTTGCAACAGCGTTCGATTAATTCCCAGTGTTGCCCCGGTTTCTCTAGCAACTCCAGGAGCCGCCAGTCGGCTGGCAGCCAGATGAACCAGATCCGCCCGTCCCGCTACATAGCCGCCAGTTGGAGCCAAGCCGCCACCGGGATTTTTAATCAGGGAACCGGCCATCAAATCAGCCCCGATTGACACTGGCTCAACTCGATCCATAAATTCGCCGTAGCAATTGTCAACAAAAACAATGACGTCTGCTTTTACTTTGCGAATTTTTTTAATCATCTTTTCCATCTCATCCATTTGCAGCGCAGCACGCCAGCTATAACCTGTAGAACGCTGCAGATAGATCATTTTTGTCTCAGGAGTGATCGCAGCAAGTATGGCTGTCTCATCAAAACAGCCGTTTGAGAGCAGTTCAATCTGATCGTAGGTTACTCCAAACTCTTTAATCGTTCCCTGACCAGTACCAGCCTCTTCCAGACCAATAACAGTACGTATGGTGTCATAAGGTGAACCGGTAATTGCCAATAAGTGGTCACCGGGCCGCAATACGCCATAGAGAGCCAATGAAATTGCATGCGTTCCCGATGAAATATGCGGTCGCACCAAAGCGTCTTCTGCTCCAAATACATCAGCATAGATGGTTTCCACTACTTCCCGACCCACATCGTCATAGCCATAACCGGTCGAAACAGTGAAGTGGCGATCTCCCAAACCTGCCTTTTGCATGGCTTTAATCACCCGATACTGATGCAACTCCGACAAATCGTCCAGTTTCTTCAACTGTAATGCGATATCTTTTTCTGTATTTTTTACGAAATTTATAACTGACTCTGATATTTTAAATTCCTGTTCAAGATAGGTTTTAATGTCATTTTGAATGTTCAAACACTTTACTCGCTTTCATTTATTGATTCTAACTGTGGTTTAATCAGACTAAGGCATTCCATAACCTGAGTTTCTAAATTACTAGGTTCACCCATTTTTAGCCATTGGATACGCTCATCCTTTCGAAACCACGTCATTTGACGTTTGGCATAGTGACGGGAATCCCGTTTCAAAATACTGACCACTTCTGCCAAAGTGGACTCACCTTCCAGATAAGGCTTCAATTCCTTATAGCCTATTGCCTTCAACGATGTCAGGTTCCAATCATAACCCCTTTCAATCAGCATTTTTGTTTCTTCGATCAGACCTTCCTCGATCATCCGATCGACCCGATGATTTATTCGATTATAAAGAGTCTCCCGATCCCAATCCAAACCGATCATAATATAATCGTAGGGCACTTCCTGTTTTCTTGATTCTTCATCAAAATGAGATTTTGGTTTGCCTGTGAGCTCATAGATTTCCAATGCCCGGATAATGCGGTTTAGATTGTTGGGATGAACGATTTCTGCAGTGGCTGGATCCACCAATTTTAATCGCTCATACAATGCATCTTTGCCCAGAACTTCAGCTTCAGCCGTTAATCGCCACCGAATTGTCTCATCACTGTCTTTTTTTTGAAAATCCCATGGGAGACTCAGACTGTTGATATATAATCCAGTCCCCCCTATTATAATAGGAAGTTTTCCTTTTATAAGAATTTCTTCGATGGCTTCAAGCGCTGCCGCTTTATACTTAGCTACACTGAATTCTTCATCTGGTGGCACACAGTCAATCAGGTGATGGGGCACCCCTTGCATCTCTTCTGAGGTAACCTTGGCCGTACCGATATTCATGTGTTTATAGATTTGCATGGAGTCGGCTGAAACAACTTCGCCGTTGAGTTTTTTTGCGAGAGCTATACCCAGAGCCGTTTTTCCGCTGGCTGTTGGCCCTACAATGACCACTATTTTCGGTTTTTTCACTTCCATATTATATTACCCGCTTGAATAATTTCATTAATTCATATTCCTTTAATCTCATTATAATGGGGCGACCATGGGGACAGGTGTAGGGATTATCAAGATTTGTCAAATTCTCGAGCAAGCTTTTAATTTCGACCTGAGTTAAGGATTGCCCGCCCTTAATGGCAGCTTTACAGGCCATGGAAATGATTTTATTCTGTGTTTTTTCTGAAAAAACGTTATTTACGCAAAACCTGTCATCACACTCAAATAAATTCTCGTCAATCATCAATTTTAGCAAATCCGGACTCTGGGGTTCCCCAAGCAATATCGGAACACTTCGCACCAACAGCGTGTCTTCACCAAAAACATCGCAGTCAAAACCCAGATTTTTATATTGCACCAGGGTCTGTTCAATTCCCACTAAATCTTTTGGCCGAATTTTAATCGGTATTGGCGTCATCAACCCTTGGCTGGGAAGAACCTCTTGACGATTAAACAGATGCATCAGTTCCTGGGTTAAGAATGCCTCGTGGGCAGCATGTTGATCCAGGAGATAGATTTCCTTGTCTCCCTCCAGTAGAATATAGACATTAAACAATTGTCCGACAATTTTCATTTTGGTCAGATATTTAATGTCCGCTCTGGCACTTGTTGAACTGCCTGATACCTGAATACCCTTTTCCGGATTGGGCCGACCCGACTCGAAGATGTTCAAATCATTATCAACCTGCCTGTACCGATCCGATGAAAAATACACGTCAGCATTCTCAAACAATGCCATCTTTCCTGCCTTTAAGCTTTCGGTTAATGGTGCGGTGTTTTGAGCTTTCTCTGATTGTCCAGTTAAAGCCGATTTTCTCTGATCAACACCAAACCCCATCCGCTTTTCAGACGATGACAATTCCGTATCCAAACAGTTCGCAGAAGTCATCAAAGCGCTACTACTTAGCACTGTCTCAATGGTAGTTTGCTCTTCTGGCTGGTTATTTTGTGCTACTGACACGCTTATCATTTTGCCAGCGTTATAAAAAATCTCTGCGTCATGGTTACCAGTCGGTTTTTTATCTGCGTATTTATTTTTCTCATTAACATCGTCAAACTCAACCGTGTGTGCTGTCCCCAACTCAACAATCAGACTGGCATTTCTGAGCGTTTCTCTGATCCCTTGTTTAAAAAGCAAGCAAACCAGGCTTTCATTAAGAATCTTTATTTCCGTTTTAGCCGGATGGATGTTTACATCCAACATTCGACCAGGTAGTTCAATAAAAACAATACCCAGGGGATGCTGGTGTTTCATACTATATCCATCAAACGCTTCGTCTAATGCTTTTGATAGTCGGTTGTTTTTGACAAATCGTCCGTTTATAAAAAACATTTGATCTTCCCGATGCGTTCTCATCGTTTTTAGATTCCCTACAAACCCTTCCAGTTTCATCGGCTTATTTTCATAATTAAGGGTTATCAGATTGTCTGCCATTTCACTCCCGAAAAGTTTTTTGACCACATCGATTACCTTTCCTGTGCCGGGGGTTTCGAGAACCATTCGTCCATTACTGCTTAGTTGGAAACGAATCTCCGGGCGCGAAATAGCAATTTTCTCTAACTGATCCCGGAGGATCGCCTCTTCCTTTTTGTCCTTTTCCAAATGCTTTCGACGGGCCGGAGTATTATAGAACAAATCTTTCACGGTAATTTCAGTCCCCCGATTATAGGCGCAGACCCGCTGATGAATGAGAGCCCCCCCCTCGAACAGGGCTTGGCTCCCAATCTCTTCATTCTCGAATCGCGTCGTAATCTGAACCTTAGCCACCGCCGCTACACTGGACAAGGCTTCGCCTCTAAACCCCAGCGATTCAATTTCTTCCAGATCTTCAATGGTTGACAACTTGCTGGTGGCATGACGTTTAAAGGCCAATGGAATCTCATTATACGCTATCCCACAACCATTGTCCCGAACCGTTATTCGGTTTTTACCACCTGCCTCAACAATCACCGTAATCTGATCTGCTCCAGCATCAATGGCATTTTCCACCAGTTCCTTTACCACAGATACTGGCCGGATGATAACTTCACCAGCGGCTATTTTATTGATTGTTTCGTTATTTAACATCTTAATTTTCATGGGAGATATTATATCATAAGAAAATACAGCCGTCGACTGAACCGGTTAGAAAAAAAGAAAGCTGCCATTTGACAGCTTCCTTTCTACTCTACTCAACAGCTTTTTCTTATCGCTTTTTTTAATAATGGAATTTATTCCTCAACCATACTCAGTTGCACATTGGAATCACCTTGTGGTCTATTTAATACCAATTTAGATTCTGGTAATTCGATCCCCAATGCCTCTTTTAGCACTTCTTCAATGGTTGCAACATGAATAATGGTTAAGGCATTGCGCACTTCTTCAGGAATATCACTGACATCTTTTTCATTATCTTTTGGCAATAATACTTTTGTGATGCCGCTGCGTTGAGCAGCAATAACCTTTTCTTTAATGCCGCCCACCGGTAATACCTGACCACTTAAGGTAATTTCCCCTGTCATGGATAGTTTTGAATCAACCGGTTTCCCCAGGATCAATGAAGCCAGTGCAGTCGTTAGGGTAACGCCAGCGGATGGTCCATCTTTAGGTGTTGATCCGGACGGAACATGAATATGGGTATCATTTTTAAAGTAGTCAAAGCCATTGGCCAGATCACCCAAGCGGGATCGGATCAGACTCATCGCAATCGTAGCACTTTCTTTCATGACATCACCCAATTGGCCCGTCAACGTCAACTTACCACTTCCCGGCATCAGGCTTGCTTCGGTAAAGAGAATTTCTCCACCAACTGCTGTCCATGCCATTCCTGTTACCACGCCAGGTTTGTTATTTTCACCAGCTTTTTCATGGCGTCTGGTTTTATTACCTAACACGTCACTCAGGTTTTTCGTTGTCACAACAAAGGGAAGCTCAACTTTTTTAGAGACAATTTTTTCCGACACAACTCGGGCAATTTTTGCCAACTGCTTGGTCAAACCTCGAACGCCCGCTTCAGCTGTATAGTTTTCAACAATTGCTTCGATGGCAGAATCTTCAATCTGAAGCATATCAGTGGTCAATCCATGGTCTTTTAAAACACTTGGCAGCAGGTGATCGATGGCAATCCGTTTCTTTTCGCCGTTGGTATAACTCGACAGCTGGATTATTTCTGCCCGATCCAAGAGCGGTGCTGGGATGGTGCTCAAATCATTAGCTGTTGCGATGAAAAATACCTCTGATAAATCGTAGGGGATTTCCAGGTAATGATCCGAGAAGGTACAATTTTGTTCTGGGTCTAATACTTCCAGCAAAGCTGAACCAGGATCACCCTGGTGGGACATGCCCATTTTATCTATTTCATCCAGGATAAACACCGGATTCTTAGCTTCAGCATTGGCAATACCTTTAATGATACGTCCTGGCATTGCCCCCAGGTATGTTTTACGATGGCCTCGTATCTCAGCCTCATCCCGAACCCCACCCAGACTGGCTCGTACGTATTTACGATCCAACGCTTCAGCAATACTCCTTCCCAAACTGGTTTTGCCGGTTCCCGGAGGTCCCACCAGCAGCAGGATTGAACCTTGTTTATCTTTTTTTAATTTCATTACGGCCAGATGTTCAATGATTCGTTTTTTTACATCATCGATACCAAAATGATGAGACTCCAATACCGCTCTGGCGTGTTCAATATCAATTTCTTTTTTCTCACTGGTCCATGGTAGTTCTAAAAGCAAATCCAGATAGTTCATAATCACATTGCTTTCACCCCCATTGGGTGGTGAGTTTTCAAATTTTCTGACCTCTTTTAAGGCGATTTTTTTAACATCCGGGGGCATATCCGAATCCAGCACTTTTTTGCGGTAATCGGCTTCTTCTTCCAGCTCTTCATCGAGTTCTCCGAGTTCGGCTTTAATATTTTTTAACTGTTCCCGAAGCATCGCTTCACGATAGGTTTTATCCTTTCGTTGGGAATACTTTTTGCTGATTTCCAGTTGCAAATGAACTGAATCTTTTTCCCGGATAATATAGTCAATAAAGCTCAAGGCACGTTCTTTTAATGAATCAATTTCTAAAAGAACCTGTTTGCTTTTTAATGGAATGCCCATCATCGGAATGGTATAACCCATAATTTCTTCTAATGAAGGCAGACCTTCCAGGATACTGACAAAATACTCAGCTCCTTTAAAATTATGACTTAAGTCTTTCATCAATCCTTTAATGTAAACAATCATTTCCTGCTCTTCATCAGCATTAATGTCCAGTATATCATCTTGAACAGTATATGAAGCAGTAATCTGTTTTTCTTCGAAGGTAAAATCCAGAACCTTTACACGATTGATGGTAGTAATATCAATAATGAAACCATTATCGGATTTCTGAATGTTGTCAAATTTCATTAACACGCCAATCCGATAAAAGGAATCAGCAGTCAATTGAACCAATCCTTTATAATCCTTAGTTGACAAGCCGATGGCCAGGGTATTATTTTTAATGATCAGTTCTTTGATATTATTACCAATATCTTCGTTGACAAAAATACGATTTGAAATCCCCGGATAAATTACAGTTTCCGTAATCGGGATTAATGGTGCGCTTTTAATTTCTAGTGTACTCATTTTTCTTCCTCCTCATCCTCTAAAGATTTGTTTTTTATTAAAGGATTTTGTTTAGTAAGGTGATCAATTGATCCAGCTCTTCATCGTTGAGACTGCTTTTAATACGTTCAATCATTTGAATCTGGGTTCTTTCCTCGGATCTGGCAATTGATTTACCCTTTGGTGTGAGATAAATAAAATACACCCTGCCATCCTCTGGTGAACGTTCACGATACACACAGCCCATGGAAATAAATTTACTAATCAATTCAGTAATCGTCGGTTTCGAATTTCGTGTTTCCTGAGCCAATTGACTAAAGGTGACACGATAATTCTTATCGATAATTTTCAGATAATATTTCTGTTTTGAGGTAACATCTTCCGCCTGACACTGGCAGGTTTCATTTTCATGCAATGCCGCATCCAGTTTCAGCAGTTTATGATAGGCCTCATATAATTCGTTTTTCTTACAAGTCATATTATCACCCAACTTTTTTATTAGTTAGCGCTTACCTAACTATCTATCACTAGTATAGCGCTCCATTCCATAATTGTCAATCATACCATCTTATTATTCGGAATCATTAAGCTTTACTTAATGTAAATCGATCAAATCACATAATCATCCTGCTCATAGGCGCTACCCTCAACAACAGCTTTGGTACAAGTGTATGCTACTTTGATTCGTAGCCTAGCTGAACTACGTATTGACAAAGATCCATCCACAGGCTATGATCATATAAGATAATAAATTTATTGGACCTAAAGGAGACGATTATGGAAAAAACCCCTTTGGCTACCGTCAATGGTAAAACAATTTACTCTGCGGATCTCGATGCCTTAATAAGACAATTACCCCAAGAACAAGCAAATCAATTTACTTCGAAAGAAGGTCGACGTCAATTGCTAGAAGAACTCATTGCTCAAGAGCTTTTTTATTTAGAAGGCAAGGCAGCAAAGGTCGATGAAAGTGAAGAGTTTCAAAAAATGCTCATCGATGCTGAAGAAAAGCTGCTTAAAACCCATATGATTGCCAAATTCATGATGGATATCACCGTACCTGATGAAGAAGTTCAGAAATTTTACGATGAGAACCCGAACCAGTTCATTGCTCCCGACAGTATTCGAGCCAGCCATATTTTGTTGCCGACTGAAGAGCAAGCTGTAACCGTGATTGAAGAAATCAAAAATGGAAAACCCTTTGCAGCTGCTGCGAAAGAGTACTCGATGTGTCCATCCAATGAAAAAGGTGGAGACCTCAGTTATTTTTCTAAAGGTCAAATGGTTCCCGAATTCGAATCCGCCGCCTTTGCCCTTGAAATCGATGAGATGACCGAACTACCAGTACAAACACAGTTTGGCTTCCATATTATTAAGCTGACTGATCGCAAGATCGCTCAAACGATCCCCTTTGATGCCGTAAAGGAAAATGCTCGTAATTACTTACTGCGTGAAAAACAGAACAAAGCATTTATCGGCAAGGTCGAAGACCTCAAACAAAAATATCCAGTCAAAATGGAAGCAAGCACCCTATGATTAAAAGACCGAAGCGTTTTTCGCTTCGGTCTTTTTCGTAACTCTTACCGTTCCGTTTCTCTATTCTTCATCCTGATTTTTACAACACCCTTTGCCGATAAAACGATGGCCGATGACAAACCCCGCAATCGTAAAGGCAATTGTAAGCACAACTAAAGCGCACGGGACAATTTTGTCCTTATGAACCGCTACACAGCATTGGCTCTCTTCATTATTTTTACAACACATTTTATTTCCTCCAGCTTTCTTTAGTCTATGATCTGATTCGTACCCCATTTTTTACTTTTAAACCATCAGGCTTGCAATAATTCCCGCAACAGAATATTTATCGAAATTACCTGCACCTTATGTATATTAACAATGAAAAATCCAGCCGGTGTTATAATCCGGCTGGATCCATTTAAATCGAGATATCCAACAACTGGCCGATATTAGGATCTGGTGCAGGACCAGCTACAGTGGCCGACGGAGTCGCTGTTTCGACCATTGCCATCATATCAGTCATTTGCTCTGTACCAGTTTCCATTGCCATTTTCATCACCGAAATACTGGCTTGTTGACTAACCTGCATTTGGCTCAAACCCATTGATAGTGCCGCAATATCCATATTCATTCCACCCTTCTTTTTTGTGAATCAATGAAAATTTCATGAAACAAATTCGTTCGAATCAGCCGTTGCCTTAATCTACATTCTAAACACATGTATGTTATCGTACTGCGATGCCTTTACTTTAGGATAATAATACCATAATATGAATAACAATATCTTAATCGTTACATTTAATTTTTAGACTATTAATTACTTAATTATAACACGAATAGCGATAAAATAAAAATAGTTACCATCGCTGTCATTCCCATAATCAGGGTCAATAGCGTCTGGGTACGATAGCCATCCTGGGGTGCCATTGCCCCAAAGTTTGTCACCACCCAAAAGTAGCTATCGTTTGCATGGGATACCGTCATTCCCCCAGCCCCGATCGCCAGCACTGCCAGAACTGCAGATAATGGGGTAGTTAAACCTAATGCCGTCATCATTGAGCCAGCGTCTGAATAGCTGCCCATAATTCCTGCCGTCGTAGTCATCGCAACTGTTGAAGATCCTTGAGCCGTTTTTAAAATAGCTGCAATCAGAAATGGAAAAAAGATACCGGCCTGGGATATGAAACCGGCATTGGACTGAATAAATTCAACAAAGCCAGCTGCAACAATCACCTTACCTAAAACCCCACCAGCAGCTGTTACAAATAGTATGGGTCCAACAATCTTCAAGGTTTCATTGGTCAGTTCATAAAAATCTGCTGTTTTTTTTGTTAAAATCAAGAGCCCCAACGCACATAGTAACCCTCCCGTTAGTGCAATCATGGGAGTTCCACAAAAAGCAAAAAATTGACCCAATATTCCGCCAACTGAGAATAAATTGGTAATTGAACCAAGTGCCATCAGTACCACAGGTACCAGAATCGGAGCAACGGAAGCCAGACCACCTGGTATTTCACCATATTCAGAAAGTAGTTCCGCCATACTTTTTTGATAGTCCTGATCCTCAAGTTCATCTTTTGATTTGATTTTTTCACCAATGTATTTTGAGAATATCAGCGCCGCCACTAATGTAGGAATCGACACCAGTGTACCGATACCAATAACTAACAGCAAATTATTTCCAACCCCAAGCGTTCCAGCTGCTGCAATCGGTCCTGGTGTGGGTGGAATAAATACATGAGCCGTATAAAGTCCCGCTGCCAGAGCTACCGTCATGGCTACTGATGAGGTTCTGGTTTTTGTTTGCATTGCTTTGCGAATCGGATCTAAGATTACAAACCCACTATCGCAAAAAACCGGCACTGCGACAACCCATCCTATAATCATCAAAGCCAGTTCAGGATTATTCTGTCCCACCATCTTTACTACAAGGTCTGCCAATTTAATTGCCGCACCAGTTTTTTCCAAGATTAATCCAATTAGAGCACCCAGAATAATCACAATACCAATACTTGTAAATATTCCTGAAAATCCGGATCCTAAAATTCCGGGAATTTCTGAAAGCGGCAATCCGACAACCACAGCAAGAATTAATGAAACACCCATAATCGCTAAAAAGGGGTGGACACCCCATCTTGAAATGGCGATAATCATCACACCAATTGCAATTGAAAATGTGCTCATCAAAACCAAACCGGTCATAAAAATACCCCTCTTTTTATTT
This sequence comes from Acetobacterium sp. MES1, assembly GCF_002237635.1. Taxonomy (NCBI): domain Bacteria; kingdom Bacillati; phylum Bacillota; class Clostridia; order Eubacteriales; family Eubacteriaceae; genus Acetobacterium; species Acetobacterium sp. MES1. The sequence continues at coordinate 230,566 of NZ_MJUY01000036.1, forward strand.
TAAGCATTCGTCCTGAAATCAGTGAAGCCTAGACGTTCTTACCATACTATTTAATATTCTGGATAAGCTTCTGGCGCAAATCATTCATCCCATTGAGCATTTCATTTGCCATCAAAATGTGTTATGATTAAGATTATTATGATCCACTAGCAAATCATTTAAGGAGAACAATCCGATGCGAAAAAGACTATTTATTGTATGTATTCTATTCCTCTCTATTGCAACACTAGTTGGCTGTATACCGACTTCTGAAAAAGAGTCCGATTCCCTGGGTCTGGAATCCACCGACCGTTATGAGCTTCTTATCGGACTCAATGATGTGAGTACCGGTAAACAAATCATGGATACCCATGAGGCCATTGAAATAATTAAAATGAAACTTTTAAACCATGTGAGCGGCGTAACACTAACTGTTTCTAATGGCTATTATTATATTGGCGCATTAATTGTAGATGAAACCACACTAAATTGTGTGATTTATGGTGCTAATGACGAATCCATTGCCGCCCTTGTTGATGAAATAAACAAAGATCTGAATGTATCTGTGTTGGTATCCAAAACGCCCAGCAAATACCGTCTAATCACACCATAGCGGGTAATTAGCGTCGGCGCACTGAAGATTATTTGTTCCACTACTGATGCATAAATCCGATTCAATGATCATTTTTTGTTTTAACAATATCAATGACTTTCCAGATATTGTCAATCATGAACGTGGGTTTACACTTTTCAAGAGCAAGGGGTGTATTATAGCCCCAGTTAACCGCAGCAACATCGACCCCAACCTTATGACAGGCTTCAATATCTCGGACTTCGTCACCGATATATAACATTTCACTAGGTTTAATATCATGCTTACGCAGCACCTTCTTGATTTTTTTTGACTTCGACATCAGTGCCGAGCACATGATAAATTCAATCTCATGACTGATGTCGTAAGTTATTAAGAAATCAGAAACAGTTTTCTTTATATTCGAGGTGAGAATGCCAATATGCTTGGTTTCCTGTCTCAACGCCGTAAAAAACGCATGAATATCTGGGGCAAAAGCATGGATTTCATTTGATTCCTTGCGCATCATTTTTTGCCCATCCCGCAGTGCTCGAGGAAATTGATAAAATGGGATATCAACAATTTCCTTTATCTCTTTCACATGAAGATTCTTAATATGCTGAAGTTCTTCCATGGTGACAGTGCTGTATTTATATTTTGTTGCCAGTTCGTTGTATATATTAAAGGCTTTCTCTTCAGTATCCGCAAGGGTACCATCAAAATCGAAAACCACACATTTATAGGCCATAGATGACTCCTCAATTTAATTGTTTTTTTGTTTGTATCCAATCACTTTGCTTTTTAATTTCTTTTCTAATGAATCATGAAAAAAATAGTAATCCAGACCTAATCGCTGCGCCTCATGCATCGCTGCGCTACCAAAGCGGATTAAATCATCCTTAGTATTTGCATGGTCAGGAAATTTTGAAATTCCAATATGGCATTTTAATGTAAATGCGTTTTCCTCAATAACAAAGGGCACATCAAACAATTTCGATATCAATTGACAAATCTCCATAACTATTTTAATACCCGTGTCACACGGATAAAACAAAACAAACTGATCCGTATAACGACGAACGAAAAGCCCATATTTCCCAACACAACCATATAACCGCTCACTCAACGACTGCATCAAATGATCTTCAACAGCCTGACCAAATGCGTCACCGACCAAATGAATTCCCTCAACGTGAATAAAAATCAAAGCCAGATTCTTATCAGGGTTTTTCCCGTTCTTGTCAAAGTAATTATCCAAAACCTGTTCCAACTTATAACGATTGGGTAATTTAGTGACTGGATCCTGAACAAACGCGGCTTCCAAGGCTTTGCGTTTTTCGATAGTTTCTGATACATCGATACCAAGCAGAATATTAGTGTTTTTTCCATCTCTTCTGGAAAAAGTCGCATGATCCCACTGAATATAATGGATATTTCCTTTGTAATCTCTAAAGGGTAATGGTCGTCGAAAATCTAAATTTTCATTAACAAACTTTCGATGTGCACGGTTAAGATTTCCAAAAACATCTCGAAGATTTTTATTTTCGATCTCATCATCAGTAATTCCACTCAATTGCTGAACCACGTGATTAATGTTTCTAACTTCAAAATTACTGTCAAATTCAATAAATAAAAGCCTGCTGTTGTTAAGCACCTTATCTGTGAAAATCAGTTGTGCATTTAGTTCTTCACGTAAATCGACCTGTTTTGTGACATCCTGAAGAATCCCAATGGTTCGAAGATGCTCATTTTCTTTAGTAAAATAATGTCGAATTCGCAAATAGATATCCCGAATTTCACCACGGTTGTTTTTTATCCGGTAATGTGTATCCACTTTTTCCTGCGCCTGAAATGCCCGTAAGAAGGCTTTCCAAACCCGGTTCTGATCATCCTCATAAGCCATCCAGTAGATGATGTCAAGATTCGGCTCGACCTCACCTTCTTCATAGCCTAGTATACTATAAAGCTCTTTTGACCAGTAAATTTTTTTTGTTAAATAATTCATTTCCCAATAGCCCAAATGGGCAAGATGCTGAATTTCTAACAGTTCTTCTTTCTGCTGACTGATATACTCATCCTTTTCATAGGTATTTTTCAAATCCGTACCGGTTACCACCATGTAGGTTTTTTCACGTCCCTTTTTACTGTTTATCTTCAACGGTTTAAAAACTAGATGAATTGGAATTACCTCACCACTTTTATGATAAAACTTGATATCCCTTTCATACACACCCTTTTCAGCAATCGCTTTTTTTAATTGGTCCATCTCGTCTTCAAAAACATAGTCCATCGGAATCCGTTGGATACTTTTTCCGATAATTTTATCTGCTGGTTTTCCCTGATACTTCAAAAATGTTTCGTTTGCTTTATGTATGATTCCATTTTTATCAACTACAACAATACTATCTGTCACTTGATTGAATACTCCCTGAAACACCTTTTCAGCCTGTTCCCACTCTTCCCGCCGATTATTGATTTTAACGAGATGATAGATAATTGTCCCTGCCAAACAAAAAATAACAATGGTTCCTAATATTACCATTGTTGTTATATTCTCTCCTAAAAAAATATTTATCTCATTTTGCATAATGAACACCTTGCTTTCTGATGTATCATGTAATCGGCATATCAACCAAGCTATTTGTTCAAAGATGATACTTAGGATATTTGCCTTCAATTCACAGATATATTATAATACATACTGTCAACAAAATCCATTACTGTCCATTTTTATTTTTTTAAATTGGACTATCTATTTTGAACTACATCTATTTTTGTCGCCGACATGTAGATAACAATGAACATATTTGGAATCAATCATACACCAATAATCTAATCGTCCTTGCTTGTAACAAGCATCCGGCAGAAGGAAAATTGATAAATCACTTAAAAAGCTTTGACAAATTGTGAATTCATGCTACAATAGAGCTAACACTTTACCAGACTACAGCAATAAAGCAAATATGAACAAGGAGGTTCACATGCTTTTCAATTATACCATCGATGGATTCGAAAACATCCAGCATCAGGATTATTTTGCCTTGCAGCAAATCAATCATAAACTTATGTCACTTTACCGGTCCTTTGGCTATCATCAGATTTCCACCCCCACCTTTGAAACCTACGACCTTTACGTCAATGAAGATTCTATCCCCAGCGATGATCTCTTTAAGCTGGTGAATCATCAGGGCAAGGTCCTTGTCTTGAAGCCCGATGCCACCTTGCCGGTGACCCGTATGGCTGCTATGAACCATCCCAATGCTCAGGATGTCATTAAATTTTCTTATGAGACCAACATTTATCGTAATTTTTCATCACCAGAGATCATCAAAAAAGAGATTACCCAAATTGGGATCGAATATTTTGGCAACAACAGCCCGGAATGTGACGGCGAAGTGATTGCCCTGGCGATCCGTTCCCTGCTTCAAAACGGCATTAACGATGTCCATATTGATCTGGGCCATGTCGGCTTCATCAATTTTCTTTTTGACGATTTGGCCTTTTCCGCCAAAGAGAAGGCTACCCTATTTAAATACATCGAAAACAAAAACATTGGCGACATCGCCAACTATCTGGAAAAGCTGGCCTTGCCGGATGATAAAAAAGCCATCATTCTTAAACTGCCACTGCTTTATGGCGAGCCTAAAACGGTATTAAAACAGATGGAAGCCCTGTGCATCAATGATAAAATGCGTCAGGTTGTCGAAAAAATTTCTGAAATCTACGCCCATCTGGAAATCATTGGCCTGGCTGATTATGTCAGTTTTGATCTTGGTTTTACCAATCAGATGAACTATTACAGCGATATCAACTTTAAAGGTTATATCAACAGCTGTGGCGAGCCGGTGATCAGCGGCGGACGCTACAACCATTTATCGGAAAAATTCGGTATTCCCCGTCCGGCCTGCGGTTTTGCCATCGATCTGCTCAAAGTGATTGATTACATGGAGCAACATCAGCTACTGCCCCGGGATGACCAGCGGATCCATGTGCTTTTTTATGAAAAAGCACAAAAAGCCAACGCCTACAAAATGGCCGAGCAATTGCGATCTCAAGGAGCCATTGCCGAAGTTTTCTTGATGAATGAAACGAAAGAAACGCATGCTTTGTCTTTCCAGGCAAATGCCCTTTATAAAAATGCCGCCCTGTACTTTATAATGGACGGCAAACTCTTTTCCGAAGACAACGGAAATTTTTCAGAAATCAAAACAATTAGTTCCGAAAGCGAGGTGCAATAAATGGTCATCCGATTTGCCCTGGCCAAGGGCCGTGTCGCCAAAAAAGCGATTGAGCTGTTAATTGATCTCGGTTATGTTTTTTCCGACTACTCAGAAAAAAGCCGCAAACTGATCTTTACCGATACCACCGGTGCAATTGAGTTTTTTCTGGTGAAATCACCGGATGTTCCCACGTATGTCGAAAAAGGTGCCGCCGATATTGGGATTGTCGGTAAGGATGTGCTGTTGGAACACCCGGCCCAGGTTTATGAGATGCTAAACCTTGACATCGGCAAATGTAAAATGTGTGTGGCCGGCTTTGAAAACCGTCCCATCCCCTATGGTAAAAAAATGGTGGTCGGTACCAAATACCCGGTTATCGCCAAAGAATACTTTCATACCAAAAACCAACTGGTCGATATCATTAAAATCAATGGCTCGGTGGAGCTGGCCCCGCTGATTGGTCTGGCCGACTGCATCGTCGATATCGTCGAAAGCGGCAGCACCTTGAAAGAAAACGGACTATCGGTGCTGGCAGAAATCTGCGAGATCAGCTCCCGACTGATTGTCAACCAGGTCAGTCTGAAAACCAAACGGGAAATGATTGACCCCATTATCAAGGCCTTTGAAAACCAGTTGTAGTTATTCGTGACGATCGACGAGAGCTGGTTATTTAATAAAATCGAGAGGAATAAAATGAAAACTATTATCTATAAACAAGGCATGGATCTTGATACTATCTTGAAACGCAACGACGATGAGCGGGAAGACATCCGCAACGCCGTTCTGGAAATTATCAAAGGAGTCAAAAAAGAAGGCAACGCCGCCCTTTTGTATTATACGCAAGCCCTTGATCACTGTGTTCTCACCCACTTGCAGGTCACCGAAGCAGAAATTGATGAAGCCTTTGCCGCGGTTCCCGCTGAACTTCTGGATATCATCCGGGAAGCGGCCGAGAACATTCGTGATTTTCACGAAAAACAGTTAGAAACTACCTGGACCTACACGCCCCAACCTGGGGTCATCCTGGGTCAGCACATCACACCGATTGAACGGGTCGGCCTCTATGTCCCCGGTGGCAAAGCAACCTACCCCTCGACCGTGCTGATGGATGCCATTCCGGCGCTGGTGGCCGGGGTCAAGTCCCTGGTGATGGTGACGCCACCGGGTCGGGACGGCAAAATCAATCCCACGATCCTGGCGGCCGCCAAAATTGCCGGCGTCCACGAAATTTATAAAATCGGCGGCGCCCAGGCGGTTGCCGCCCTGGCCTATGGCACGGAAACCATCAAAGCGGTCAATAAAATTGTCGGTCCTGGTAATATTTATGTGGCCACCGCTAAAAAAGAAGTTTTTGGCAAGGTTGATATCGATATGATTGCCGGTCCCAGCGAGGTGCTGATCATTGCCGATGAAAATGCCAACCCGGTTTATGCTGCTGCCGATCTACTATCGCAGGCCGAACACGACGAACTGGCGATGCCGATTCTGGTAACGACCTCCGAAGCGCTAGGGGCGCAAGTCATCGAAGAAGTCTACCGCCAAATCAGTGAAGACTTAAACCGCAAAGAAATCGCCAAAAAATCAGTGGATGATTATGGGTTTGTCTTTATTGTCAAGGATCTCGACGAAGCTTTTGAGCTGTCAAATCAGATTGCGCCCGAACATCTGGAACTCCTGATCGAACACCCCATGGATTCGCTGGAAAAAGTAAAAAATGCCGGGGCCATCTTTATGGGTGCCTACACCCCAGAACCCCTGGGCGATTATTTTGCCGGACCCAACCACACCTTGCCGACTTCCGGCACGGCTAAATTCTCCTCACCTCTGGGAGTCTATGACTATCTGAAAAAATCCAGCATCTTATCCTATGATCAGGCCGCATTGCAGTCAGTCTATCCAAAGATTGCCGCCTTTGCCCGTTCTGAAGGTTTGGATGCCCATGCCAAAGCAGTTGAAAGGCGGTTTGAAGACTAATGGAATCACTGATACGAAAAAATATTCAGCAATTAATTGCCTACAAGGTCGATGCCCCGCAGTTTGAGATCGTCGTCAATGCCAATGAAAGTCCTTATGACTTTCCCATGCAGCTCAAACGAAAGTTTTGCGACGACATCTGTAACACCGATTTAAACCGCTATCCAGAAGCCTGTTTCCCGGAACTGATCGAAGCCATTACCGACTACACCGGTGTCCCGGGCGAAGGCATTATCTGCGGTTCCGGCTCTGATGAGCTGATTGCGATGATCAATCAGGCCTTTGTCGATCCCGGTGATGTGGTGGTCTCCCACTCGCCCTCCTTTTCAATGTACGACATTTGGGCCACCATTGCCAACGCCCGGCATATGATGGTACCGGATCTACCGGGACACCTTCCCGATGTGGAGGGCATGATTGCGGCTGCCTGCCAGAATCAGGCCAAACTGCTTTATATCTGTAACCCTAACAACCCCACCGGCTATATTTTTAGTCGAGCGGATATTGTCAAAATATTGGATGCGGTTCCTTCACTGGTGATCCTCGACGAAGCCTATATCGAGTTCTTTGGTGAATCGGGCGTTGATCTGCTGGAAAAATACCCCCGTCTGCTGGTGCTGCGGACCTTGTCTAAAGCCTTCGGTCTGGCTGGTATCCGCTGTGGCTATGCCCTCGGCAACAGTGAAATAATTGATATTCTTTACAAGGTTAAGGGTCCCTACAATCTCAATGTGCTGACCCAGAAATTGGCCGTTATCGCCCTTAAAAACTGCGATGCGATCCTGCGTAATCTGGAAATTTTAAGGGCCGAGCGCCAAAATGCGATGCAGGTGCTGGAGACCTTTCCCGGCCTGACCCTTTATCCCTCCGGCGCCAATTTTATTTATTTTGAAAGCGACCGGGCTGAAGCCATCTATCAGGCGCTCCTGAAACGAAACATCCTGATTAAACGCTTTGCCGAGACAGACGTGACTCCCGGCAGTATTCGTTTTTCGATGGGCAAACCCCAGGAAAACCAAAAGATTCTGGATATTATCCGGGAGGTCGTGTACAATGAAGCGTAAAAGCACCTTAAGCCGGTCCACCACCGAAACTGAAATTTCGCTATCACTTAATCTTGACGGCTCGGGAATCGCCCAGATCAACACCGGCGTCGGTTTTTTTGATCATATGCTGACGCTCTTCACCAAGCATGGCAAATTTGATCTGACCATCGACGCTCATGGTGACGAGGCTGACAACCACCATGCCATCGAAGACATTGGCATTCTGCTGGGAAAAGCCTTTTATGATGCCTTGGGTGACAAGGCTGGCATCAATCGCTATGCTTTCCAGTTCACTCCTATGGATGAGGCCCTGTGCCGCACCTGTGTGGACATCAGCGGCCGCAGTTACCTGGTTTTCGATGTCCCCCTGACCCGGGAATTCATTGGTGACTTTGAAACAGAAATGCTGGAAGAGTTCTTTAGTGCCTTCACCAGCAACAGCAAAATGACCCTCCATGTGGCTTCCCTCTACGGCAAGAACAACCACCATATTGTGGAAGGAATTTTTAAATCGCTGGGCCGAACACTAAAAGACGCCTGCTCGATCGCAGCTGGCAACACCGAAATTCCATCCACTAAAGGAATAATAGAATAACAGGAGGACAACCATTGATCGCAATTGTCGACTACGATGTCGGAAATTTAAAAAATGTCGCTACTGCCCTGGGTGATGTCGGTCTTTCCGGCACCATCACCCGAGATAAAAAGATTCTGGATGCGGCTGACGCCATCATTCTACCCGGGGTTGGAGCTTTCTCTGACGCCATGGATAACCTCAGAAAATTTGATCTCATTGATGCTTTGAATGATAATGTCAAAAAAGGCAAAATTCTGATGGGTATTTGCCTCGGGATGCAGCTACTTTTTGATAAAAGTTATGAGGACGGTGAATTTTTCGGACTCTCTTATATCCCTGGCGAAATTGTTCGGTTTGATGCCCCAGGGATAAAAATCCCCCACATGGGTTGGAACAATCTGGTGATCAACCGGGAAAGCCCATTGGTTAAAAACATCGGCACCGAAGACTATGTCTACTTTGTCCATTCCTACTATGCCAAACCGGACAACTTTGATGATGTGGTGGCTTATGCAAAATACAGTGTCAAGGTACCGGCGATTGTTCAAAAGGACAACGTCATTGGGATGCAGTTTCATCCGGAAAAAAGCTCCAATGTGGGCTATAAACTACTAACAAACTTTAAGGAGATGATATCATGATTGTGTTTCCGGCCATCGATTTAAAAAACGGCAAATGCGTCCGCCTGATGCAAGGGCAAAAGGATGCCGAAACCATATATTTTGACAACCCGGTGGATGTCGCCCTGAAGTGGCAGTCCAAAGGTGCCCAATATCTGCATCTCGTCGATCTGGATGGTGCCTTTGACGGCCAACCGAAAAATCTGGAACTGATTAAGGATATTGTCGCCGCGCTGGATATTCCCGTCGAACTGGGCGGTGGTATCCGGACACTGGAAATTGCCAAAGACTATATTGACAGCGGCGTCGCCCGAATCATCATTGGTACCCAGGCGGTAAAAGATTTCGATTTTATTGTCAAACTCCTGGATCTTTATGATGAAAAAGTCTGCGTCTCCATTGACGCTAAAAACGGTCTAGTTTGTACCGAAGGCTGGGTTGAGAGCAGCAATATTGAGGCCCTGGAACTGGCCAGCAACCTGGAAAAACTGGGTCTGTCGACTCTGGTTTATACCGACATATCAAAAGACGGCATGATGACTGGTCCAAATTTTGAGATGCTCAAGGTACTCAATGACAACTTAAAAATTGATATTATCGCTTCCGGCGGCATCTCCAAATCAGCCGACCTGATCCGTCTTCAGGAAATGGGACTTTACGGTGCTATTACCGGAAAAGCCCTTTATGAAGGAGCCATCGATCTGGAAAAACTGTTGCAAGAGGAGCTTAAATCATGCTGACCAAACGGATCATCCCCTGCCTGGACGTGGATCACGGCCGGGTAGTAAAAGGTAAAAAATTTCAGGATATTCAGGATGTTGCCGATCCGGTCGAACTGGGCCGATACTACTCCGACCAGGGTGCCGATGAGCTGGTTTTCTACGATATAACGGCCAGTTATGAAGATAGGGACATCTTTATCCATATTGTTGAGAAAGTTGCTGAAGCGATCCGCATCCCCTTTACCATCGGGGGCGGAATCAGCAAGGTTGAAGATTTCCGCAAAGTGCTGATGGCCGGCGCTGATAAGGTCTCAGTTAATTCATCAGCCGTTAAAAACCCCCAATTGATTCGCGAGGCGGCCCTTCGTTTTGGCGCCCAATGTGTGGTTTTATCGATCGATGCCAAACGCAATAATAAAGGTTCCTGGGATGTCTACGTTAAAGGCGGCCGGGAAAACACCGGTATCGATGCGATTGAGTGGGCGAAACAAGGCCAGGACCTGGGGGCCGGAGAGATTTGTATCAACTCCATCGATACCGATGGGGTAAAAAAAGGCTATGATCTGGAGCTCAACCAGAAACTCTCCCGTCTTTTGACCATTCCGATTATTGCCTCCGGCGGAGCCGGAAAAATGGAAGACTTTGCTGAAGTATTAAAAGTAGGCGCCGATGCGGCCCTGGCGGCATCCGTTTTTCACTATAAAGAAATTCCCATTGCTGATTTGAAAAATTTTTTACATGATCAGCAAATACCTGTCAGACGGGTATAGAAAGGTAAAACATGGATTTAGAAAATATAAAATATAATGAAGCGGGACTGGTTCCTGCCATCGTTCAGGATTATGAAACCCGTCAGGTGCTGATGATGGCCTGGATGAATGAAGAAGCGTTGAAAATGACCCTGGATACTAAAAAAGCCACTTTTTACAGCCGCAGCCGCCAGGCTCTGTGGGTAAAGGGCGAAACTTCCGGCAATACTCAAACCGTGGTAAAAGTTGATTATGACTGCGACGGCGATACGCTGCTTCTTCAAGTCATTCCAGCAGGCCCTGCCTGCCATACCGGCAACACCTCCTGTTTCTATCGCAGTCTGGCAGTGAATCCCGAAACAAACCTGGGCAACATGGAAGTATTGACGATGCTTTATCATCTTATAGCTGACCGAAAAACAAACCCGGTAGAAGGTTCCTACACGAATTATTTGTTTGAAAAAGGCGTTGATAAAATCTGTAAAAAAATTGGTGAAGAAGCGGCTGAAACAATTATTGCCGCTAAAAACAATGATCCTGATGAACTAATTTATGAAGCTTCAGATCTGATCTATCACTTGCTGGTATTGCTCAATAATCAGAATGTCGACCTGGAATCGCTATTCCATGAGCTGACTAAACGCCATAAATAAGTCTTTCAAAAGCCGATTAAATAAACGTTAATCGGCTTTTTTTAGACTATTTTATCCAAACAATAAGGGGCGCTTGCCACCCCCCCTACTGCTCCAGTTAACAACAATCACCGCCGCAAAAACTACGATTGGCCATTTTGGCTTTCATCAACATCATAACCAGTTCGTCCTGCGTCATTCCTGACCAGGTTGCTAAATCAAGGTTCGATGGATAGGAACCGCGACGTTTTATTTCACCATCCACTACAGTAATTGGCAGTGCATCCGAGCCATTTTTTTCAATAATCTCACTGATTTCCCTATTTCTGGTGAATACTTCCGGATTTTCAATCAAACCGTATCGCAACACTTTTTTTCCTTCACTCGTTAACGCCCGAAGCATCGTTTTAATCCTTAAGACTTCCCGATCCGCTCCCGATCCGCAACCATTGCCACTATCGCATATTACCGAATCATATATCTCAATTGTCTTCATTTTTATCAACTTAGTTCATCCCTATTTATCTTGAAGTCAATCAGATTTCGATGAACTACCTTTCATATTAGTATGATTCTAAAATAATCGAATTGACTGATTCTGTCAAGTTATCTTGCAAATCACTTAAGATGTTATACAGTTAGTTTGATAAAATATTTATATTAAAGCCAACCATATTTTTATTGCACTTACGTTATTAATCGTGTATAATATAGATACTCCGAAGTTTAAGATTTCTAAGGTGCTTGCTATGAACTTAAACCCGTAGGGTATAATCGGAAACGGTTATGTCTCCCATTGTGGAAAAGGGGCTTGACAGAATAATTTTTTTGTCATTTTGCATTGTTTAAGTGCAGAAAAAAAAGGCCATTCCATCAGGAGTGGCCTTTTTTTTCCCTGAACGTCCCTGAATTTTATTTATTTGTAACCGAAATACGTAAATCAGGACACTTTCTTTTAGACGCCAAAGCCGGACTAACCAACCGGTTTTTGGTTGTTTTTTGAAAAAATGTCTTATGTAAAAGCCAAGCCCGATTATTATCAAATCTCCGGGCTTGGCTTTTATCATCAACCTCCTGCAACAGGAGGAAAAATCGCCATATATCCATCTTCTTTAATGGGAACGGCAAGCATGGCATCAACTTTCCCGTCAACCCCATCGACGATAAGAGCTGCAATTTCCGGCGCGGTGATACCCAAACTATCGATGACATCCTGTCCTGTCATTCCCGGGGTATAATCCATTTCGACGATCTTCCCTCGGCCCTCCCGAAAATTTGCAAATAATTTTATTTTGATTGACATGTTTCCTCCTAAAATCAGCACCACCCGTCTAACGGGTGGTTTGCTCTGAGGCTATAAGCCTCTGTTACCGGCCGGCGCCTCAAGACGCTGGCCTTCACTTCGTTCAGGCTCTATGGCCTTTGCCACTTTTGCTTGCCCC